>JANOFM010000107.1:0-18920 GCA_031413635.1 Alphaproteobacteria bacterium | reverse complement strand
CTGGTGCTCGCGCTCGAGCCTTTGGGCCGCAGGATGCTCGACAATCTCAACATCTGGACCGCGACGGTGCTGATGAACGGGATGATCATGACCGTCTATCTGTGGCACCTCACCGCCTTCGTGCTGGTGATGACGGTGTGCTGGGTCCTGCTCGGCGGGTTGGGCTTGGATCATGTCCCCGGATCGCCCACGTGGTGGGCCTCGCGCCCGCTGTGGTTCGCGATCTACATCGCAGCACTGCTGCCGATGATCGCGGTGTTCGCGCGGCACGAGCGCAGCTTCGGCCCGATCAGGGGCGGGCGGACAGTGCCCAAGGCGCGGGTGGTGGCGGGCGTGGCTCTGATCTGCGTGGGGCTGGCGGCGACCGCAGGAGTGACGATAACGAGCCCCGACAGCCTTTTGGGCATTCGCCTGCCGGTGGTTGCGGCGCCCTTCGTGGGCGCAGCATTGCTGGGGTTCGGGCCGATCTACGACATGATCGTGCGGTGGCGGAAAAAGCGCGATTCAGCGCGGCGGCGGTAATTAGGGTGACAGCGTGCCCATTCCCATGATCGAAACTGACGGGAATGGGTATGCTGTCACCCTATTCCAGTGCCGGAAAATTCGGCACGGCTAGTGGAATCAATTTTGAGCATTTCCCAATTTTCAAGCTCTGCGGGAAACGACCCGGACTTAGATCATGGGGCAGTCATACTGCATCAGTGCACTGTTAGACTCATAGGCAAATGGGCGCTAGCGCTGAACAATGCAGAGGCGAATTCTCCCGCTGATTGTTTTTCAACTCTGTTTGCCTGCAATCGTGACTGATCGTAGGATGCGGGACGCAACGCAGGTAGGCGGACATGGCCGGTGATAAGACGAGTCCGCCGACGGTGGGGGGAACGGAGAAGGCGGGGAAACCACCTAAGAAACCAGGGCGTTTCCCGGCCGATCCGGAGGCGTCGCTGTCTGTGTCTAAGGAAGGCTTGCAAGAAACAAAGGCGCTCCGCGCTGCGCGATCGGAGGCATTGCGCCGTGCAATGGGAAGTCATGAGTCGCCGGATCGAGAGATTGCATCTGGAACCGAGACATCGCGGTTGGAGGATGACGAAGTTGATGACTTGATCGCGAGGCTATCCGATTCCAGACTTGTTGGTTTTGAGAAGTTCCAACCGGTGTCGTCGAAACGGCCTTCCGCGCGGAAGGACGGGCGCGAGGAGATTGATGATGCGATGTCGGACCTTATTTCCCGTTTGTTCGACAATGTCGGGGCGTCTTTGAGCGATTTGAACGCCAGGGCAACCGGGCTGCTTGGAAAATTGAGGTCGACTGATGGCGGTAACTGAGTTGCTTGAGAAGGTGTTCCTTCTGACGAGTACCGTCGAGTCATTGAAGACGACAATGATGAAGATCGAAACAGAGATAATGAGTTTGCGCGACCGGGTCGTTCGGCTGGAGGCTGGCGGTGAACTCATTGCCGAAAAAGCAAAGAATGCGGCCATGGCTGGCGCGGTCATCACAAACAACAACTTGGCGGAGCGCGTGGTGAGGTTGGAAATGACGATCGACGGCTACAAGCCGCCGCTGATCGGTCCCAATCACTTTGACACAGCACGCGGAAGAATTCCGGCAACCGAAAGCTCCTAGGGCGGCCTTCGATTGCGAAATAGGTGAACTCAGGTGGTTTGGAGTTCGCAGATACGCCGACGGAGACAAAACAATGTCGAGACTAGCAATTCCGAATGCGGTCGGTCCTACGGCAAAAGGCGCGACGCAGGCCGGTGACGGCTACGTCGACCGTGTCGCCAAATACGTGCCAGGCGAGGTCTTGGCAGCTTACGTCGCAATTCAGAATATTTTGACCAATCCGGATGCCTGCAATGGCACCGTGCCCTTGTTTTGGTGGGTGGTCTTCGCTTTGTTCCTTGGTGCCACACCCGGCTACATCTACAAGCTGAGCGAGGGCGGGACAAAACCGTGGAAGGTGCACGCCACAGTTTCCACTGTTGCGTTCGTTGTTTGGAGTTACGCGCTGACCGCGTGCCCAAAGTTCAGCGTCTTCTACGACGCACATGATGAGAAAACTGGAGCGGCCCTTCTCGTGCTCTTCACGCTGTTTGCAGGACTCATCGAACCACGCAAATAAGGTAGACCGGCTATGCGTGATCTGATCGATTTCGCCGAACGCGACGATGTAAAGAATTTGCTGAAACAAGTTTTCGCGGAGGCAAAGCCGGAGGCGGGACATCAGGGAGTGTGGGTTGGAAGGCACCCCCTCTGGGAGCGGATGTGGGCTCACGACAGCCTTTCGAATACTCCATTGCCATGGCACTGGGATTCCATTTGGCCGGACATCGAATTGGGTTCCGCTGTTCCCGACCCAGTATGGCGAGGAGATGAGTGGCTGAGATTGTTGCGCCATTGGCAATTTCCCCATCCAGACAGGGTGCCGCCCTTCTTGCTGCACTTTCGCTTTCGCCCGTCGTCTTTGAAGGACCCTTACGAACGACAGCGCATCCTTCGCTTGGCGACACGCGCCAACCTCTTGGCGGTTGTTGAGGAACGGCCGGTCGCGAGCGCTTTTTCCGGTGGTGCACGTGCGCCTGCAGGGTTGAGCCCAAGTCTGAGCAGCGGAGCTCTTATCCGCGCAAACGGAATCGAAGGCACGCTGGGCGGATTCGTGCTCGATCGCGGAAGGACCCTTGGCGTGACGTGTGCGCATGTTGCGCCGAAAGGCGCAACGGTCGAAGCTTGGTTGGGCGGAAAATGGCAGACGATTGGGACCTGCGTTGATGCGTCGTCGTTCACACCCATGCCCCAGTGTGGAGTAAATTGCTATTTGGATACCTCCGCGACGCCGGTGGATATCGCGCTCATCGATGTCCACGCCGCAACCCCTGCCAAAGGGTTTCCTGGCGTGGGTGTTCTGATCGATTTCATCGCGCCTATGGACATCCCGCGCAATGTCGTCGTTCTTGGCGCCAAAACCGGCAATTTGAGTTTCAACGTGACCAAGTTCGGCATTTGGCAAGAAGTCATGCTCCCGAGTGGGCAGTGCGTTTGTTTCAAGGATATGTTCGAACTTAATCCACCGGCATCGGGTTATGTCGCCAAGCCGCTGTCGCTACTTTGGGCAGGTGCGACGAAGGCTGGCGACTCCGGTGCATGGGTCGTTGGGCAAGCGCGATCGGGTCCCATGGGTGCGGCGGGCATGATTGCAGCCGGCGACGGCATCTCCTCCTATGCGACGCTTTTTGAGTGCGCAAAGAACTGGGCAAGTTCGCTCGGGCGGGTGCTCCGGCTTTAGAGCAAGCGCGGGAGCAGAGCGGAAGTTCGGAGAACTAGGATCATAATTCCGGGGACACGTAACAAACTGAGTTGACGCCAGCAGCGAGTTCACATTATGTTCTTGCACGGCTCGTTTGGCAAGAGCGGTCGCGCCCGGCGTCCCGCATCACACTACGCAGCGCGGCAATCGTCGTCAGCAGGTGTTCTTTAGCGCCGAAGACTACAGCGCCTATCTCGCGATTCTCGCTGCGCGCTGCCGGGCCGAAAGCGTCGACGTGCTTGCCTATTGCCTTATGCCGAACCACGTTCACTTGATCCTCGTACCGCCGCGCGGGGGCGCGCTGTCGGCGGTGTTGAGCCGCCTGCACCACGACTATGGTAGTAATACTGGGACACGATACATATTCCCCGGCGCTCTGGCCTGAATTCCCCCACTTCCGCCACTGTCACGGCGGGATGGAGTTTGCTAAAGAAATCAGGTGACAGCATGCCTATTCCCACTTTGGCGGCGCTGTCGAAGCAGTCGGCGTGCGGCTAGCAGAAATTTCGCCGACTTTGAGTGTGGGGCGGAAGCGGTGCCTCCGCCCGCACCCACCAGTCCTGCCGATACTTTGGCCTAGAAGCCCGCCCCCCAAATCTATATCCCTGCGCCCAACCTCAGGGGAGAGTCGTAAGTGGCGAAGGTAAAGCCGACCAGCAATCCGAAGCTCAAGCTTCACGGGTTCAACAATCTGACCAAGTCGCTGTCGTTCAACATCTACGACATCTGCTATGCGCGCACGAAGGCGGAGAACCGCGAGTACATCGAGTACATCGACGAGGTCTACAACGCCAAGCGGCTGACCGCGATCCTGACCGAAGTCGCCGATATCATCGGCGCGCACGTCTTGAACGTGGCCAAGCAGGATTACGATCCGCAGGGTGCCAGCGTCACGATGCTGATCTCGGAGGGTCACCACGACGGCCTCGCCACGCCGAGCAAGGCGTCCGTCGTCGGCCATTTGGACAAGAGCCACATCACCGTGCACACCTATCCGGAAACGCACCCGGATGCCGGCGTCAGCACCTTCCGCGCCGATATCGACGTCTCCACCTGCGGCCGGATATCTCCCCTCAAGGCGCTGAACTTTCTCATCGAAAGCTTCGAGTCCGACATTGTGGTGATGGATTACCGCGTGCGCGGCTTTACGCGCAATGTGCGCGGCATGAAGCACTTCATCGACCACGCGATCGACTCGATCCAAAATTTCATCTCGCGCGGCATCCAGGACCGCTATGACATGGTCGACGTGAACGTCTACCAAGAGAGCATCTTCCATACGAAGATGAGGCTGAAGGAACTCGACCTCGACACGTATCTGTTCGGTGCCGGCGAGGCGGACCTTTCGACCCGCGAAGCCAAACTCGTCCGCGGCCGCGTCAATCACGAAATCAGCGAAATCTTCTACGGACGAAACATTCAGCGCGGCGGATAGTGGGGTGAAAGTTCCGAGCCGTGTCGATTTCCAATGCGAGTGCATTGGTTTCGCTTGTCTGGGCCTCCCTCGGCGTTCTGCTTCACGAGTCGCGTGAAAATGGACCCTGAGGACCGCATCGAAAAACGGTCGCGCAGAATTTGCCTGCACCAGCGTCGGGACCGGCTTTTTTCTTGATTTCTTGCCAATGGTTTCTTATTTGTTCTTCTCGCACGCGACGACACGCGAACTGAGTATGTCCATGACTTCGTGTTTGCGCACGGGATGCTTGCGCGCGGGTCGCAGTGGCGGGGTCGCACAATGCTGAAGCGTAACATGTTACGGTTTCGTTGCGGATAAAATGGCGAAAGTTGGCCAATGTTACGCTGTTACGGTTTGGTGAGGGGGCTGAATTTCGATGATGTGGCGATCGGCAAAAAGAGCGAGCGCGGCGCGCGTGCTCCCTTGTATAAGCCTCAGCCCGGCTGGAGGAATTAGATCATGAACACCGCTTTCGTCACGTCACGCACCGACATGGGGCCCTTGCTTGAGGGTACGACCGGCAAGTGGGAGGTCGTCATCGGCATGGAAGTGCATGCGCAGGTGTCGTCGAAGGCGAAGTTGTTTTCCGGGGCGTCGGCGGAGTTCGGCGCCGAGCCGAATGCGCATGTGAGCTTTGTCGACGCGGCGATGCCGGGGATGCTGCCCGTCATAAATCACTATTGCGTCGAGCAGGCGGTGAGGACGGGGCTGGGGCTTAAAGCCAAAATCAACAAGAGGTCGACGTTCGACCGTAAGAACTATTTCTATCCCGATCTGCCGGCGGGCTATCAGATCTCGCAGTACAAGGAGCCGATCGTCGGCGAGGGCGTCGTGATCGTCGATATGCCGGGCGGCAAGTCGTTTACGGTCGAGATCGAGCGGCTGCATCTGGAGCAGGATGCCGGCAAGTCGATGCACGACCAGCATCCCGATCAATCGTTCGTCGATTTGAACCGCTCGGGCGTGGCGCTGATGGAGATCGTGTCGCGGCCCGATTTGCGTTCGTCGGAAGAGGCTGCGGCCTATTTGAAGAAGTTGCGGGCGATTCTGCGCTATCTCGGCACGTGCGACGGCAATATGGACGAAGGCTCCATGCGCGCGGATGTGAACGTTTCGGTGCGCAAGCCTGGGGGTAAGCTCGGGACACGCTGCGAAATCAAGAACGTGAACTCGATGCGCTTTGTGGCGGCGGCCGTGGAATACGAGGCGCGTCGGCAGATCGATGTCATCGAAGGCGGGGGCAAGATCCGCCAGGAGACGCGGCTGTTCGACTCCAAGAAGGGCGAGACGCGGTCGATGCGTTCCAAGGAAGAGGCACACGATTATCGCTATTTCCCCGATCCCGACCTGTTGCCGCTCGAATTCGACGACGCGTTCGTGGCGCGGATCAAGGCGTCGCTGCCGGAGCTGCCCGACGACAAGAAGGAGCGTTTTATGCGCGAGTACGGCTTGAGCCTGTACGATGCGGGCGTTTTGATCGCCGAGCGCGAGAGTGCGGCCTTCTTCGAGGAGGTGGCCCGCGGGCGCGACGCGAAGCTCGCCGCCAATTGGGTGGTCAACGAGCTGTTCGGACGTCTGAATAAGGTAGACCTGCCGATTGGCCAGAGCCCGGTGTCGGCGGCGGCGATGGGTTCGATCGTTTCGCTGATCAGCGACGGCACGATCTCGGGCAAGATCGCCAAGGACGTGTTCGAGATCGTGTGGAGCGAGGGCGGGAGCCCTGCCGACATCGTCGAGACGCGCTCCTTGCGTCAGGTGACGGACACGGGCGCGATCGAGGTGGCTGTGGATAAGGTGATCGCGGCCAACCCTCAGAAGGTCGAGCAGGTGAAGGCCAAGCCCACCATGATCGGCTGGTTCGTCGGCCAGGTGATGGCTGAGACCGGGGGCAAGGCCAACCCGCAGGCGGTGAATGAGATTTTGAAGAAGAAATTGGGACTCTGACGCTGAGGTAAGAAACCATGCAACAGCGATTGATCCACAGGCCGGCAAGTGGGAGCGATTCGCGTGATTCGCGCGAATTCGACCCATGCGTCAGGATGGGGACTGGTGGTTCCGTCCTTTGTTCTGTATACGGATGATCACCGGAATCGCTTGTTTTATCTACGATTCATGAGGGCGTGACTTTGCGGCATCGGATGCGTCAACACTAAGTGTTGCGTGTTGGGGGCAAACGTATCAATATGTTGATGTTCGAGGGCGCGCGGTGCGCTCTTGGGATGCAGCAAGGAGCAACTCTCTCATGCCAGTAACACCGAAGAAGAAAGCCAAGAAGACGATGTCGAAGGCTGCGGCGAAGCCGAAGGCCGCGAAGAAGACGAAGAAGAAGTAACTAGGTTAAATCGAAGGCCGAAATGGCCAAGGCAAAAGCAGCGGCTCAGTCCGCATCCCCAGATCGGATCGGATCCATAGCCGCCGCTCAGCCGCACTCATCGGCGAAGGCCGCAAGCCCCAGATCAGGGGCTGCAGCCTTTGCCGATTCGCATGGGTCCAAGACCAAGGCGACCCAGCGGCCGATCGACCTCTATTACTGGCCCACGCCCAACGGATGGAAGATCTCCATCATGTTGGAAGAATGCGATCTGCCCTACACGATGCATCCGGTGAATATCGGCAAGCGTCAGCAGTTCGACCCGGCGTTCGAAAAGATCGCTCCCAACAACCGCATCCCCGCCATCGTCGATCCCGACGGGCCAGGCGACAGGCCGATCTCGGTCTTCGAGTCCGGGGCGATCCTGCAATATCTCGGACGCAAGACCGGCAAGTTCTATCCGGAAAAAGAGCGCGAACGGGTCGAAGTCGACCAGTGGTTGTTTTGGCAGGTGGCGGGCTTGGGACCCATCGCAGGTCAGGCGAACCACTTCCGCCACAATGCGCCCGAGCAGATCAAATACGCGATCGACCGCTACACAAACGAGGTCAACCGGCTTTACGGCCTGATGAACCGGCGCTTGAGCGAACGCGAGTATCTGGCGGCCAAGTATTCGATCGCCGACATTGCAACGTGGGGCTGGGTCGCCTCGCACGAGCAGCAGGGAATGATCCTGGCGGAATACACCAACGTGAAGTCCTGGTACGACCGCATCGCCGCACGCCCCGCTGTGCAGAAGGGGTTTGCGCTGGGACGCGAGTTGCGCCAGACGCAAGCCATGGATCTGCGATCGAACGTGGCGGTGCGCCGGAAAAATTTCACGCCGCGCACGCGCTAGCCGGGCTCGAGGCGCAAGATTTTTCAAAATTCAGCATGACGAATTCGGCCCATTAACGTGGCCCCGTATTTCATCTTAACGCTAAAATGCCTTATTTTATGCGAGTTTTAGAGCGATCCGGTTTCGCATCTTAAGGAAATATCGCATCGTTTTCTTAAGCAAAAATCGTCGTCGCCATTAACGCACCATTCAGTGCGCCCTGTTCATTCTCGCTTGCGAAACGAGAGCGAATTCAAAACGAATTCGACGCGACTTGCAGGAGAGACCAACGATGACCGTGATCGACATCAATGTCGTCGCAGACATCGAGGCGGACGAAAAGAACGCCAAACCCCAAGCGCTGTATCAGCTGGGGTTGTGCTATTCGACGGGGCAAGGCGTCGAGCTCGATCTGGTGCGCGCCCACAAATATTTCAACCTGGCCGCGATGAAGGGCGTCGTCGAGGCGCGGTTGTGGCGGACCGAGTTGGCCACTCAAATGGCACCCAACGAAATCGCCGAAGCCCAGCGCCTGGCGCGGCTTTGGTTGCAAGAAACGGCACACTAAGAAGAAATAAGAACGGCAAAGCCATACGGCGGGGTGTTCTTGGGGTGTCGGCGGGCCGGTGATAAACCGGCCCGCCTTTCTTTATGCGAAATCCGCTATACTCTGGCCACCATGAGCAAGATGTCCATACGACTGGCGCGAGGCAGCGTTTTGTTGGGCGAGCGCGACGGCGAAGTGCTGACGCTGACCATCAACCGGCCGGACTCCTCGAACGCCATCGACAGCATGCTGCGCGACGAGCTGACGCGGGCGCTCGACGATGCGGCAGCCGACCGCAAGGTGCGGGCCATCGTGCTGACGAGTGCCGGAGAAGACGCGTTTTCCGTCGGCATGGATGTGGCCGAAATCGCCGGGTATTCGCCGCTTGAGGTCGAGCTCGTAGCGTTTCGGGCGCGGGGCGTTTATGAGCGCATGGCCGCCCTCGACGTGCCGGTGATCGCCGCGATCAAGGGGGCCTGTCTTGGGGCGGGGTTCGAGCTTGCCCTGCACACGGATCTGCGGATTGCACGTTCCGACGCGCGGTTCGGATTGCCCGGCATCAATGTGGGCATGAACGCGGGCGGCGGCGCACTGGGACGCCTGCAGCGCGTGAGCGGCATCGGCTCGGCTGCGGCCTTGGCGTTGACGGGCGGGGTGGTGACGGCGGAGCGCGCCTTCATGCTGGGCCTTGTCTCCAACGTGACCGCGATGCAGGAATTCGTGCCTTCGGTGCGTCAGCTCGCGGCGCATTTGACAACGCTGTCGCCGGTCGCGATGGCCGAGACGAAAAAGCTTTTGCGCATGGCCGCCGAGAAAGGCATCGAGGCGGCAGCCGAACAAAGCCCCCGATCGCTCGCACGCTGCTTCGGCGAGGGAGACGCCGGCGCGCGCCTACAAGCGATGATCGGCGGGCGCGATCCGGAAGCGACCGTGCATTAGCTGCGCTTGCGGCAGTTCCTCGTCGCAGTGCCTTTGCATTTCTTCGTGCTGTTCGAGGCGGTTGCCGTCGAGCCGCGGCGCTTTTTCTTTGTAACCTTGCTCTTTTTGCCCTTCTTGGGCTTGACGGTGGGTTCCGGGTCGTCGGGTACCGGCGTCGAGGCGACAACCGAGGCGAACTGTGCGCCGGCGGGCGGGGGGGAGAATTCGGGAGTTGTCGCGGCGTCCGCTACGGGCGGCGCCGATGTCGCCGGCGCGGGCGAGGACGAGAACTGGGCTTCGGCGGACGCGACCGCCGTGTAGGCGCCGCGCTTCAAGTCCGAGGCGATCATCAGCGGCACGTCGCGGCCGGCCAGAATGTGGCGATAGACTTGCGTGTTTTCCAAGACGCGCTGAACGTAGTTGCGCGTTTCGTGGAACGGAATGCGTTCGATCCAATCGACCACGTCGGCGTTGGTGGCGCGCGGGTCGCCGTAGGTCGAGATCCATTGATTGGCGCGTCCGCCGCCGGCATTGTAACTCGCAATGGTCAGGACGTAGGAACCCGCGAAATTTTCGAGCAGGTCGGAGATGTGCGCCATGCCAAGCTGCAGGTTGACGGAAGGCGTCAACAGATCGGCCTTGTTGGAATAGCCCACGCCGTGTTGGCGCGCGGTCAGCTTCGCCGTCGCCGGCATCATTTGCATCAAGCCGCGGGCGCCGGCGCTCGATATCGCTTCGTGGTCGAATTCGCTTTCCTGACGCGTGAGGCCGAGGACGAGCGCGCTTTCGGGCGGCGCGCCGTTGCCGCGATAAACCGGCAGGCCGATCGTCGGATAGGCGATGTCGTAGACGGGGATGTTCTTTTGCAGGCCGCGTTTGGCGATGCGCAGCGCCAGCGCCGGCTGACCCAAATTGCGCAGGAAATTGGTCAACAGAACGAATTGATCGCGTTCGGTGAATGTGTCGGCGGATGCCAAGGCAAAGGTGCGCATCGTGCCTTCGGCGCCGATGTCGGCGAGCGCCTGCATGGCTTGCATCACGCTTTGGTCCATGATGGCCTGTTTGGACGACGCTGAAGTCGCGCGCGAAGGCGGCAACGACATCGTGCCGCGCGGGTTGGCGGCGGCGGCGGCGAGCTGACCGTAGAAGGTCATCGGGAAAGCGGCGGCTGTTTCGTACTGACGCTGGGCGTCCGCGGTGCGGCCGGATTTATCCGCCGCGCGGCCCGCCCAATAATGAGCACGGGCGACGCTGATCGGCGCGGTGACGCCGTCGCGCAGCCGCATAAAGTGATCGAAGGCGCTGTCGGGTTTGTTCAGGAAGCGCAGCGCGATCCAACCCGAGAGGAATTCCGCTTCGGCGAAGGGTACGCCCGCATCCTTGCGCAGATCGTGACCGGAGACGATTTGATAGGCCTGTTGCGGATTGCCGGCATCGAGCGCTTCGCGCGCTTGATAGTGGCGTTCGGTCCACCATTCGTCGACGGCGGGCGGTTGGCCGTCTTGCGATTGCGCGGCACGGATGAGAAGCGGGCGCGCTTCGGCGTCGCGATCGCGCTTTCTGAGCCAGCGCGCGCGGTCGAACAGGAGGCCTGCGTCGTTTTCCAGATTCGAGGGCACGCGGGCGTAAGCGGCATCGGCATCGCGCGCCGCTTGGCGCAGCTTGATTCGAGCCGAGATCAGCGTGCTCACATCACTGCCGATCCAGTTTGTCATCGCGTTCGCTTGGCCGAATTCACCGTCCCAAACCAAGCGCGAGGCGCGCGCGGCGTGATCCTCGGCGGTCAACAGCGCGCGATAGCCCGACGAGATCGATCCCATGCGCTCGAGCGAGAAATTGCCCTCGACCCAGCCTTTGCGGATCCAATTCTTGGCGCTCGAGTCCTGATTTTTGCGCAGATAGGCGTCACCGAGCTTGATCATGCCTTCGCCAGAGACCGGATCGCGGCCCTGGAACCAGGCGATCACTTGGTCGGGCTGCATGGCGGCGGCGGGCATCGATTCTTCGGTGCGCGCTTGCAGGGCGCGCTGGTTCGGCCAGTCGCGATGGCTTCCCAGGAAGCGTTCCATGTCGGCGTAAGCGCCGCCGTTGTCCTTGGTGGTGAAGGCGCGCCAAAGCACGAGATCGCGCGCGGCGGTGTTGGTTATGCGCGCGGCGTAATCGCGCGCGACGTCCCATTGTTTGCGATCGGCCGCATCGAAGGCGCGCTCAAGCAGCGACAGGTCGCTGGCCGACAGCGTCTGCGCATGGGCGCGCACCCGGCGCGTGCCGTCGTCATCAGGCACGGGCGCCATCTGCGTGGCGGCGGGCGAGGCTACAAAAATCGAGAGTGCCAGTGCGGCGCCCACGAGACGCATTGTTTTCGACATATCAGCTGCCACGTGCGCGCGTTCCGAAGATTTGCTTCGTTCCCAGGGCGTTAAGCTACATTAACCGCAGACCCCACCGCGGCCAAGGTTCGATTATCACATGAGCCGCAAACCATCCGGTTAACTTGCCTTGTCCGGGCGGGCCGGAGGGTCTAACTTTTCGCACGTAACGCTCACTTAACCCAAAGCTCATGACACTCGATATCGCGCGCCTTCGCGGCTCAATTACGGCACTGTTGACGCCATTTCGTGGCGGGCGGGTGGATTTGAAGGCGTTCGAGGCCTTCGTCGAGCATCAAATCATAGAGGGAACGCAAGGTATTGTGCCGTGCGGGACGACCGGAGAATCCCCAACTTTAAGCGACGATGAATTTTCTGCCGTGGTCGGCGCCGCCGTCAAGGTCTCGCGCGGGCGCGTGCCGGTGATCGCAGGGACGGGGTCGAATTCAACCGCACATGCTATCGAGATGACCCAACTCGCGCAGAAGTTGGGGGCCGACGCGGCGCTGGTAGTGACTCCTTATTACAACAGACCGACGCAAGAAGGTCTCTATCTGCACTACGCGGCGATCGCGGAGGCCACCCGCCTTCCGATCCTGATTTACAACGTCCCGGCGCGCTCGGCCGTCGATGTTTCGGTCGACACGATGGCGCGGCTCTCGAAGGTTTCAAACGTCGTGGGCGTGAAAGACGCGACCGCCAATCTGGCGCGCGTGTCGCAGCAACGCGCGGCGTGCGGCGCGGACTTTATCCAGATTTCCGGTGAGGACGCGACGGCGTTGGGTTTCAACGCGCATGGCGGCGTCGGCTGCATTTCCGTGACGTCGAACGTCGCGCCGCGTTTGTGCGCCGACTTCCAGGCGGCGTGTCTCAAAGGCGATTACGGGCGGGCGCGCGAGCTGCAGGACCGCCTGATGCCGCTGCACGACGTGCTGTTCTGCGAGACCAACCCAGCGCCGGTGAAATACGCGGCGAGCTTGGTCGGCATTTGCGAAGAGGATTGCCGCTTGCCGCTGGCGCCGCTCAGCGAATCGTCGAAGGCGCGCGTGCGCGCCGTGATGGCGAAGGCCGGGTTGTCGAACTAACGCATATGGCCAAGAAAAAAGACAAGGACGTCGCGGGCAAGATCGCGGCGGACAACCGCAAGGCGCGGCACAACTACTTCATCGAGGATACGGTGGAGGCCGGGATCATGCTGACCGGGACCGAGATCAAGTCGCTGCGCGGCGGGCACGCGACGATCGGGGAATCCTACGCGCAGTCGAAAGACGGCGAGATTTTTCTGATCAACGCCTATATCCCGGAATATACCGAAGGCAACCGCTTCAACCACGAGCCGCGGCGGGTGCGCAAGTTGCTGCTGCACAAGAAGCAAATTGCCAAGCTCAGTCAGGCGATCGAGCGAGAAGGGATGACGCTGATCCCGCTGAAGATCATCTTCAACGCCAAGGGGCGGGCGAAGGTCGAGCTCGGCCTGGCCAAGGGAAAGAAGCTGCACGACAAGCGCGACACGGAGAAGGCTCGCGACTGGGCGCGCGAGAAGGGGCGGCTGTTGAGGGATAAGGGGTAATCGCTTTCAATGAGCGACGACAAGGACGGCGATGCGATCAACGCGAAGCTCATTGCGACCAAGGAAAAATGGGCGCGTGAGCGGCGGCTGATCACCGGGCAGACGGATGAGGGCCAACTCAATCGTTTGCCGCCGGGGCAGCGGAAGGTGACGAACTGGCCGGTGCTCGATTTGGGGCTGATGCCCGATGTTTCGAAGAGCGATTGGCGCATGACCGCCGACGGGTTGGTCGAAAACCCGGTGACGTTGAACTACGAACAATTGCTGGCGCTGCCCCAGACGGAGACCGTCTCCGACATTCATTGTGTCACCAAATGGAGCCGCTTCGACAATATGTGGAACGGGGTCGCCACGCGCGATCTGATCGCGCTGGTGCGGCCGAAGGCGGAGGCGCGGCATGTCGTGTTTCACGCGCTCGACGGTTATACGACGAATGTTTCGTTCGACGCCTTCGCGGCGGGCGATGCGATGGTGGCCCATATGTGGGAGGGCTATCCGATCACGCGCCAGCACGGCGGGCCGGTGAGGATCGTCATTCCGCGCTTCTATTTGTGGAAAAGCGCCAAGTGGGTAAAACGCATCGAGTTCAGCCGCGACGACAGACCGGGGTTTTGGGAGGAACGCGGCTATCACAATGTCGGCGACCCGTGGAAGGAAGAGCGGTATGGCTAGTCAGCCGTCGTCTTCGACGCACTTCACGCCATTGGGGATGATCACCCACAACTGTTTGCGCTTCGTCCAATAGTGAGCCGTCGGCGTGAGGCGGGACGTGTCGTCGAGGGTGCCGGCCTTGACGCTCAGCGCACGCGTGTCGGTTTGGTGGGCGATGCGCGTGCCGCAATTGCCACAGAACGAGCAGGTCTTGGTGCGGCCGCTGTCGCATTTCACCTCGAATGAATTGAGCGCGCCGGACAGCAAGCGAAATGCCGGGGCAAGGATCGCGAGGCTCATACCGAAGGCGCTGGCCGATTGGCGCTGGCATTCGGTGCAATGGCAGACCACGAGATCGAGCGGCTTGCCTTGGATGCGGTAGCGGACGTTGCCGCATTGGCAGCCGCCGTCGCGGGTTTCGGTCATGGGAGCTTCTCTCGGGTCGAAACGTTGCGGCGGATGCTCGCCTGACGCATGATCACCCGGCAAGAGCGAGGGTGCCATGGGATTCATTTGGGTGAGATTGTTTGCCGTATTGGCGATTCTCGGTGCAGCCGGGATTGCCGACGCGACCGAGCGCACGGTCATCGTGGTGATGTTCGACGGCTTTGCGCCTGCGATGGCGGACGCAACGAAGACGCCGAATTTTGATCGCATCAAGACCGAAGGCGCGTGGTCGCGGCATTTGGTGCCGGTGTACCCCACGATGTCGCTGCCCAATCATACGTCGTTTGCCACCGGATGTTGGCCTGCAAATCACGGCATCGTTCAGAACAAATTTTACGATCCGGACGTGGGCGCGCCCTACGACGAAAATGGCGACGCCGATTGGCTTAAGGGTTGCGAGCCGATGTGGCAGGCGGCCGAGCGGCAGGGTGCGCGCGCGGCGGCGCTCAACTTCGCCAATCGCTGGAACGTGAAGAAAAACGTCGCGCTGGCGAGCACGGTCAACGCCTATGTGCCGTGGGAACAGGCGCCGAGCGACGAGGAAACGCTGGCGCGGGGGCTTGAGCTCTTGAAGAGCGTCGACGCCAAGCGGCCGCGATTGATCGCGCTTTATTTTCGCGGGCCCGATCACGAGGCGCATGTCCACGGCGTGACGTCGGCGCAGGCCTTGGCGGAGGTGCGCAAGGCTGACGCGATCGTGGGCAAGCTGATGGCCGCACTCAAGGCGCTGCCGGCGGCGCGCGAAGGAACGCTGATCATCGGCACGGATCACGGCATGATCGCGGTCGATCCGGTCGTCAATCTCGGGCGCATCATGAACCGGCATTGGATCTTGGGGCGCGACGCGGGAGACGGCGGCAGCGCCTATGTCTATCTCGACAAGAGCGAGAGTGTCGAGCGGGTGGAGAAGGTGCTCAGCGGATATTCCGAGGCGTTCACAGTGTACCGGACGGGCAAGCATCCGGCCTTTTCGCATTTGGGTAATGGAAGCCGGGTGGGCGATCTGATGCTGGTGGCGAAGCCGCCTTACTATATCGCGCCGTCGAGCAGCCTTCCCTGGTATGCGCATCTGATGGGGATGACGTGGCTTTGGTCGGACATCTTTGTGCCGGGGGATCTGGGCGGGTTGAAAGCGTCGCACGGCTACGATCCGGCGATCCCGGAGATGCACGGCGTGTTCTATGCGTGGGGCGCGGGCGTGGCTCAGGGCAAGGAGATTTCACAGCTCGATATCATCGACGTGCATCCGACGGCGATGTCGCTGTTGGGGCTTCAGCCGGGGGTGCCGGTGGATGGGAAGGTGGCGGCGGAGGCGTTGGCGCCGTAGGTTTAGGCGAGCGATTTTCTTACGTTCGCAAACACGCTCTCGAACATTGCGGTCGTGAGTTTGCCGGTGTTTGTGTTGTAGCGCGAGCAGTGGAAGCTATCGATCAGCGTGATGCGATCGAGGTCGTGCTGCGCGCCGTGGGCAAAGGCGTGGGCGGAAAGTTTCTTGCCGAACGCGCGCAGCGTTGCTTCGTGCGCGATGCGGCCCAAGGCGATGATCGCTTTTAGGTTGGTCATGCCTTCAATCGTCGCCTTTAGGAACGGTCGGCAGGTTGTCGCTTCCTCAGGCGTCGGTTTGTTTTCGGGCGGCACGCAGCGCACGGCGTTGGTGATGCGGCAGTCGACGAGTTTTAGGCTGTCGTCGATGCGGGCTTCGAATTTGCCTTTGGCGAAGCCGAATTTGAGCAGCGTGCCGTAGAGAAGTTCGCCCGCGTAGTCGCCGGTGAAAGGGCGTCCCGTGCGGTTGGCGCCGGCGACGCCGGGGGCGAGGCCCACGATCAGAAGGCGCGCATCGCGGTTGCCGAAGCTCGGCACCGGAGCGTTTAACCAGGTAGGTTGCTTGGTTCGGTTTGCCTTGCGGTAGGCGGTCAAGCGGGGACACAACGGGCAGTCGTGTGCCGGTTCTTCCATCGCGGTCAAGGCTGCATCGACGGCGGCGCGCACTAGTCGCTGTCGAGGCTGACGGGCTGGGGCGTGAAGGCTTGCTGCTGTTGATAGTTGTTTTGGCGCGGGCTAACACCTTCGCGGGCGATCAGGGGCTGGATCTCGACCAGCTCGATGAAGTGATCGGCCTGGCGACGCAGGTCGTCGGCGACCATGGCGGGTTGGGTGCGCAGGCTCGAGACGACGCTAACGCGGCGGCCGCGGCGTTGCACGGCTTCGACCAGTTTGCGGAAGTCGCCGTCGCCGGAGAACAGTACGATGTGATCGACGCTGGGCGCGATTTCCATCATGTCGACGGCAATCTCGATGTCCATGTTGCCTTTGACTTTGCGGCGGCCGGCGGCGTCGGTGTACTCGCGCGCGCTTTTGGTCACGAGGGTGTAGCCATTATAGTCGAGCCAATCGACCAGCGGACGCAGGGGCGAGAACTCGCGGTCCTCAAGCAGCGCGGTGTAATAGTACGCTCGGACCAGGATGCCCTTTTTGGAGAACTCGGTCAGCAGCTTTTTGTAATCGATGTCGAAGCCCAAAGCGCGGGCGGCGGAGTAGAGGTTGGCGCCGTCGATGAACAGGGCCAGCTTCTCTTGCGGGTAGAACAGCATTTCGCTCCTTGCACTGTACAATAGGCGGTCAATATCGGCAGGCACGCCGCAGCAAACGCCGCGATAGGCGGACCTGTAACCGATCCGCAGGCGGAGCAATAGAGGCGGGAACGCGCCGGTATGGTTAGTGCAGGGGATTATTTGGGGGACAGCCGCTTTGTGACGGTTGCGTGTCGGCGCCGGTGACGATCGTGGCTCGGGTTCAGGCCGACAGCACGCGCGAGAGAGCGTCGACCACATCGTCGGCACGCGGTGCAAGGGGGCCGGTGATCTCGCCGTAGACGTGGGCGGTGGCGGGTTGGAGAATGAGGCCGAGCGCGAGGTGGGTTGCGATTTGCGGGTCGATGCGGCGGACGGCGCCGGTCTTGATGCCTTCCTTGATGACCTTGCGCATGACGCTGACGGGGGTTGCGGTGCCGTCGGGGATCTTGGCGGTGGCGCCATGCTCGGTGATGAGCATGAAGCGGAAGATCGTGGGGTCGTGGTCGTAGGCCTCATAGAGATAACGCACGATGGTCTCGAGTTTGCGCATCGTGGTGGCGGCCCGCTTTTGGATGCCGTCGAGCGTTTTGGCGAGCGGTAGATAGTTCGACATGAACAGATGTTCGACCAGCGCCTCCTTGCTTTCGAAGTGGCGATAGATCGTGCCTTCGGCGATGCCGGCGGCGGCGGCGATGTCTTTCGTCGTCGTTTGCGCCACGCCTTTGCGCACGAAGAGGCCGACCGAGGCCTCGACGATGCGCGTTTTCGTTTTGTCGGTCATCCAGTGCCCATTTTGCGCAGGAAGCGGAAATGCGAGGCGACGAGGCCCCGGAACGTCGTGCGGTTATAGCGGATTCCATGTTCGCGCGCCGTCTGCTCGACCAGGCGCGAGACCGAGGCGTAATGCGCGTGGGACATATGCGGGAAAAGGTGATGGGCGGCGTGAGCGTTGGCGCCGCCAGCGACGAATTGGGTCAGCTGCGATTGCGGGTTCCAATCGAGCGACGTGACGAGGGCGTGGGTGGCAAAATCATGGCCGAAGGCACCGTCCGCATCCGGTTCGGGGAATTCGGTTTCGTCGGCGAAGTGCGTGCCGATCAGCATGGCGACGAAGACGAAGGAGCCGGTTGCGTTGGCGATGAGGGCGCCGAGCGCGACATGCCACCACGGGAACGGTAGCAGCGCCATCGGCAGCGCGAACATGATCGTGGCGTAGATCGCTTTGCGCACGGCGAACCAGGCGTAGAAACTCGGTTTGTGGGTGATGTTCGTGAGGTTCGCGAGTTCCCTCTTGAACAAATATTGGAAGTCTTGGATGAAGGCCGATTGGAAGCCCACGATCGCATAAAGGAACGGCGCGTAGACGTGCTGAAAGCGCTGGTGCGGGCGGCGCGGGTGGTTGGGCGACAGGCGCAGGAAGAAGTTGCTGTCGATATCGATGTCGCAGCCGTTCACGTTGGGGAAGATGTGGTGCGATTTCGCGTGGCGCAATTGCCAGAGATGCGGGTCGACACCGATGAGCGTGAAGCTGATGTTGAGGGCTGCCTTGTTGACCCAGGCTCGGCGCGCGACCGCGTTGTGGGCGCCGTCGTGGCCGACATTGACGCCGAGCAGGATGGTCGCGACGCCGTAGGCGACGGCAAGGGCGAGCGTCATGGGCTCGCTGAACTCGCCCGTGAGCAATAGTGTGTAGCAAGCGGCAGCGAGGCCGAAATAGACCGCGGCCTTGGTCGCGATATAGGCGCCGCCGGTGGGGCTGGCGTTTGTTGCCTTGAAGTGTTCGTCGACGCGGGCGCGCAGCGCGGCGAAGAAGCCGTTCGCCGAGATCGGCTGGAAGTGGATGCGCGGGGCGGCGGCGGTTGCGGGCGCTTGGGCCGGGGCGTACGTCACAGTG
>JANOFM010000106.1:0-16135 GCA_031413635.1 Alphaproteobacteria bacterium | reverse complement strand
CAAGCCTGTTGTCTCGTCGGCAAGTCGTGGGATTTTCACGTCGACAAGGTTCTCGAGGTTTCGCACGACGACAATCTCGACGCGATCGCCGAAAGCATGGTCGCGGTCGCCGGACGCTCCCGCGAACCGATGTTCGACGCCGAACACTTCTTCGACGGCTTCAAGGCAAATCCCGCCTACGCGCTCGATTGCTTGAAGGCGGCGCTCGACGGCGGCGCACGCTGGGTCGTGCTCTGCGACACCAACGGCGGCACGCTGCCTCAGGAAGTTGGCGCCATCGTGGCGCAAGTCGTGAAATCGATTGGCAGCGAGCGCGTCGGCATCCACACCCACAACGACACGGAGAACGCCGTCGCCAATACGCTGGCCGCCGTCACCGCGGGCGCGCGCCAAATTCAAGGAACATTGAACGGCCTCGGCGAACGCTGCGGCAATGCAAATCTCGTCTCGCTCATCCCGACGCTCATGCTGAAGCCAGGTTTCGCCGAACGTTTCGAAACCGGCATCGCGCCGGCGAAACTCAAGACGATCACCCACGTCTCGCGCTTGCTCGACGAGATTCTGAACCGCGCGCCCAACCGCCACGCCGCCTATGTCGGCGCATCCGCCTTCGCGCATAAAGGCGGCTTGCACGCCTCCGCCGTGATGAAGGACCCGCGCACCTACGAACACATCCCGCCCGAAACCGTCGGAAACGCGCGCAAAATTCCGGTCTCCGATCAGGCTGGGCGTTCGAACCTTATCGGTCGCCTCGTGGAATTTGGCATTGATGTCGATTCAAAAGACCCGCGCGTGGCCGCGTTGCTCGACCAAATCAAGGAACGCGAATTCCTGGGCTACAGCTACGACGGCGCCGAAGCCTCGCTGGAGCTGTTGGCCCGCCGCGCCCTTGGAAAAGTGCCCGCTTATTTCAAAGTCGAAGGCTTTCGCGTTTCGGTCGAACGACGTTTCAACGCCTTGGGCGAGGAAGTCAGCGTTTCCGAAGCCGTCGCCAAGGTGACGGTCGACGGCGAACGCTTGATGAACGTGGGCGAGGGCAACGGTCCCGTCAACGCGCTCGACAACGCGCTCAGGAAAGACTTGGGCCGCTATTCGAAGTGGCTCGAAGACTTGAAACTTGTCGACTATAAGGTTCGTATCCTAACGGCCGGTACGGAAGCCGTCACCCGCGTTATGATCGAAAGCGCCGACGGCCACGCCAATCGCTGGTCGACAGTCGGCGTTTCGCCCAATATTGTCGATGCCTCGTTCGAGGCGTTGATCGACTCCATCACCTACAAGCTTCTGCGCGACGGCGCGCCCCCGTCGCTCGGCTCCACCAAGCGTTCATAGACATAGGACCCGCACAGATCAGATGTCGGAACGTAAGCGGGTGGAAGCCGGCATCGCCTACGCCGCGAGCGCTTATGTGATCTGGGGGATCATTCCGATCTTCTGGAAATATCTCGACCACGTCGGCGCCGTCGAGATCGTCGTCCACCGCATCGTTTGGACACTGATCTTCGCGCTGGCCGCCCTCGGCGCGTGGGAACGCCTGCCCAAGCTGGTGAGCGCCCTGACAAACCGCAAGGCGCTGTTGGCGCTGACGGCAAGCGCGATTATGATTGCCCTCAACTGGGGTGTTTTCATCTGGGCGGTCACAGCCGACCGCATCATCGAAACCAGCCTCGGCTATTACATCAATCCGCTCGTGAGTTTCGTTCTCGGCGTGGCGTTCTTAGGCGAGCGGTTGACCCGCATTCAGTTGATCGCCATCGCGCTCGCGGCGTTGGGCGTCGTCAACCAAACCGTGTCGCTGGGCTATTTGCCGTGGGTGTCCCTGGTGCTGGCGGTCAGCTTCGGTGTCTACGGTCTGATCCGCAAGAAGGTGGCGGTCGAATCCCTCGAGGGCCTGACCGTCGAGGCGGTCATCCTGGCGCCATTGTCGTTGGGTTACATCGTCTATTTGGTGATGAGCGGGCAGGGTGCTTTCTTTCATGTGAATGTTGCCACCGATTTCCTAATGATCTTGGCTGGCCCGCTGACGGCAATTCCACTTCTGCTGTTTTCGGCGGGCGTCAGATTGATCCGCCTATCGACGATCGGCTTCCTGCAATACATCGCGCCGTCGATCGCGCTGGTCATTGCGGTGTTTCTGTACAACGAGCCGTTCACCCAAGCGCACGCGATCACCTTCGCGCTCATCTGGAGCGCGCTCGCACTCGTGTCGTGGGAAGCGTTTAGGCGCGAGGCCTATTCGGCCGCCTGACGCTGCTTGAAATTCAAGATCGCGGGGATCGTGTCTTCGACGCGGTTGACGACGGTATAGAGTTCCTTCAATCCGTACCGCGCGAAATTGTGCGAGCCCACGCGATCGAAGGTTTGGAACAGCGGGTCCCAAAAGCCCTTCACGTTGACGAACACGATCGGCTTCTTGTGCAGACCCAGCTGCGCCCAAGTCATCGCTTCGAGTACTTCTTCAAGCGTGCCAAGTCCGCCCGGCAGAATGACGAACGCGTCCGACAGTCCGTGCATGCGTTCCTTGCGCTCGTGCATGTTCGGCGTAATCACGAGTTCCGTCAGGCTCGCAAGTTCGATCTCTCGTGCGCGCAGAAATTGCGGAATGATGCCGACAACCTCGCCGCCCGCCTCAAGCGCCGCACGCGCGACCTCGCCCATCAGCCCGATCGATGCCCCGCCATAGATCAGTTTGGCGCGGGCCTGCGCGATGTCGCGCCCAAGTGTGCGCGCCGCATTCGCATAGGCCGGATCGCTGCCCTCGGAGGAACCGCAAAACACGCAAACGCCGAGCAACTTGTTCATTTTCCAGCCTAAATCGAAACGCAAGAGGCGGTCACTATACCCGGCCACCGTAAACAGTTCGAAACCATCCAGGTAGGATACGACCAAACTATGACGGATTTGCCTGCAAAAAATGAGGGCTTGGCGCGCTGGTCACAATGGGTAACGATAGATTAATTCGGCAAATCTGTTCGATCGGGAGATAGTGCGATGAAGTATTGGTTGGCGGGTGCGGCGTTGGGCGTATCTCTGGCGGCGGGTTCGGTTTGGGCCGCGACAGCGCCGTCGCCCCAGCAAATTGCCGATGACCGCGAAGCCGGCATGAAGAAAATGGGCGGCAACGTCAAAGCGGCGTTGGACCCGGCCGCCAAGCTTGCGGACGCCAAGGCAAAGCTCGCGGAAGCGATCGCGTTCGCCGAGACGATTCCATCGCAGTTTCCCAAGGGCACCGGCATTGGCGATCCGGGCATAAAGAAGTCGCGTGCTCTTCAGGATATCTGGGCCAAGCCGGCGGAATTCAAGGCTGCTGCGGACGCTCTCGTGGCGGCGCTCAAGGGCGTCGACCTGGCGCTGGATTCCGGTGACAGGGCAAAAGTCGATGCGGCGGCCGGCGAGATCGGCAAGAGTTGCGGCGGCTGTCACAAACCGTTCCGCGGACCTGAAATCGAATAAGAATGTCTGCTTTCCGCCTGATCGGCCTCGCGGCTCTGGCCGCGAGTGCCGCCGCTTTGGGTTGGCTGTTGGTTCCCTCGTACACGCCGGTTCACATGCCGGCCGGTGCATCGAGCGCGAACCCCGGCATGGCCGAGCGTGGCGCCTATGTCGTGCGTGCGGCCGGTTGCGTCACCTGTCATTGGGATCGCAAGAACGGCGGCCGGCCCTTCGCCGGCGGCCTCGCGTTCCCCTCGCCGTTCGGCACGTTCTATAGTCCCAACATCACGCCCGACAAGGAAACCGGTATCGGTCGCTGGAGCGACGAGCAATTCGTCCGTGCACTGACCGAGGGCGAAGGCATCCACGGCGAGCAGCTTTATCCCGTTCTACCGTACACGTCCTATTCTGCGATGACGGCGGAAGACGCGCTGGCGATCAAAGCCTATCTGGCAACGCTTGCGCCGGTATCGGCGCCGCGCCGTCCGAACGATGTCTCGTTCCCGTTCTCGTGGCGCGCCGTAATGAAGGGTTGGAAACTGTTGTTTTTCTCGGGGGCGCGTCCTCTCGCCGACGATCCGGCGGGCGATACAACCTGGAATCGTGGCCGCTATCTTGTTGTCGCACTCGGACACTGTGCGGAATGTCACACCCCGCGCAACGCGTTCGGCGCGCAAATCGCCGGCGAGCAGCTGCAAGGCAACCCAAAGGGCCCGGGAGGGGGGAAAGTGCCCGCCCTCGTTGGTGCAAAGGCGCGGGACTTCGCCTTTTGGTCTGTGGAAGAAATCGCGGAGTATCTCAAAAGTGGCGCAAAGCCGGACTTTGATTCGGCCCAAGGCCCCATGGCCGAAGTGATTGAGGACAACACGAAACACCTGTCCGATCAGGACCGGAACGCGATCGCGCTCTACCTGAAGTCGCTGAACGGCAGCTGAGGAAAGCTGTTGATAGGCGCGCCGCGCGCGATGTGCGGCCGGACCCTGTGCGACTAGATTGTAACCCACGCCAAAAACAGATCGGTACGAAAAACATGGCACGTGTCATCGTCATCCTTGCCTTGATGCTCGCCATCGCGGCGGCAATGTTTGCGATAACGCGCAAGTCGGCGATTGCCCCCGGTGAAGCAGCGACCGAACCCAGCGCCACCGTTCGGCTTAATGCGCCGCCCGACGCGACAACGGATGAGGAGGCGGAGTCTCTGAAGTCGGCGGAGCCGCGCACGTTCTCGACCGAGGTCGGCCCGGAAGCCGATTCACCGGAAGCAACAACCGCAAGCGCTCAGGACGTGACGAACGGACCGGTTGCCGGCGCCGCCCCGACATTCGGCACTGCGGGTATCGACAACAAGGGCAGGGCCTCTTTCACCGGAACGGCCACGCCCGGCGACGCGATCTCGCTGTTGTCGAACGGCAAGTCGATCGGCTCGACCAAAGCCGACAGCTCCGGCAGTTGGACCCTTGGCTTCAAACCGCGAAAATCATCGAACCCGCAGGAATTGCTCGTCTCCGCGCAAAGCCTTGACGGCACGACGATCGTTGGGCCGCAACGGGCAATCATTAGTCCGCCGGAAACCAAAGGCGGGCTGCCGCACATCACTCTAAAATCCGCCGCTCCAACCTTGGCCCCGCCGGAGGCAACCACGGGCCTGGTCGTCGAGAACGTGGCGCCCGGCGACAACGGCCTCACGATGTTGCGCGGCAAGGCCGATCCAGGCGCGACGGTGAAGGCCGCCATCAACGACAAGCCCGCCGGCGAAACCAGCGTCGCCGCCGACGGCTCCTGGACGCTTGCGGCGTCGAATGTCACCGGCAAGATCGCCGACGGCCTCCACCTTCAACTCCTCGACAAGGAGGGGGCGAAGTTGGATGAAACAAAAGTGCCGTACAAAGTGCCTGCGTCCTCGCCGCGGCTGGCCGTCGCCGAAACGAAAATGAAATCAGACTTCCCCTCGGTACTGACCTCAAATCCCAAACCCAGGGCAAAGCCGCAACGGGCGGCTGATGACTCGAACGGTGTTGCCAGCCTCGTCGACCCGACGGCGGCCTCCGACGCCGGCCAAGCTCAAAAATCAACGGTCGTGAAGGTTCGCCGCGGCGACAGCCTCTGGCGCATCGCGCGGCGTCATCTGGGCAAGGGCAAGAAGTGGGCGAAGTTCTACGCCGCCAACAAGGAAAAGATCGACAACCCGGATCTCATTTACCCCGGCCAGGTGTTGATTATTCCCGCCTAACCTGCGGCGTTCGTGCCACTCGCACTGGAACTGTGCGGCGGCATGGCTTAAGTCAGGCCGATGCCGCCATCTCCAGGACGCTCGACAGCCGTTGCCGGTCAAGCCCATCAGGGCGCGTCGCAATGGCAAACCGTTAGTTCGTTGTTTCCCTATCTTTGGCCCGACGGCCGAAGCGATCTGAAGACGCGCATCGTCTTGGCGATGTTCGCGCTGGTCGCGGCCAAGATTTTTACGCTCGCGTTCCCCCTATTCTACGGCGCGGCCATCGACGCGCTCGACAAGAAGGACGGGGTGAGCCAGGCGGTTGGCGTCGCGATTGCTTTTATCGTCGCCTACGGCGTCGCCCGAATCTTGATGCAAGCCTTCGCGCAGCTGCGCGATGCCATTGCGGCCAAGGCCGTCTACAACGCTGTGCGCGCGGTGGCGGGCCAAGCCTTCCGTCATATCCACGCGCTGTCGCTGCGCTTTCACCTCGAGCGTAAGACCGGCGGCCTGACCCGTGTCATCGAGCGCGGTACCAAGGGCATCGACGTCCTTTTGTTTTACGCGCTGTTCTCGATTGCACCCACAATCCTCGAACTCGCGCTCGTCTGCGGTTATCTCCTCTGGGTCTATCATTGGGGCTATGTCGCGATCACGATTGCGACCGTCGTTCTCTACGGCTGGTTCACCATTCGCGTCACCGAATGGCGCACCGCCATCCGCCGTCAAATGAACGACAGCGACACCGAAGCCAACACCAAAGCCGTCGACAGCCTGCTGAACTACGAGACCGTCAAATACTTCAACAACGAGGGACATGAGGCGCGGCGCTACGACAAGGCGATGGTGAGTTTCGCCGATGCCTCGGAAAAAGCGCAGCTGTCGCTTTCGGTCTTGAACGCCGGTCAGGCCGTCATCATCACCATCGGCCTCGTCGCCGTCATGGCATTGGCGGCGACCCATGTGTCGGCGGGAACGATGACGTTGGGCGATCTCGTCGTCGTCAACGGCTTCCTGGTGCAGCTCTATGTGCCGCTGAACCTGCTGGGAACCGTCTACCGGGAAATCAATCAGGCGCTGGTCGACATGGAAAAAATGTTCGACGTGCTCCACGTGGCCCAGGAGGTGCAGGACAAGCCGGGCGCTCCGCCGCTGCAGGTCAAGGGCGGCGAGATCCGCTTCGAAGATGTGATCTTTGCCTACGAACCCGAACGCACGATTTTGAAAGGCGTCAGCTTCACGGTGCCCGCCGGCAAGACCGTCGCGGTGGTCGGCCCCTCGGGCGCCGGCAAGTCGACGATCTCGCGCATTCTTTATCGCTTCTACGACATCAAGTCGGGCAGGGTGACGATCGACGGCCAGGACATCCGCGACGTCACGCAGGATTCCGTGCGCGCCGCCATCGGCATCGTGCCCCAGGATACCGTGCTGTTCAACGACACCATCCGCTACAACATCCGCTATGGCCGCATCGAGGCCGCCGACGACGAAATCGAAAGCGCCGCCCGCATGGCGCAAATCGAACCGTTCATCAAACAATTGCCCGACGGCTTCAACGCCATGGTCGGCGAGCGCGGCCTAAAGCTTTCGGGCGGCGAGAAGCAGCGCGTGGCGATCGCGCGCACGATCCTAAAGAACCCGCCGATCCTGATGCTGGATGAGGCGACGTCGGCCCTCGACACGCACACCGAACGCGAAATTCAATCGGCGCTAAAGGAAGTCTCGCGCAATCGCACGACATTGGTCATCGCACACCGTCTATCGACTGTCGTCGACGCCGACGAAATTCTGGTGCTCGACCAGGGTCGCATTGTCGAACGCGGCCGCCACGGCGAGCTATTGGCCAAGAACGGCGCCTACGCCGCGATGTGGAACCGCCAACGCGAAGCCGCCGCCGTACGCGAAAAACTCAAACAGGTGGAAGACGACCCGGCCGTCAACCCCGAGATCGAACGCGTTCTACCCGTGGCGGTCGCCGCCGGCGGCGAGTAGGCGCTTCTACGGAGAGACGCGTTTCTTCCTGGGACCGCCGGCATCCTGCCGGCACTTGCTGAAGTAAAAAAAGAGCCGGCTGGAAGCCGGCGGTCCCAGGAAGGAACAACTGCGTCATTGGCTTTCTTGGATCGCCGTCATCTTGCCGGCCCTTCGCGGCGTCGAGTCTATTCTCTGATTTTAGCGATAGCTCGCCGGACGAAGCGCCTTCAACCGCGCGAGCACCAGCCCGTCACTGATGCGCTTGCCGCGCACCGCGAATACGGGCCGGGTGACGCCGGGTCGTTTGCGCGGCGACGCCTCGCGCCGCGATCGCCGCCCCGAAGCCTCGGCCTCCCGCCAGCTTCGCGCGAACGCGTGATCGACGATGCGCCGTCGGTACAGGGCCTGGCGCGAACATCCCGCCGCCACCGCCGCAATGCGCACGCTTTCGCCGCGCGCCAACGCCGCCAGGAAGGCGGTATCACCCGCCTCTGTCTGCCGTCGATGCGCGGGCATTTCGCCTCCGTCTAAGAATGCTTCGCGCAGTGCGAAAACCGCGCCGTTCCGCCGCTTGAAGCTTGTCACGTGGCACAGGAGTCGGCTGTGTCCCGAATGGTGTGCCACATGACGTGCGTGAGGGTGTGTCGAAGCGCAGCTTTTCATTCGTCATGTGTGGACGGTGCAGGCGGGGCTGCCTTCCTGGGACCGCCGGCATCCTGCCGGCACTTTCTTCAGCCGCTCTAAAGAGCCGGCAGGACGCCGGCGCTCCCAAGAGAAGCGCGCCATCCCGCCACCCAGGCGCACTGCGTCAGCCTGAGTGATTACAGCGCCGAATATGGCCGAAAGCGCCGAAAAATGCAAGAACGATTTAGCAACCTGCTTGTGGATAAGCGCCGGGGGCGTCGTAGGAGCGTCGGCTCCGGCGAGATGCTCCGCCAGAGAGATTTGCCAGAGAGTCTTGCCAGAGAAAAGTTTCTCTTGAAGGATTCTCTGGCGCGGCAGCGCCCGGAATTTTAACCAGTCATCGTAGTAAGAACAAATTGCGAACATAGAGGCAAAAGCCTATGATTGCCAAGGGTCCGGCGCCGGGTTCGTTGGCGCCAGAGTTTCGACCAAGAGAAATCCTTCTCTGGCGGCAAGCTCTGGCGGCGCGGCGCGCACGGCCTTTGTTCGACAAGCGATGGTTGATCTATGGATTTGTTGTTCTACCCGGCGCGCGCGATAGACGCCGGGGTTTGGGCGGGGACGTTGCCGGCAGCGGAGGCTGCGCGGCTTCCCGGGGCGCCGCTGAAGATTGCGGGGCCGCACGTGGTGTTGATGGATCGTCCGGCTTGGAACGGCACGGCACTGACGGCACCCTTCGCCGGGATCAGCGTGCTGGCCTTGGGGCACGGCGACACCGCTATCTTTTTGAGCGCCGAGGCAGGGCGCGCGGCGCCAGCGTGCGAAACACCCGGCGCGAACGCCACCGCCGTTCCACCGACGCCCGCCGAGGCTGCGTCGCCACTTCCTCCGTTGGTTCCGCGCCGCGGCCGCGATCGCGGCGCGGACGAAGTGTTCGTCCATGCCTGCGAAGAGCTGGGGCCCGACTTGGTGCGCGTCGCCCGAGCGCTGTTGGAGCGCATTCGCGCGACCTATGACGGGGCGTTGGGCCAGACGGATCATCCGCGCAAATTCGTGGAGACGCCGGACAATTTCTGGGGCGTGGAGGTGCAGCCGCGGCGGCGCGCGATCAAACTAATCGTGCGTGCGAGCGAGGTGCGCCTGTTGGCGGCGGGCTTGCCGTACGAGACGGAACGCCCGCCCTCCTATTGGGCGATGCGCGTGCGCGGCGACGGCGACGGCGACGTGGAGACGGCGCTGAAGTTCTTGGCACTGGCCCGGGAGCGGTGATGGCGTCGCGATCCCCGACGGCGCTCGGTCCCAGAGATGAAGATGCCGCAAACTCGAGGCGCTCGTCGGAGGTGAGTTCGGGCCAAGCGCCGCCGCCTTCGGCAACGTCCGCTTTAGCGCACATTGCAGACATTGTGCTCCAGCGCCGCATCTGTCAGGAATTCGCCGCATAGTGGACATAGACGCAACACGCTGACCTTGCCATTTTCTGGGCGTCGACTGCAAACTCGCTTGGATGGGTTTTGCAGCCGAGCCCGGACTAACGAGTTCACGACGCCATGAAGAAACCCGGGTATCCTGCGGCCGATCCACGCTGGTCGGTCATCTTCTTTCTGACTGCGCTCGTCATCACCGTGGCTGGCTTTTGGCCATCATTTTTCAGCATTCTTGGGCAAGTCACCCGCAGCGATCTGCTGCATGGTTGGTCAGCGACCGGATGGCTCGCGCTAACCGTGGTCCAAGCCCTGCTGATCGGCGCCCGCCGATCGCGCCAACATCGCATTCTAGGCTATGTGTCGATCGCGCTGGCGCTCTTGGTTGTCGTTACGGGTTTCGGCGTCATTCAGAACCAGACCCTGCGCAATCTCGAAGAGATGCAGCTCTATCGTTATATGTTCAACGTTTCGAACGCGACCCAGCTCGCGGCGTTCTTGGTGTTCTTAGGCCTTGGCGTCAGGGCGGCCCGGGCGCGTGCGATGCCTGATCATGTGCGCTTCATGATGGGCACATCTTTGATTGTGCTGCCGCCGCCCTTCGAGCGGCTATGGACTAATTTCGCTCCTGCTCTCGTCCCTAACTACGAAGCAGCTTTCTATGCTTCGATCCTCACAGTCGAGACCATCCTCGCAGCGCTCATCCTCGTCGAATGGCGGAGCGGCAAAATCTATCCGCAATTCCCTGCCATCTTCGTTCTGTTCGCGTTGGTCATGGTCGTCGCGAGGCCCATCGCCGCGGCACCTTGGTTCCAGAATTTCTGCCTCTGGGTCGCTGGCGCCTGATTGCGCGGCCACATCATGCGCGTTCGCCAAACGGCCGCATCGAACGCGTTCCAGACATTGCCTGCCCTGCGCCTGAAGCGGCCGGAGATCGCCGTTTCCAGTCATCCAGCGTTAGGACTTGTGGGGGCGCAGCAGGCTCGGCCCCGAATAGGGCATGGAGACCGGAACAAGCTGTGGTTCGCTTTGCTTGGGCCTTCGGAAAATTCAACGGGGGCGCAGCTGCACTGGGACATTTGCGATGCCGCGAATGAAATTGTTGGAAAGGCGCTCAACTTCGCCGACCACTTCGACCGTGTGAAAGCGCTTCATGATCTCTTCCCACAACACGCGCAGCTGCATTTCAGCAAGGCGGTTGCCCATGCAGCGATGGACCCCGAAACCGAAGGACACGTGGTGCCGCGCATTCGCGCGGTCGATGATCAAACGATCCGCGTCGGGAAAGACGCTTTCATCCCGGTTTCCTGACAAATACCACATCACCACCTTGTCGCCCTTGCGAATGGTCTTTCCGCCGAGTTCAAAATCGTCCAAGGCAGTTCTGCGCATGTGAATGACCGGCGTCTGCCAGCGGATCATTTCCGAAACCATGTTCGGAACTAAGGCCGGGTTGTCGCGCAGCTTCCGATATTCCTCCGGGTATTGATTCAGTGCCAACACGCCACCGCTGATGCTATTGCGTGTCGTGTCATTGCCGCCGACGATCAGCAAAATGATGTTTCCGAGCATCAGAAACGGATCGTTGATATGGTGTTTGGTCGCCTCGCCATGAGCCAGCATGGAGACGAAATCAAACTTGGGCTCTTGCGCGGCCCGCTCCAGCCACAGCTTATGAAAAGTCAGAGCACAATCCATAAGGGCGGCCTTGCGCTCCTCCATATCGTTGGCTTCACCGGTAACTTTTGGGACTGCCGTCGTGATGTCCGACCATTTGATGAGATCACGCCGCCGGTCGTATGGAAAATCAAAGAGCGTGGCCAGCATCCGAGCGGTTAGCTCGACGGAAACCTTGTCGACCCAATTGAACGTTTCACCGACGGGGAGATTGTCCAAAATATCGGCCGCGTGTTCCCGGATCAGAGGCTCCAGCTCCGCCAAGTTTTTTGGCGCCACTGCTGGTGACACCGATTTGCGCTGTTGATTGTGAACGGGTTCATCGAGGGTGATGAATGATACAGCCTTGCTGAGCTCTCCCTGGTTTATTGGATCTACGATAGCGATGCCCCCAGCAGCCGATGAGAACACCTCGTGATTGGTGTCGACCGCCATGATCATGTCGTGAGATGTCACCGACCAGAACGGGCCGTTTTCACTGTCGGCGAGATAGTGTAGCGGCGCTTCCCGCCGAAGACGCGCGAACCATGGACGCCATGTGTCGTCTTTGAACCGGTGCGGCTCCGACACATCGATACGGTCTAGCGGTACTTGATCTACATCGAGGGTATCTCGCAGCTCATTCGCTGCCGTCACCTGCACCATTACTACCTCCCTTTCGCCAGACCGTCTTTGGACGGAGGCGCTGAGCACCGGTGGCCGTCAGCTCAGCCGGACCAGAGCGCTCAAGCGCTCAATATCTTCCATTCGAAAAACAAGGGCCCCGTTTTCGCGGATGGACAACTCGCCAATATCGGTTGCCTTTGACTGAAGCAAGCGAACCGCAAAATCGAGCGCCGCCGGCAGGGTGGCAAACGAGCGTGCTCGCGACACGCCGTCTTCCTGAAAATGCACCCTAGCTTTGGGCCCGGTGGTCGCCGTCGCGACATGTTCCTCCCAAAGAGCCACGCTGCCCCCAAACTCGCTCTTACAGAGTGTTGTCGAAATTCAAATCGTGAGACAGAGGTAGCGCTGTCATCAAACCTTGAATTGTGGAAAGCATTGTGTCCTGGCCACATGGATTTGCCGCGTTTCTCGTCAATTGCCTTCGGCGAGGCGCCAGAAACGACTCCCAGCAATTTGCGCTGCGAATGACTGGATCGCTCCGCATTCCGGCCGGTGCCTGCCAGGGCACGATGCGGCTGGAGATCGCCGCGAAGCGGACATTCGTTGCGTGGCGTGCCAGCTTGCGTCCTTCGCTTACTTCAATCCGATGCGATTCTCACAGCGCGTGACTTGCCGACTGCGGCCGCGGGCGTGATGGGGAGCAACTGGGTCACGGCCCAACACACGCCTAGCAGCACGGCAGAAGCGATCATGCAGGCCGTGATGCCGCCCGTTTGGTATAGAAGCCCGGAAAGCAGCGTTCCGGCGAACCGGCCCGACGCGTTGGCGGCGTAGTAGAAGCCCACGTCCTCCGCGGCCTTCTCCGACCCGGCGTAGGCGAGCACCAGATACGAGTGGACCGACGAGTTCACGGCAAAGGCAATCCCGAAGAGCGCGAGGCCGACGACGACGACAAGGTCGGGGCGGCCGACCTGCGCTCCGAGCAGGCCCGTAATCAAGACGGGAATGAACGCAAGGACGAGCGACCAGCGTTGCGCCGCTGGCACCTCGCGTGAGAGGCCGTCGGCGCTGCGCCCGACGAGTGAGGGGGCAGAGGCTTGAACGATGCCGTAGCCGATGGTCCACGCGGCGAGGAACCCGCCGACCATCGTGTACGTCCAGCCGTTCGCATAGAGAAAGACGGGAAGGCCGACGACGAACCAAACGTCGCGCGCGCCGAACAAGGCGACGCGGGCGAGCGCGAGCAGGTTGATGCCGCGGCTCTTGGCGAAGAGTTCGCGGGCCGAGCGGCTGGCCTTGGCCTTGCCCATGAGCGGCGGCAGCGAAAACAGCACGCCCGCGAGAATGGCGCCAAGGCCCGCCGCCATCGCCCATAACGCCACGCGAAAACCCAGAAACTCGAGCAGCAGGCCCCCTATAAAAAAACCGGCCCCCTTCATGGCGTTCTTCGAGCCGGTGAACCAGGCGACCCAACGGAAGAGGCGTCCTTCCTTGGCGCCCACGGCCTCGGCCTCAGTGACCTTGATCGCCGATTTCGACGCTGTCTTGGTCAAATCTTTCGCGACGCCGCACACGCCCTGCGCGACGACAACCCAGGCGACGGAAAGCGCAGGCGACCACGCCGGCGAGATGGCGGATAACAGCAGGAACCCGACGATCTCGGTGATGAGCCCGACGGTCAGCATGCGCGTGATGCCGAAGCGCGTGGCAAGCCAGCCGCCGACGAAATTCGCGCCGACGCCCGCCGCCTCGTAAAGCAGGAACAGGAAAGCCAGCGTGAATGGCGAATAGCCGAGCTTGTAGAAATGGAACAGCACGAGCATGCGCAACGCGCCGTCGGTTAGGGTGAAGCCCCAATACGCCGCCGTGACGATCGCGTAGTTGCGCATCTAGATGCCGACGCCGGCCATGTGGCAGGCCAAATCGACCATACGACACGCGTAGCCCATCTCGTTGTCGTACCAGGCATAAACCTTGAGCAGCGTGCCGTCGGTGACGAGTGTCGATGGCGCGTCGACGATCGACGAGCGCGTGTCGCGCGCGTAGTCGGCCGAGACCAGTGGGCGCGGTTCGTACCCCAATATCCCCGCGAGCGGACCCTTGGCCGCCGTTTCGAACAACGCGTTGATCTCTTCGCCGGTCGAGGGACGCGCGAGTTCGAACACGCAGTCCGTCAGCGACGCGTTCAACACCGGCGCCCGTACGGCGTGACCGTCGAGCTTGCCCTTAAGCTCCGGATAGATGAGGCCGATCGCGGTCGCGCTGCCTGTCGTCGTCGGCTGCAGCGAGAGCATCGCCGAACGTGCGCGGCGCAGGTCTTTGTGCGGAGCGTCCGTCACCACGTTCGTGTTCGTCGGATTGTGGATTGTGGTTATCTGGCCGTGGCGGATGCCGATCGCCTCGTGCACGACCTTGACGACGGGCGCTAGGCAGTTCGTCGTACACGACGCTGCCGTCACGACCGGATGGCGCGCGGGATCGTAAAGCCCCTCGTTCACGCCGACGACGACGTTCAGCACCGAGGCGTCCTTCACTGGGGCCGCGACGATCACGCGCTTGGCGCCCTGCTTCAGGTGGCCGTCAAGCGTCGCTCTGTCGAGAAACTTGCCGGTGCATTCGAGAACGACGTCGACGCCTAGGTCGCCCCACGGAATCTCCGCCGGTGCGGCGTGCGAGGAAAACGAGAGTTCCCGGTCGCCAATGGCAATCGCCTTTTGCCCGTGCGCGGCGATGGGTTTCTTCCACCGGCCTTGCACGCTGTCGAATTCGAGGAGATGGGCCGTCGCCGCCGCGCCGCCCTTGATCTCGTTCAGATGGACCACGTCGAGGCGGTTGCCGCGGCGCGGGTCGTCGTCCGGTCGATCGGCGCCGCCCATCGCCGCACGCAGCGCAAGACGTCCGATGCGACCCATGCCGCTGATGCCCACTCTCATGACGCGTGTCCTTTTTCCAGTGCCGCCGTCCGGCCGCCGCCGATTTCGCCGAGGCGTACCTTCAGCATCCTTCGATCAAGGGAGGCGAGCGGCAGGCTTGCAAAGATTTCGATCCGGCGCCGCAGGCTTGCGTAGAGTTCGTTGAACATCGTGGCGCGTTCCGCTGCGCTTCCGGAGAATTTTGCGGGATCGGGCAAGGACCAAGACGCACTGACCGCGGCGCGGCCGAATTCCGGGCAGGCGCGGCCACGCAACACGTCGCAGAGCGCGATGACGAAATCCATGCGTGGCGCACCGGGGGCAAGAAATTCGTCCCACGATTTGCTGCGCGCGCCCGAAACGTCGTGTCCGAGCGACTTCAGGCGCTCAATCGCCGCCGGCATCGGCTTTGCCGCCGGATGGGAGCCCGCGGAGTAGGCGCGAAAACGGTCGCGCCCGACGTCGTTCAGCAGCACCTCCGCCATGATCGAGCGCGCGGAGTTTGCGGTGCAAAGGAAGAGAACGCTGAAGACGCGATCGCCATGGGCCAGCGGCGCCCAGCGCCGCACATCGCCCGACATCTGTTCGGCGAGGTCAACCAACGGGGCGCAGACTTCCGGGTGGCCGGCGCAGCAATCCGACAGCAGATAGGAAAAGAGCGCCTGCGTTCCCTCAAGATCGACGGCATAGATCACCGAGCGGCTCTCGCGGCGAAAGCGCATGAGGCCCGCGCGCGCAAGAATCGCCAAATGCGTCGACATCGTGTTGTGCGGAACGCCCTCGCTTTCGGCGATTTCCCCCGCGGCGACGCCCGAGCGTCCCGCGCCCACGAGCATTCGGAAGACGCGCAACCTTGTCGGTTGCGCCAATGCCGAAAGTGCGAGAATTGCCTTTTCTTCATCCATACGTCGAGAACTATCGACGAAAAGACGCGAAACACAAGCCAGAATTTGCGGTCATTTGCAGTGTCGTAAAAGCGTTACTTGCGATCAAGACGCGTTTGAAGATGCTCAAAGGGCTGTGGTTCCTTTGGGGTTACATGTTTGGTCGCGTCGAGGGGGCACAACGCGGCACGCTAAGATGAAGCAGCACTCCCGCGGAACGGCTTGGCCCACACAAAGTTGCCGTTCGCACAGGTCGCACTGGTACGACTGGAATTCGCCGCAAAGGCGTCGTTCGCACAGATACGAGAGGTGTATGCGTTGGCGATGAGGGATGATGCGCCAATAGAGAAAACTGCACTGTTCGCAGTCGCCCTACTACCCCAAGGCGGTAAT
>JANOFM010000105.1:0-19640 GCA_031413635.1 Alphaproteobacteria bacterium | reverse complement strand
GGGTTCCACTTGTCGACCGGCGGCAACTTGCGCGTGTGTGCCCCTTCGGCCTGTATCTCGGCAAGACCACGCAAAATGTCGGGTGCAGGCGCCCCCCAATGCATCGGATCTTGTAAGGAACTACCCATCGTGAAATCTGTCACCTGGCGCACATGTCGCGCCGCGCAAAAGCGTTAACGCCTATGTTCAATATTCCTTGAGCATAGGAACTTAAGCAGTTCTGTCCAAGCCGTTGAATTGGCTATAAACCAAATTGGGAAGGTTGCCGCGATATAACCCCCGAAACCGCCACAAACGCCGGATACTGCTGCCGAAGTCCGCATTCAAATTGACGCCTTTGCCAAGGTCTTTAGGGTCGAACCCCATGCAAGCACTCGAAACGTCGGATTCCATCGTTCGCGAAGTCGAACACGCTGTCGGCCGTTTGGCCGCGGTGCGTGAGGCGGTGGGTCGCGTCATCTTCGGCCAGCGCGAAGTCGTCGACCAGGTTTTGATCACCATGCTTGCAGGCGGTCACGGTCTCCTGGTCGGCCTGCCGGGCCTCGCCAAGACACGCCTCGTCGAGGCGCTCGGTATCGTGCTGGGCTTGGCGACGAAGCGTATCCAGTTCACGCCCGACCTAATGCCCGCCGATATCGTCGGATCGGAAGTTCTCGAAGAAGCGGAGAACGGCCGCCGCTCGTTCCGTTTCATCAAGGGACCCGTGTTCGCCCAACTCTTGATGGCCGACGAAATCAACCGCGCAAGCCCCCGGACTCAATCCGCGTTGTTGCAAGCAATGCAGGAACGCCACGTCACCGTCGCAGGCATGCGCTATGACTTGCCCCACCCGTTCCACGTTTTAGCGACGCAAAATCCTCTGGAGCAGGAAGGCACCTACCCCTTGCCCGAGGCCCAGCTCGATCGTTTCCTCATGCAGATCGACGTCGGCTATCCCGATCTCGAATCAGAAAAGCGCGTGCTGCTCGCCACCACCGGCGTCACCGAAGAGCAACCCAAAGAGATCATTCGCGCTCAAGACATCATGTTCTTCCAGCGTCTCGTGCGCGCGATCCCGGTCGGCGAGAAAGTCCTCGACGCGATCCTGACGCTGGTGCGCAGCGCGCGACCCGACGAGAGCAGTTCCGAAGACACGAGATTGCACGTTGCCTGGGGCCCAAGCCCGCGCGCCAGCCAAGCCTTTTCGTTGGCCGTGCGCGCTCGCGCTTTGATCGAAGGCCGTTTCGCGCCGTCGGTGGACGATGTCGTGGCGCTCGCCCCGCCCATTTTGCGCCACAGAATGGCGCTCAATTTCTCCGCGCGCGCCAACGGCGTGACGATGGCGGGCGTGATCGGTCGACTGACACAGCCCTTTCAATAAACTGACCGGGCACTAGACCCGCAACAACACGAACGAGGTTTTCGGCAATGGCGGGTCCGGCGTCATCGCGCTTCGGGTCTTGGGGGACGACGCCCAAGCGCGAAGAATCGGCGCGCGAGCAAGCCGAGCGCCTCGGCGCGCGCCTTCCGCCCTTGATGGTCCAAGCCGAACGGGTAGCGTCGACTGTCGCGCAAGGCGAACACGGACGAAGGCGCGTCGGCCAAGGCGAGGCCTTCTGGCAATTCCGCAGATTCCGCCAAGAAGATCCGTCCGTGGCCATCGACTGGCGCCAATCGGCGAAGTCGCAGCATCTCTTCGTGCGCGAACGCGAATGGGCGGCAGCCGCCAGCATCTGGATTTGGCGCGATGCTTCGCCCTCGATGCACTACAAATCGCATGTCGCGACTTGCGCAAAGGTCGAACGCGCCACCGTTTTGGCTCTGGCCTTCGCCTCGCTGTTAATGCGCGGCGGCGAACGGATTGGAGAACTCGGCCGCCCCGAGCCGCCGTCGTCCGGACGGCCTGGCTTAAACAGCTTCGCTCATCGCTTGACGACGCAAATGACGTTGCGCCAAAGCTTGCCGGACCTCATGGCGCTGCCGCGCTTTTCGCAGATTATCCTGATCAGCGATTGGTTGACGCCGATCGAAGGCGTGATGAACGTCCTGCGACATTACGGTGCGCTCGGCGTGCGCGGCCACCTCATCCAAGTGCTCGATCCGGCCGAAGAGGATTTGCCGTTCGACGGGCGCACCGAATTCGAAGACGTGGAATCGCAAACCCGCATGCTCGCCCGCCGCGCCGAGACCTTGCGCGAGGCCTATCTCGATCGCCTGACGGCACTGCGCACCGAAGTGGCCCAAGCCTGTCGCCGCCAAGACTGGACTTTTGCCAGCCATCGCACCGACCGCCCCGCGCAGGGCGCATTGTTGGCGGCTTACGCCGCGATCTCGGCCCACCGCCCCTTCGAGATGAGGTGACGGTGACGACGATCGGTCCGTTCGCGTTCGCAGCACCCTGGATTTTATTCGCGCTCATTTCGCTGCCGGTGATTTGGTGGCTGTTGCGCGTGACGCCGCCCGCGCCCAAGCGCGTACGCTTCCCGGCCGTTCGCCTCCTACTGGGCCTTCAGCAAAATGAAGAGACGCCGGCCCACACGCCACTTTGGCTCTTGCTCCTACGCATAGCGATCGCTGCCCTCGTGATCCTGTCGCTCGCCGATCCTTATCTCAATCCGCAGTCGGCGGGATCGAGCACCAGCCCTGTCGTCATCGTGGTCGACAATGGCTGGGCGGCGGCCGCGCGTTGGGACGACCGAGTCGGCGCGATGCAAACCCTGGCCGCCGAAGCGGAGCGCGACGGCCGTCCGCTGATCGTGGCGCCGACCGCAATGAGTGATGCCGCCGTTGTGTTGAAACCGTTGTCGGGATCCGAAGCACAGGGCGCCGTTAAGGCGGTCGCACCACAACCGTTCGGCGTCGATCGCGCCAAGGCGCTCTCGGCTTTGAAGAAATTGAACCTAACCGATCGCCCCGACGTTGTTTGGCTCACCGATGGACTGGAGGATGGCAACGCCTCGGACTTCGCCCGCGCTTTGGCCACAATAGGAACACTGCGCGTTTTGACCGACGACGCGCTCAATGCCGCACTCGCCCTGACCCCGCCGACCGGCGAGGGTAGTGCTCTTGTCTTCCATGTCGTCCGTGGAAAAGCCGACGGGGATGTCTCGGGCACCATCCGCGCCACCGGCACGCAAGGCCGTTTCCTCGCGGCGCAAGAATTCAAACTCGAGAGCGGCGAAACCAGCACGGAGGTCAAACTCGATCTCGCGACTGAATTGCGCAACGACCTCGAGCGCGTCGAGATCGCCGATCGCGAGTCGGCGGGCGGCATCGCCCTGATCGACGAACGCTGGCGCCGCAGACCCGTCGGTCTCGTCTCCGGCGAAACAGTCGATACCGCCCAACCACTTCTCTCCGATCTATTCTATCTCAACCGCGCACTGCAGCCGCACGCCGAGTTGCATCAAGGCAAAATCGCCGATCTGCTGAAAGCGGGCTTGTCGGTCCTTATCTTGGCCGACGTCGGACACATCGTCGGCAACGACAAGGCGGCTGCCGCCGAATGGATCGCCCGCGGCGGCGTGCTCGTTCGCTTCTCGGGTCCGAAACTCGCGGCCCAAAGCGATGATTTGATTCCCGGAAAATTACGCACCGGCGGACGGCTGCTCGATGGCGCGCTGTCCTGGAGCGAACCGCAGGCCTTGAGCCCTTGGCCGGAGGATAGCCCGTTCTTTGGGCTCACCGTGCCCCCAGACGTCACGATCAAGCGTCAAGTGTTGACCGAGCCGGGCGCCGGAAGCGAAATCCGCACCTGGGCACAATTGGCCGATGGCACGCCGCTCGTCACCGCGACACGGCGCGACAAAGGCTGGATCATCCTCTTCCACGTCACCGCCAACACATCGTGGTCGTCGCTGCCAATCTCGGGTCTGTTCGTCGAAATGATGCGCCGCACGATCGCGCTTTCGGCGGGCGTCGCCGAGGACAAACCCTCGGCCCAAGCCTCCATCGGACCTCTGGCGCCCGCTCAAACCCTCGACGGCTTTGGCCGCTTGGGTGCCCCCTCGGCTTCGGCGCTGCCGATGCGCGCCGCCGAATTCGAGACCGAAACCGCCGGCCCGCTTCATCCCCCGGGCTTCTACGGCGAGGGCGGCGTGCGCCGGGCGTTCAATCTGTTCGCACCCGACCACGCGTTGACGCCCCTGCCCGAACTGCCGGCGGGCGTAGAGCTCGCGGCATTTGGCTTGCGCCAGGCGGTCGAGCTCAAATACGTACTGATGGCCCTGGCGATTGCGTTGGCATTGATCGATTTGTTGGCGGGCTTGTTCCTGCGCGGCCTGATCGCGGCCCCGCGACTTCCGCTGCGCACGGCGGCGGTGGCGTTGCTGGCCTTCACCGTCGCCTCGAATTTTCATAGCGAAGCGCGCGCCGACGACGTCTTCGCGCTCAAGTCGACGCTGACTTACCGTTTGGCCTATGTCGTCACCGGCGACGGCGAAGTCGACAACATGAGCCGCGCGGGCCTCAAGGGCCTGACCCGCGTCTTGAAGGAACGCACCGCCGTCGAGCCCGGCGAGCCCGTCGCTATCGACATAGAATCCGACGAACTCGCATTCTTTCCTTTGATCTATTGGCCGGTAACGACGGCGCAGGCGCAACTCTCGGCTCAAGCGCTTGCCAAGGTCGACGCCTTCATGCGCAACGGCGGAACGATTCTGTTCGACACCCGCGACCAAGACACCGCCTTGCCGACCGCGATCGGACGCAGCGCCAACGGCTCCGTCACCTTGCGAAGGCTTCTCGCCGGCCTCGACATTCCCCCGCTGCAGCAATTGACGCCCGAACACGTCCTGACGCGGACGTTTTATTTGCTGCGCGAATATCCCGGCCGTTGGGCCTCGGGCCGCGTTTGGCTCGAAGCCGAACAAACAGGGCAAGACGGCGCGGCCTCGTCGACCGCCGCCGACCAGGTTTCGCCGATCATCGTCGGCGGCGCCGATTGGGCGGCCGCTTGGGCGCAAGACGATATGGGCCGCCCTCTCGCCGCCGTCGTGCCGGGCGGCGAACGCCAGCGCGAAATCGCCATGCGCTTCGGCGTCAACCTGGTGATCTACACGCTCACCGGCAACTACAAGGCCGACCTCGTCCACGTGCCCCATATTCTCGAACGCCTGGGACATTAGACCGTGGCGCTCGACATCGTCTTCGTTCCGCACCTGTCGCTGGTGACGATCCTGCTGCTCGCGGTGTTCTGCGTCGCGCTCGTCGGCGCCGGCATCATCTTGCGCGCGCCCGGCGGTTGGTGGCGCGCTTTGGCGATGGCGGGCGCCCTGTTGGTGTTGGCCAATCCGGCGATCGTCGAGGAAGAACGCAAAGGCCTGCCCGATGTCGCCGTCATCGTCGCCGACCAAAGCCAGAGCCAGGCGATCGGCGATCGCGCCCGCACCGTCGACGACGCGGTGCAAAAATTGCGCGCGAAACTGACCGAACAAAAAGACCTCGAGGTCCGCGTCGTCACCGTGACCCAAGCCCGCGGCGCGGGCCCGGACGGCGGCACCGCCTTGTTCGCGCCGCTCGCCGAGGCCTTGGCCGATGTGCCACCCGACCGCATCGCCGGCGCCATCCTCGTCACCGACGGCCAAGTCCACGACATCCCCTCGATCGCTTCGTCCAAACCCGCCTTTCCCATTCACGCCCTCGTCACCGGCGCGCCGGATGAAAAGGACCGCAAGCTCACGATCGAACAGGCGCCGCGCTACGGCATCGTCGGCGAGGCGCTCAAATTCACCGTTCGCGTCGACGACTTCGGCGCCGCCGCCCGGGCGCAAGCCAATCTGGAGGTCCGCATCGACGGCAAGATCGTGCTCAGCCAGCCGGCCAACACGGGCGAAAGCACGGTACTTGAGCTGACGCTGCCGCACGGCGGGGAAAACGTCATCGAAATCCAAGCCGAACCCGGACCCCAAGAACTGACGCTGCTCAACAACCGCGCCGCCGTGGTGACGACCGGCGTGCGCGATCAGCTGCGCGTGCTGTTGATCTCGGGCGAACCCCACGCGGGCGAGCGCACGCTGCGCAATCTCCTCAAGGCCGACCCGTCGGTCGCCCTCGTCCACTTCACCATTCTGCGCCCGCCCGAAAAGCAGGACGGCACGCCGGTCGAGGAATTGTCGTTGATCGGTTTCCCGGTGCGCGAATTGTTCGACGAGAAACTGGGCGACTTTAATCTCGTCATCTTCGATCGCTATCAGCGCCGCGGCGTCGTGCCGACCGCCTATTACGAAAACGTCGCGCGATACGTCGAAAACGGCGGCGCGCTTCTTGTCGTCTCGGGACCCGAATACGCTTCGCCCTTGAGCCTCTACCGTTCCCCGCTTGCCTCCGTGCTGCCGGCCGAACCGGTGGACCATATCTACGAGCAAGGTTTCAAGCCGCGCCTGACCAACGCCGGCGAACGCCATCCGGTGACCTCGGGCTTGACCGGCGCCAACACGGCAACGACGCAACCGTCTTGGGGCCGTTGGTTTCGCCTTGTGCAATCTTCCGTCCTCGGTGGCCAAACCTTGATGAGCGGCGCCGAAGCCCAGCCTCTCCTCGTGCTCAACCGCGTCAACGAGGGCCGCGTCGCGCTTTTGCTCTCGGACCACGCCTGGCTGTGGACTCGCGGTTTCGAAGGCGGCGGCCCGCAGGCCGAACTGCTGCGCCGCCTCGCCCATTGGCTGATGAAGGAACCCGACCTCGAGGAAGAGCGCCTCATCGGCACAATCCGCGGCGACCGCTTGATCGTCACCCGCCGCACCATGGCCGAGCGCGCCGCGACGGTGGAGGTGACTTACCCCTCGGGCCGCGTCGAAAACATAACCCTGGCGCCGACCGACGACGGCGCGTTTTCCGGCACGGTCAAAGCCGAGGAGATGGGCCTCTACCGCTTGCGCGACGGCAACCTGACGACGGTCGCCGCCGCAGGCCCGTTGAACCCGCGCGAACTCTCCGACGTGCGCGCCACCGACAAATTGCTCAAGCCCACGATCGACGCCAGCCAAGGCGGCATCAGATGGCTCAAGCGCGACGGCCTGCCCGAGATTCGCCGCGTCAAACCCGGCCGCGCCGCCGCCGACGCCAACTGGATCGGCCTGCGCGCCAACGAAGCCTACGCCGTGCGCTCGACAAGACAGACGCCGCTGTTCCATCCGGCGATCGCGCTCGCCCTGATCGTCGGCGGGCTGATGTTGGGTTGGCGGCGCGAGGGCCGATAGAGCCGAACGGCGAGTTTTCGCTGTTCGCCGCAGGCGAAAAACGGACCCCTTCGGCAAACCGTAACAGCGTAACATTGGCTGAAATCCGCCAAGAATGCCGTAACGAAAGCGTACAGCACCCGTAACAAATTGCGGTCCCGCGCGGCAACCGTCGTATCCGTATGAAATTGTCAAATCGCAGCAGCCAGCGCGTCCGGAAACCCGGACGGGGCATCGACTGAAATCTGGAACATTACTAGAACAATCCCGTTCGAATTTCAAGCCGCGCTATAAGAGCGTCGACCAACGAACGAGCGCACCGCCATGCCCAAGATAGACATCGCCGCTGTGCCGGAACGCAAAGGCACGGGCTACCCGCCGCCCTTCAACGCCCACAGCACCGAACGCGTGCGCCAGCGTCTGGGCAACGCAGGCCGCTTCACCGACTACGGCGTGAACCTCATGCGCCTGCCGCCCGGCAACTGGTCGGCCCAGCGCCATTGGCACAGCCACGAAGACGAATTCGTCTACGTGCTCGAAGGCGAACTGACGCTGATCGAAGACGACTGCGAGACGCTGCTGCGCGCCGGCGACTGCGCAGCTTTCCCGAAAAACTCCGGCAACGGCCACCACCTCATCAACAAATCGAACAAGACGGCGATCTACCTGGAAGTCGGCTCCCGCCACCCCGCCGACATCACCACCTGCTCCGACATCGACATGAAAAGCGCCAACGCCGACGGCCGCTTCACCCACAAAGACGGTACGCTATATCCCGGCCAATAAGATCGAAGGCGGAGGGCGCTACGCTCGCCGAAGCATTGGCGAAGGCGAGTCCCGCTCGCTCTTCTGGACATCGCCCCACGCACCGGCCTAGCAAAGAGTCAGTATGCCGCGCGCAATGTTCGTCGCCGAGCCGGTGTAGCATGCAGGGCGACACTACGACTCGGCCCAAATGTCCTCCGATCTGAATCCCCTGTTGCTCGACGCGTCGATCCTCGAAATCCTGACCCGCGGCGGCGCGGTCGGCGCCTTCATAGGCGTCGCGGTCGCAATTGTCCGTCCACCGCTCACGCCGGCGCGCATCACCGGTGTTCTGTTCTGCCTTGCAGCGGCGGGCCATACGTTGACGCAGCACGCCGTCATTGAATCGGCGCTCGGCTTCACCTGGCCGGTGGTTTGGGCTTTTTCGGCGATGGGGGCTGGTCTGTTTTGGGCTTTTGCGACGGAGCTGTTCGGCGATCGCCCTCGCCTTGAACCTATTCGCTTCGCGCCGGCGGCCCTTCTGCTTGCGATCGGCTTCGCGGCGAACCCCGGGAGTAGCGCTCGGTCGGTCGAGCTGTTTCTTGCCCACAACCTCCTCGGCGCCGCGCTCATGGTTCACGTTCTGATCGTGGTCGCAAGCGGATGGCGCAACGACCTCGTCGAGTCGCGGCGCCGCCTGCGCGGCCCGATCCTCGCCGCTGCGGCGCTCTACGGTGTGTCCGTGATTGCCGTGCAGACATCCGAAATATTTTGGGGTCCCGCCGATGCGCTCTCGCCGTTGGCGGCGGCCGTCCTCTTTATGTTAGGCCTCGCCGGCATAGGCGGGTTGCTCCAAGCGGACCCCGATCTCTTCGCGCCGGCCGCCGTGCCGCGCCCGATGACGCCTGAGCCCGAAGCTCCTCCCGCGGTTTCAGGCGAAGACGCCAAGATCACCCAAAAGCTCGACCGCCTGATGCGCGAGGAACGCGCCTATCGCGAGGAAGCGCTCACGATCACCGCTCTCGCGCTCAAGCTGGGGGTCCCCGAGTACAAATTGCGCCGCCTGATCAACCAACAACTCGGTCACCGCAACTTCAGCGCCTTCCTCAACCAATGGCGCCTAGCCGAGGCCCGGCAGGCCCTGGCCGACCCGGCGCAACGGGACGTCCCGATCTCGACCATTGCGCTGGACGCCGGCTTCCAATCGCTCGGCCCCTTCAACCGCGCCTTCAAGACCGAGACCGGACTGACGCCAACCGAGTTTCGCGCACAGGCACTTGCCGGCACCCAAAGCAAGCCGCCCAGCACTGCAAAAACGGCCGTTTAACAGGGCATTTTCGGAATCGGCGAGGCCGTTTTCGGAATCGGCTAGCCGCCTTCCGAACGCGGCGAGCCAACCGCGCAGGCATGGATCAAAAGGGCGCCACGCCGGAATGGCCCGGTGCGGGAGCGTGTCCCTTGGTCCTCATCAAATCCATCGCCGCATGGCTGACGTGGCCGGCGATTCTTCTCGGCCAGTTGGTCGCGCTCGACCGGGCCCTCTGCTTCGATTTCGATCCCGCGCTGACGCTGCTTGCGGTCACCGTTGCCAACATGGCGGTAATCGCCGGCCTCGAACTCGTATTGCCTGACCGTCCCGAATGGGCGTGGACAAGCGACGGACAGGTCGTCAACGACATCGTGCACGGCATCGGCAACGTGTTCGGCGACGGGCTCGGCCGCAGCGCGCTGTTGATCGTGTTCGCCACCATCGGCGGCATGCTCGCTGCACAGGGCAATCTCGCACTCTGGCCCACAACGCTGCCGCTGTGGGGACAGATTCTGGTCGCCGTACTGATCGTCGATTTCTTCGACTATTGGAAACACCGCGCCTACCACGGGTGGGCGCTCGCCTGGCCCGTCCACGCGCTGCACCACAACATGGACCGCATGCACGTCTTCAAGGGCATTCGCCTTCACTTCCTCGAAGCGACCGTCCGCGCCCTTGTCGTCTACGCCCCGCTCGTTGTGCTTGGCGCGCCCGCAGAGGTGATGCTCTGGATCGCCGCTCTTATGACGTTCTTAGGCAGCCTCAACCATTCCAATCTCGCGCAGAGCATGCCGCGCTTTGCGCACGCGCTGTTGGTGACGCAGAAAACCCACTGGCTGCATCACAACAAGGACTATGCGCGCGGCGCCTGCAACTTCGCGCCGTTCACGACGCTGTTCGATCACATGTTCGGCACGTTCCGCCACCCGCTGGACGAACCGCTCGATGACGTCGGCATCGTACCCGACCCGATCCCCGCGAACATTCCGGCGCAACTCGCCTCGCCGCTTCTGTGGCCGCTGCTCATATGGCGTCTCAACCGGCGCCGCCCCGCACGCAACACCTGAAGAAACTTGGAGCAAATCTCATGACATGGCTCGATACGCTCTTGCGCGAAATCATCGCGGTATTTCCGATCATCATCTCCATCGAGGCCGGCCGCTATCTCATCACGGCTGGTCTCGTCAGCCTCATCGTCTGGGCGTTCTGGAACGGCTACTTCAAAGCGCGCAAGATCCAGACGCGCGCCGCTGACGCCGCCGACTACCGCCGCGAGATACTCACATCCCTGCGAACGACGCTGGTCTTTGCGGTCACCGGCTTCGGTACCTATCTCGCCGCCAAGGCCGGATGGCTCACGGTCTATCAGGACTTCGCGGTGCGAGACTGGAGCTATTTCGCCGTCACGTTGCTGGCGATGATCGTCGCTCACGACGCCTACTTCTATTGGACGCATCGGGCGATTCATCACCCGCGCCTCTTCCGTCTGTTTCATCGCACTCACCATAAATCCAAGACGCCCACGCCCTGGACCGCCTACGCGTTCGATGTGCCGGAGGCGATGGTGATGGTCGCCTTCGTGCCGCTCTGGATTGCATTCGTGCCGATGCACGATTTCGCCGTCTTCACCTTCGTCACGTGGCAAATCGTGCGCAATGTCATGGGCCACGCGGGCGTCGAGTTGTCGCCAGTATCGGGGCAACCGTCACGCCTGTTCGGTTGGCTTAACACCACGATGCACCACGATCTGCATCATCAAGACGCACGCACAAATTACGGCCTCTATTTCAGCTGGTGGGACCGGTTTATGGGCACGGAGCATCCCGCGTATCAGGCGCGCGTCGCGGAAATCGCCGAGCGCGCACGCGAAGGCGTCGCCGCACCGCTGAAGGAAGCAGGCTAATGCGCCGCCCCGATTTCATCGCACGCCAAGGCCGCCACCCGACGGGTTGCCTCGGCGCGATCATCGGCCGGATCATGGCCGGAGAGACGGCAGCCGACAACGACCGTGCCATCGCCATGCTCGATATCCAACCCGCCGATCGTGTCATCGACGTCGGCACGGGTCACGGCCGCTCGCTCGGCGTGATGGCGGCGCGAGCAACCCGTGGCCTCATCGTCGGCGTCGACACATCCGATGTCATGTTGGCCATCGCCAGAAGGCGGAACAAGGCCCTCATCCGGAACGGCAGCGTCCAAGTCGAGAAATGCGCGAGCGACAACCTCCTCTTCCCGCCGGCGTCGTTCGACAAGGCCCTCGCGGTTCACACGCTCTATTTCTGGCAACCCGCCGAACCGCACCTTCGAAGCATCGCCAAGACTCTAAGTGCCGGCGGTCGTTTCCTCCTTGCCTTCCGCCCCGCCGAAGACACGGCGGTCAGCGCCAATTTTCCCGCCGGCATCTACACGTTTCGTACAACGCCGGAGGTCGAGTCCCTTGTGACCGCGTGCGGCTTTGACATCATCGCTTCCGAGCGCCGAGACATACCCGGCAACACGATGGTTTGGCTTCTTACGGTAAGGCGTTGACATGCTGCCAACACGAGCACTTCAACGAACAACGCTCTACCGTTTCTGCTGAAACAGCATCACCCCAACTACTGCGCACCGGTCGAACCACGCAGCAAATAGCGCGCGCTGGGCGATGCCGTAATACGGCTTCACGGCGGCCCAAACCTGCCCGCCCTCCATCGGTTTGAACTTGAGTTCGATGGAGGGCGAGCCACACGAGCGCGAACATGATCCACGAGAAAACGACGAGCCCCCTCGCACGCGCGTCGCTCCGCCATGTCGGCGCCGGAACCAACGGCGCCTGATAGCCGGCCAATTCCGAGATGCCGAACAAATTGTGCAACGGATCGGGATGGGCAAAGACGCCGTCCCCGCCCGCCCCCTTCACGCCTTCCGCATCTCGCCCTTCATCGCCTCCAGCGCCCCGTCCACCAGCGACAACCCCAACAACCGCGCCAAATCCACCGGCCCCGGCATCGTGATGCGGCCCTTGGGCTCGATGCGCTTAAACCCCGCGCGCCCGTAATAGGGCTCGTCCCCGACCAGCACCACGGCGCGGTGCCCTAACTCGCGTGCGCGCGCGAGGCTCGTCTGCATCAGCGCGAGCGCAATGCCTTGCCCCTGCATCGAACCGGCCACCGCGATCGGCCCCAGCATCAAGGCCGGCGTCTCGCCGATTTCGATCGGCCAATAGCGCACCGTGCCCACGATGCGCCCCTCGTGCTCCGCCACGAACGACAGCGCCGCCACGCACGCCACGCTCTCGCGCAGACGATAGGCGGTCTTGGCAAACCGTCCGGGTCCGAAGCGTTCGGCGACGATCGCGTCGGCCGCCGCCGCATCGGCCGGCGTTTCAAGTCTGATAGTCGCCATCTCGCGCACGCGCCCTTCTATTTCTTCGCTTCGACGAGCTGGCTCAAAAGCTTGATCTGCTCCTGTTGCTGCGCCATCATCGTCGTCAGCTGATCCGCGCGCATTTGGTCGAACTTTTCGTGCAGCGCCATGATCTCGAGTTCGGCCTTCAAGTTCACCTCGTAATCGTGCTGCGCCGTCAGCCGGTCTTTGTGCCCTTGCCGGTTCTGCGACATCATGATGATCGGCGCCTGCAACGCCGCCACCATCGACAGCAGCAGGTTCAAGAAGATGAAGGGATAAGGATCGAGCGCCCCAGTGATCAGAATGATGGTATTGAGCGTCGCCCAAGAAAGCAGGAACGCCACGAAAATCATGATGAAGGTCCACGAGCCGCCGAACGTCGCCACCCTATCGGCCAACCGTTCGCCGAACGTTTCCTTCGTCCCCGTCTCGTCCGCGAGGTTGCGGCTGACGACCGTGCGATCGACGACGTGTTTCAAAATCCGCCGCTTGCGGTCGGACGCCGCATCCGCGCCCAATCCCAGCTTCTTCTCAAGCGTCTGAAGCAAATGTGGCGTGTTCATCGAATGCCTCTCTAAGAACTGCGACTCGCCCGACAGCTTATAGGAACAAGCGCCGAGGGACTGGAACGTCTTGCGCCCTGCGGTTAACGTCCCACCCCAAGATCATCATTGAAAACCAGGGAGAAACGCATGGGAATTCTAACGGGCAAGATCGTTCTGGTCACCGGCGGCGCCAACGGCATCGGCAAGGAATGCGCGCTTCTGGCCGCCAAGGAAGGCGCCAAGGTCGTCGTCAACGATCTGGGCGGCGGCACCTTGGGCGGCGACGAAGGTTCGGCCGGTCCCGCCGAAATGGTCGTACGCGAGATCAAGGCCGCGGGCGGCGACGCGGTCTCGAACTCGGACTCGGTGACGAACCGCGCCGCCGTCAAGCGCATGATCGAGCAGGCGAAGGACGTGTTCGGCGGCCTGCACGCCGTCATCAACCCGGCCGGCATTTTGCGCGATAAGATGTTCCACAAGATGGACGATGCCGATTGGGACCTGGTGATCGACGTTCATCTGAACGGCGCCTACAATGTGGCCCGCGCCACGATCGAACATTTCCGCGAACAGCAGGACGGCGCCTATGTCCTGTTCACTTCGACCAGCGGCATCATCGGCAATATCGGCCAGGCGAATTACGCCGCCGCCAAGATGGGCGTGGCGGGCCTCTCGCGCATCATCGCCATGGAAGGCGTGCAGAAAAATGTGCGCTCCAACATCATCGCCCCCTTCGCCTGGTCGCGCATGATCGCCACGATCCCGATCAAGGACGAAGCCTCCGCCAAACGCGTCCAGCGCATGAAAGACCACATGCGCGCCGACCAGGTCGCGCAGTTGGCGATCGCCCTCTGCGCGTCGAAAGATGTGACGGGCCAAATCTTCGCCGCCCGCGGCAACGAAATCTTCCTGATGTCGCAATCGCGGCCGCTGCGCGGCATGGCCAAAATCGAAGGCTGGACCCCCGAAACAATCTGCAACCACGCCTTCCCGGCCATGAAATCCATGATGTACGACGCCGGCGCTACGACATCCGTGTTCGGGTGGGATCCAATCTAGGAAAAAGAGGATTTCACCACAAAGTCACTAAGGGGCACGAAGGGTCACAAAGAGGTTTCGCACAAAGAAACAAAGCAACAAAGGCGAAATTCTTTCGGCGCGAAGCGCCTTTCCGACGATTGATTGCACGCCTACGGCGCGCGGGTACGCGCCTTTGTTGCTTTGTTTCTTTGTGTGAATCATTCCTTCTTCTTCGTGCAACTTCGTGCGCCTTAGTGTCTTTGTGGTGAAAACCCTTGCGGCCCAACCACCGCACCGCACGTCGAGAGCGAGGCCCCCATGACCACTGCCTTCACCTATGACGCGCTCCCGCAAGAGCGCGTCCATTTTGGTAAGTCCGTGCGCGACGCGCTGGGCAGCGAGGTCGAACGCCTGGGCACCCAACGCGTTTTCGTGGCGGCGTCGAAAACGCTGCACCGCCAGACCGGCGCGATTTCCCTGATCGCCGCCACCTTGGGCGCGAAATGCGTCGCGATCTTCGACGACATCGCCGAACACTCAAAGCTCGACGGCGTGCTCGCGGCAACCAAGGCCGCACGCGACGCGAAGGCCGACCTGCTCGTCGGCGTCGGCGGCGGTTCGATCATCGACGGCTTGAAGATCGTGCAGCTGGCGCTCGCCGAGGGCGCGCATACGATCGACGATCTGTTGGCGCTCACCCGTCCGCGCGCCGCCAAACCCCACGCGATCCGCCAGATCGCGATCCCCACTACGCTCTCGGGCGCCGAGGTTACCCCGGCCGGCGGCGGCACCGACGCCGGACGCGGCATCAAGCTCGGCTTCATGTCCCCTTATCTCGTGCCGCAGGTGGTGATCTACGACCCGGCGCTCGGCGCGCTGACGCCGGAATGGTTGTGGCTGTCGAGCGCTATCCGCGGCGTCGATCACTGTTGCGAAGGCTATCTCGCCAAGAACGTGACGCCGGTTTACGAGGCGGGATTGCTGCACGGCCTCTCGTTATTCGCGACATCCCTGCGTCATACGAAGAAGATACCAGGCGACCCCTTCGCCCGCATCGAAAGCCAAATGGCAAGCTATCTTGCCTGCACGAACTCCTCACGCGCGGGCAGCGGCGCCAGCCACGGCATCGGCTACATCCTCGGCGGCCGCTACAATCTCCACCACGGCCACTCGAGCTGTGTGATCCTGCCCCACGTCCTGCGCTGGAACGAAGCAACGACGGCCGACCGCCAAAAGCGGCTGAGCATCGCCATGGGCCGACCCGCCATGAGCGCCGGCGACGCCGTCGCCGAACTCGTCGCCGATCTAGGCCTCCCCTCGCGCCTGCGCGATGTCGGCATCAAGGAAGAACTACTGGCGGCCATCGCTGACGAAGCCGCGAAGCACCCCGTCGTGCTATCGAATCCGCGACCGATCGCAAGCCCGGCCGACGTGCTGCAAATCCTGCGCGCCGCGTGGTGACGATCAATTCGCCGCCACCAGCCTCTGCCAATAATATGCCGGGCGATACTCGTCGTATCGCGCATTGAACGGCAGCGCCTGATGAAAGGCGGCAAGCGCCGGATTGTCGGACCCGCGCACCGCGCCTTCGGTCGTGCTGATCACGCAAGCCCGCGACCGCACGCCGCGCGAGCGAAACCCGCCGTCGCCCGAATGCCAGCACATCGCACCCGCCCGTCGCACGATCCGCATCTGCTGAGCGTCGAGATCGCGCAACGACACCGCGTCGCGCGGGAACGCGCCCGGTTGATAGGCGACCGGCTCGGCCATCGCGACCGACGTCGCCAAACCGGCGGCAACTGCAAATCCAAGGAACAAAGAGCGCATGGCAAGCTCCATCTTTGTAGCGGACGAAAGGATATCCTAGTCTCCTCCATCTGTCTGGTGCATGAACGGCCGTTCACAATATCCGCACAACCGCGTGAACCGGCGAAGGAACCAACGCAATGCTGACTTTTGCGGACTATCGGAAACACGACGCATTGGACTTGGCCGAGCTGGTCAAAGCGAAAAAAGTTACCCCGCAAGAACTGCTCGACGCCGCCCTCGCCCGTTCGCGGGAGGTGAACCCTAAGATCAACGCCATCGTCCTCGACCACGAGGACGTCGCGCGCCGACAGCTGAAGGACGGCCTGCCGCAAGGCCCACTCACCGGCGTGCCTTACGTGCTGAAGGATCTCGGCGCAGCATTGAAAGGCACGGTGACGACCGGCAGCCTCAGCCTGGCGCGCGAAGCCGTCGCCGCCGCGGATTCGACCTATGTCGAGCGCGTCAAGAAGGCGGGCCTCGTCATCTTCGGCAAGACGCACTCGCCCGAACTGGGCCTCAGCCCCTCGTCGGAATCGCGCATGTACGGCGCCACGCGCAATCCGTGGGACACTTCGCGCATCGCCGGCGGCTCTTCGGGCGGCGCGGCGGCGGCGGTGGCAAGCGGCATCGTCCCCGTGGCGCACGCAACCGACGGCGGAGGTTCGATCCGCATCCCCGCGTCGTGCTGCGGCCTGTTCGGTTTGAAGCCCACGCGCGCCCGCACGCCGATGGGCCCCAGGCGCGGCGAAGGCTGGGGCGGCGCCTCCGTCGGCCACGTCGTGTCGCGCAGCGTACGCGACAGCGCCGCCTTCCTCGACGCAACCGCTGGCGCAGCGCCCGGCGATCCATATGCCGCGTCGCCGCCCGCGCGCCCGTTCCTCGACGAAGCGAAAACCGTTCCCGGCCGCCTGCGCATCGCCTTCTCGACCAAGCCCGCGATCCCGGCTGAGGCCCACCCCGACGCCATCGCCGCCGTGCGTGAGGCCGCCAAACTCTGCGAAAGCCTCGGCCACCATGTTGAAGAAGCAGCACCCATGCTGAACGGCATGGAAATCATGGCAGCCCAAGGCATCGTCATCAGCGCCAACGTCGCCTTCACCGTTGACGAAGCAGCCGAAGCCTTGGGCCGCGCCGCCCGCCCCGAAGACGTCGAACGCGCCACCTGGTTCCGCGTCGAAAACGCGCGCAGGACCGACTCGAGCGCCTACGCGCGCGCGATGAACACGCTCCACCTCGTTGGCCGCACGCTCGCAAACTTCATGTCGGACTTTGACGTGATCCTGCAACCGACCGCGGCCCAACCGCCGCTCCCCATCGGTGTCCTCAACATGGACCGCGAAGACTTGGCACAGATGTTCCGCGAAATGATCGCCTTCATTCCCTACACCGGCATCTATAACCTGACCGGCCAACCCTCGGCGAACATACCGCTCCACTGGAACGCACAAGGCCTGCCCATCGGCACGATGTTCACCGCCCGCTACGGCGACGAAGCCACACTCTTCCGCCTCGCCGCCCAACTCGAACAGGCACGTCCGTGGACGGATCGTTACGCGCCGCTCTGACCGTCCGGAACGGTCGCGAACACGACGTCATGGCGATCGCAGATTTTCGGCCATAGTCGCGCGGCCTCGGGCAAATCCAAATCGAATATGTCGTGCAACGTGGCAACATAAGCGTCCGCGCTGTCGACAAGTTTTGTTTCCTTCCCACGCCTGCTGATCCGTATCAGCGAACGTCCGCGCAGACTATAGTGCTCATCGTTGCGCCAGCGTTGAACAACGGCGTTCAGAACGAAGTTCGAAGTGGGATCGCTCTGCAGAAAACGGCAACGCGCCTCCAGCAACGCCTCGTCCGAAACCTCTTCGTGGAAATCGAAGGACGGGCCGCCGGTGATCGCGTCGTCGAGGTAGCGATACCAGCCGCCGTCGATCCGCTCGAGGCGGCAGTTGAGCGGGCCGACGCGAAACGGGCCTTCGCGCAATCGCATCGGCTCGATCAATCCGTTCCCGAAGCCCGCATCCGCAAGCCATGTCTCCTCGAGATCGACCAGCAAAACCAGGTGATTGCCGACCGCCTGGTCGCCCACAACCTCGCGCCGCACCCCGCCGGCCAGGCGTTTGACGCTAAATCCGACCTCCTCAAGCGCCCAAGACAGCAACCCATTCATCTCGTAACACCAGCCGCCACGCCGCCGCTCGACGATCTTGGCGAAGATCGCGCGTACATCGCGGCTCACCGGCACCCCGAACTGCACATCGAGATTTTCGTAGGGAATGCGCTCCACATGCGCACGGTGAATGGCACGCAACGTCGCAAGATCCGGCCGGACCGAACCGTCAAAGCCGATGCGGTCGAGATAAGACTCAAGATTCATCAGACGTCACCACCCTGTCCCCGCTTCCGCCTCGCCCAGCAACTCCGCCAACCGCCGCCGCGTGCCGCCCGTCGTTCCTTTCGGCAGATCGCGGACCGGAAAGAAACCCGTCTCCGCAATTTCGAGCGGCCGACTTTTTCCGTCGATACGCCGCCACGCGCCGGCTTCGAACAACGCGATATGGTCCGACTTGCCTTGTGTTGTGTTCAGAAACAACCCGGCAAGCCGCGGCGGCGACGTCGCTTCGATCAGCGCTTCCTCGCGCAACTCGCGCACTGCCGCGTCGGCTGCCGTCTCGCGCCGGTCGATCGCACCGCCCGGAAAATGCCAGCCGGGCGCGTAAGTGTGCCGCACCAGCAGCACAAGGTCGGGCCCGTCGCGCACGACAATCCGTACACCAATCGTTAAGGGCCAGCGCCCGGTCCGCGTCAAACGCGCGACGCGCTGGTAAAAGAAGATCGAGGAACCGACAATGCGGCCGAGCGGTGTCGTCATGAACGATGTTTTAACCGCAATAACCACTGCCGGGTAAAGCGTTCCATAACCCCTCGAGCCTTAATCTCACCTCCTCATAGTGCCTCAGCTGGGGACTCGCATGTCCGTTCAACAAAAACGAGCCGAAGCCCAAGGGCTGTTTGCCTACGCCCGTCGCGTCTTGTCGCGCGAAGCAGCACCGGTCGACGCCCCCGTAGATCCGGTCGACATCCGCTCCGGCATCGACCGCGCGCTTCGTCAGTCGCGCCGCACGAACGACGCTCCTACAACGTTCACCGAAACAGCCGCGCGCGCCGTCGCATCGGTTGAAGGCACGCTGGTCGCCATCGACTCGATCCATTCATATCTGTCCGAGGCGCTCGATCTGACCGCCGAGGCCCTCGCCCACCCCGACCCAACCAAACGCGCCATGATCGCCGACCGCTATGAGGAGCTGCGCCAGCACATCGACACGGTCGCCGCCGGCGCCACGTTCGAGGGCGTCAATCTGATCGACGGCGCCCGCGCTACGATCGAACTGGTCATGCCCGAGGGTGGTCAGCCGCGCCATGCGATCGGCCACATCACACTGGTGGCCGGAGAACGCGGCTTGTCTCTCAAGGCGCCCTCGGAGCAATTTGCCTCGGACGACGAAATCGACGCCGCCCGCCTGACGCTCATGGCCGCGCGTCAGCGCCTCGAACGCGCCGCCGAAACATTCCTCAATCAGGCAAGCGTCGTTGCACCGCATCTGGGTGCGATGCCCGAAGCCGGCGAAGTCTAGCCCTTTCCCCGCCTCCCGCTTGTGATAGCGTGCC
>JANOFM010000104.1:0-10172 GCA_031413635.1 Alphaproteobacteria bacterium | reverse complement strand
GCGCCCGAGGCGTCCGTCGAAGTCACGGTGACGCTGACCGAAGGCTCGCCCTCGTGGTCGAGCGAGATGCCGTCCTTCAGCTTCAGCTGCCCGCCGACCACCTCGAAGCGGTTGTCCGAGACGCTGTAGCTATGCGTGTCGCCCGCGTCGGCATCCGTCGTCGACAGCGTGCCGATCACGGCACCGGCCGCGTTCTCGGGCACGGTCGTATTGGAAAGCGCTACGTCGGTTGGCGCACGATTTTCCACTTGCTCATTCGAAGGCGCAGCCTGTGCAGTATCGGATTGTTCGCTCAACACCCCCGCAGTCGGAGCATTCGCCGTCTTGGCCGTCGATTGTCCCTTAACGTCCAAGTTTGCCGCCGGGCCGGCTGGCTGATCGCTGTCACCCTCGTTCGCCTCGCTAAGCGCCGCCTGCGGGACTTCGTCACCGTCTAGCGCGCCATCCTTTGCTTTTATGTCTGCAAACTTATGAACATCCGGGTGCGCATCCAAGTCGAGAGCGGCAGGCGGCGCAATTGGGTTCTCAAGATCAGCGCCGGGCGCATGGCTACTTCCCTGCCGGACGTCGACATCCAGCGCGCCGTAGTGCGCGTTCTGCAGGTGAAGCGCGCCGTCGCCCGACGACTGCGAATCCGTTGCAGCAGCCGCCCCCCGCGATTTCGGCAGGTTCGCATCATCGGCCTGGCGGCTCAGCGCCGGGTCTTGGTTGCCCGACGACGAGGCGGCTGCACCTTCCCGGTTCGCTTTGTCTTTCGAACTCATGACGATCCCACACCTTTGGCGGCTCTTTCACAAGTTGGCATAATGTTTAAGAGAAATGAGCGGTCCCCTAATTCAAAAGGTTAAGCAGCGCCAATTCGGATTGAGCTTAAGAATGTGGAAACATTTTAGGATGGCATTTGACGAAAGTTCAGTGTCCCCCATTTGCCGCTCATTCACTGTTCCGTAAGTCCCGATTGGTTAAATGCATGCCGAACTAATGGCGGATCAGGGGACGCCGGAGCGCGCATGGAATCCGGGGATAATTCAACATCGCTTCGTCGTATTTGGTTGCGCACCGACGTGATGGCGGCATCGCTGGCGATCAACGTCTTGGGTCTGGCTCTGCCGATCGCCATTCTGCAGATGTATGACCGCGTCATCCGCCATCACTCGTTTAGCACGCTTGCAGTGTTGACCCTCGCCGTCCTCGTGGCTTTTTCCTTGGAGTTCTTCCTTCGCACCTTGCGCGCCCGCATCATGTCGGTCGAAGGCGCACGCTACGACCATCGCGAGAGTTGCCGCACGCTTGAGCGGCTTCTGGCCGTCGACATCGATACATTCAGGAAGGACACGCCCGGAACGCACGCCGACCGCTTTCTCGCCATTCAATCGGTTCGCGCATTCTACTGTCAGGCCTCGTCATTGCTGGCCGACGTACCGTTCATGCTCGTCTTCGTCGGTCTCATAGGCGTCATCGCGGGTTGGATGGCGGTCGTTCCGTTGGTCCTATTCGCCGGCTTTGCCGCATTGGGTTATGTGATCGCCCGTCATCTCATGCGCGAAACCGGACGTCGCGAACTATGCGACACCAAGCGTCACAATTTCCTGGTCGAATGCATCGGCGGCATCGCGACGGTCAAATCGTTGGGACTCGAACCGTTGATGCAACGGCGCTACGAACGGCTTCAAGAAGAGGCCGCCGATGCGTTCGGTTCCATCGTGCGCGTGACGACGCAGACGCAATCCATCGCCGGCGAGCTGGCGCAGGCGGCGTCAATCCTGACGGTCGCCGTCGGGGCGATCGCGGTTGTCAATGGGGCGCTGACGATCGGCGGGCTGGCGGCAACGACGATACTGACCGGGCGCTTGCTGCAACCGGTCTTGAAAGGCCTGGGCCTATGGTCGCGGTACCCCTTCATCCGATTGGCTGAAGAAAAGATTCGCCGGATGGAAGACCTCAACCCACGCGTCGTTGGGCGGCATCCCTTTCCGCGCTTGACGGACGGCGTTCTCAAGCTTGAAAATGTTTCGTTCCGCTACGCAAACGCCAAGAGCAACGTCGTCGATCGCCTTTCGCTGGAAGTTCCCCCGCGCGCATACATAGGCCTCACCGGGCAGACGTCGTCGGGCCGGACCACGTTGCTGAAGCTGATGAACGGCTTGTTGACAGCCACGGAAGGCAGCATTCGGTACGATGATATTCCGGTCACGCTCTATGCACCGCAGGATCTGCGACGCCAAATTGCGCTGATGCCGACATCGCCGACGATCTATTCCGGCACCCTGCTCGAAAACTTGACCTTGTTCGAGGACGGCCCCGTGAAACGGCGTGCTGTTGCCCTATGCCGCGTTTTGGGACTTGAGGATTATGTGGCGGGGCTCAGCCGTGGTCTCGAAACACAGCTGAGTGGCGCCGGCGAGACTCCGTTGGGTATCGCTCAGCGCATCTCGATCATTCGCTCGCTCGCCCAAGATCCGCGCATCATTCTCTTCGACACGGCGAACGCCGCGCTGGACCACGACGCCGACCGGATGTTGCTGCAGTATTTCCAACGTCAGAAGGGAAAGCGCGCCGCCGTTTTCGTAACCGATCGCCCCTCATATCTGCGTATGTGCGACGTCGTTTACGAAATGGCCGATGGACAGCTGAGGCTCCGCCAGGAAGGTGCCGCCCCCGTGCGCGCGATCGCGGGAGCCGCGCCATGAACTGGGTCCGGCGTGCCAAAGATCTCTTCGCTCGCGTCATGCAGCATCGCCCGATCGCGCGGGCGCGCGCGTTTGCCGGCCACGTTCGCGCAGTCGTCGAAGCCTATTGGGAAGCACTGGTTGCCTTCGATCCGTCGCAGATCGAACCCTCGGGGCAAAGCCGGACGCGAAGCGCCGCGACGGCGCAATGCCTCGCGCCATTTCTGAAGGCGCTGTCCTATCGCGGCACGGAACTCAACCGCGTCGAAGCAATGCCTCATTTCCAGGACGGCATGGATATCGCCGATCTGCGCACGACGCTGGTCAATCTCGGCTACGGCACGGACGTGAAGCCGGCACGCCCATGCGACCTCGACTTCCGGGTGATGCCGTGCCTGCACGAGGCGCGAGACACCGGCGAAGTCGTCGTCCTGTTGGGCAACGTCGACGACGCGACATTTGCTTTCATCGATGGCCACTATCGCGCGCTCCGCGAGGACGAGATGCTGCGCGGCGGCTACGCCTATTTCGCACAGCCGCTTGCCGCAAAGCCGAGCAATGGCGGGCGTCACAGTTGGTCGCGCAAACTCATTACACGGTTCAAGCCGTATCTCACTCAGCTGATTCTGATTTCGGCCGTGTCGAACACTCTATCCATAGCCGTGCCCCTTTTCGTGATGACGGTCTATGACGAGGTCATTGCCCGACGCGCGCTTGACGTTCTGCCGATGCTCTTCATCGGGATTGCCGTTGCGATCGCCGGCGATCTCTACTTGAAGACCTTGCGATCGCGATTGCTGGGCACCATGGCGGCACGCATCGACTATTTGATAGGCACGGCGACGTTCGCAAAACTACTGCGGCTGCCGCTGAGCTATACCGACGGACCGCCGATCAGTTCGCAAATCGCGCGCTTGCGCGAATTCCAATCCGTGCGCGACCTCTTTGCCGGACCGGCGGCCGGCGCGATCGTCGATTTCCCGTTCACGATCATTGCGCTTGCCGCGGTCACCGCGATCGGCGGATGGCTTGTGTTGGTGCCGCTGACGGCCTGCGTGGTATTCGCCGCCGCCGGTTACTTGGGAACCCGTTGGCTGCAGACCTGCGAGAGCGCGCAAAGCGCCGCCTCGAATCAACTCTTCAATCACGTCACGGACACGACACTGCACCACGAAAGCATCAAGCGCGAAGGCGCCGAGGCCGTATGGCTGCATCGTTTCCGGCTGATGTCGGCCGATGCCGCGACCAGCGCGAGCGATCTTCAGGATCGTTCGTCCGCCGTCGAAGCGCTCAGCCAGTTTCTAAACAGCGCCGCCGCCATGGCGGTGTTGCTGTTCGGCACGCTGATGGTGCTCGACGGCGCAATCACCGTCGGCGCCCTGATCGCAACCATGGCGCTCACTTGGCGAATTCTGAGTCCCGCGCAACAATTGTTTCAAACTCTGGGCCGGCTCGGCCGTTTGCGCGCCTCGATCCAGTCGATGAACCAGATGTTGCGTCTGACCGACGAATACGATGCCAGCATTCCCAACCTGGCGCGTCCGCCGCGCGAAGGGCGCATATCGCTCAACCGCGTCGGTCTGCGCTACGGCAAGGATTCCGACCCGGCATTGATGAACATCAATCTCAATATCCCGGCCGGCAAGATGATCGCCTTGACGGGACCCAACGGCGCCGGCAAATCGAGCATCCTGCGCCTCGTTCAAGGCCTCTATCAGCCGCAAAGTGGCTCGGTGACGATCGACGGCATCGAGATCCGGCAATTATCGCCGAAGTTGCTGCGCCGCGCGATCGCATGCGCGCCGCAAAAGACGGACCTGTTCTACGGCACCATCGCCCAAAACCTCCGCCTGGCGGACGGCATGGCCGACGACGACACGCTTCGCCAAGCGACCGCCGAGGCTGGAATATTGGATGCAATACTGACCCTGCCCCATCAATTCGACACCCGCATCGGCGATTCCACGACGCAAAGCCTGCCGCCGGGCTTCCTACACCAGCTGACGATCGCGCGCGCCTTGGTGCGCAAGGCGCCGATCCTCCTGATCGACGAGCCGGAGGCGATGCTCGACGAGGAAGGCGCCAACGCGATCCAGAAAATGCTCGAACGCATACGCGGCAAGCGCACGGTCCTCTTCACCAGTCACCGCCCCAGCTACATCCGACTCGCCGACTTCGCCGTCTATATCCGCGGCGGCAATGTCGAGTTCGGAGGCGCGCCCGACGGGGCAATCGCCAAATTGCTGGGCCAAGCCAAGAACGGGAAAGCGGCATGAGTAACGAACTGAGCCGAACGCTGAGGCAAACGCCGGGCAAGATCAAACTCCTGTTCGACCCCGGCGTCGTACCGCTGAACCAGGCAATCGAGCTTGAAGAACGTGCGCCTTCGCGCAGTTTGTCGCAGCTGGTCTACGCGATTTGCGCCCTGGTGATGTTCGGCATCCTCTGGTCCGCCGTCACCCGCGTCGACATCGCCACCAGCGCGCCCGGCCGCGTCGTGCCGGAAGGCGATCTCGTCGCCATCCAGCATCTTGAGGGCGGCGTCATCGCCGCCATCTTCGTCAGCGAGGGCGACCACGTCAAAAAGGGACAAGTGCTTCTGCAACTGGCAGCGCTCGACAACGAAGGAAAGCTGGCGCAACTCAAGGCCAAGCGCGCCGCGCGCTTACTTGCGATCGAAGGTGACCGGGCGATCTTCGACGCCACGACCCCGAACTTCGACAAGGTCGTCACCGGCTTTGCCGAGCAAAAGTTCGAGCAGCAGTCGCTTTACAACGCGCGCATGCGCGATCACGCGGCCCAACGCACGATCCTGAGCGCGCAAAAATCGCAACGCGTCTCCGAGGTCGACCGTCTGAGTTCTCAGCTGATCGTCCTGCGCCGCGACGAGCGGGTCGCCGAAGAGGAACTGGCGCTGCGTTCGGATTTGTTCGCCCGCAAACTCACCACCCGCGACCGCCTTTACGGCGCAAAGCGCGATGCAACCGACAGTCAGAAGCAACGCATGAATGCGCGCGATCAATTGGCGCGGGCGGAAAGCGAGCTCGCCGAGTACGAACACAAACTCCTCGAATTCGAGACCAAAGTCCGAGCCGACGCGCAAGAACAGATTTCGAAAGGCACCGCCGAACTTGCCGAAATCGACGCCGCCTTGAAGAACGAGGAAGGCCACGCCACGCGCCTCAACCTCAAGGCCCCCGTCGACGGTATCGTCTCCGGACTGACGGTCCGAATGATCAACGCCGTCGTCAAACCCGGCGAGACCATGATGGAACTGGTTCCGGCCAACGATCCGCTGATGGTGTTGGCCAACGTCGCACCGCAGGATGTCGGACAACTGGAAGTCGGCCAACCCGCCGACATCCGGGTCTCGGCGTACGACTACGCGACGTTCGGCACTCTCGAAGGCACCGTCGAACGCATATCTGCATCCACCGCGGCCGATCCGGAAGGCCGGCAATTCTACAAAATGCGCGTGCGCCTGGCGCGCGACTACTTCGGTCACGACCGCAAGAAGGCGCGCCTCTTGCCCGGCATGGAGGTCGAAGTCGACGTCAAGACGGGCTCGCGCTCGATCCTGAACTACCTCCTCAAACCGGTGACCCGCACTTGGGACACCGCGATGCGCGAGCCGTAGGCACGCCAACGCAAGTCCCACATCGCGCAACGTCGAAGGTAGGCAATCCGCCCGCAGTTCCGTTCAACTGAAAGCTGCAAGAAAAAACGACGTAATCCTCGCCGCTACACCGCTACAAATCCGCTACTTGTAGCGGGGAGACAGCAGCGGAAATTCTCCAAAGCACAACCTCCGGCTCACGCCAAGGCAGCATTTTAGCCGCAACCGCTCGAACGCCGCACTCGGCGCGCGACACCACCATTTACTTCAACACGCTCAAGTCGCAGCGCTGCAAACGCGCAGCGGAAATTGCCCGCATCCACAGCAAAATCGCCACAAAAAGTAAAGCAGGAACTACGCTAGCAGTCGTTGGATCGTATTGAGTCCGTGGACGTTTTCCGGTGGTGGCGAGCGCGCGCTCGGCAGCAAAGTCGATCATGTCACCGGATTTCGTTGAGAGAGAGATCGGGGCTCTTGCATGCTGCGCCCTGGAAAAACTTATATCCACTCCGACCCCAGAACTTTCCGCCCCCCTTAGCACCCCATGGGCTCATCACGGGCGGCGGCGGGGGCCAGGCGGGGGCATGATGGGGGCGATGAGGCTTGTGAGCATGGTTCTTGGCTTCGACTAAGGCGGGCGTGCGCGTGTGTTCGCGAAGCTGATCGAAGGGTTGAGCGCGGCGAAGGCGGCGGGCTTGTCGCCCGAGGCGGTCAAGATGGCGTTGCAATTTATCGACGAAGGGCGCGCGGCTTAGCGCGTTCGTCAGGGCATCATGGTGGTAGTGGCACAGACCGCTCGAAAAGCAGCGCGACCTCATTTAGTCCGATCAGCGCGGTGGTGAAAGCTGCAAGCCACAAGAACATACGAGGGGACGCGAGTAGAGCGAAGAGCAAGGCTGCGGACCCGGCCCAGAATGGAAGATTTGGCCTCGAGATTGTCGACATGCCGAAACTTATCGCGACGTAAAAAGCGCCCGCCCACAGCCCAATTTGACCGAACGGGCCTGCCCAAGGTGGTGCATCGGAGTTGCGCATTTCTCCAAAGGTCGCGCGAGCCCGCACGAATACATCGAACGCCACCGTGCTTAATATGACTATCAGGAAGGCCGCTAAGGGCTTGTTTGGGTCGGGGACGTGAATTGGCGAAAGCGAAAACACGAAATTGAGGAAGTCTGCCCAATGCACAAGCGTCCAATGCAGCCACTTCGATAAAACAAACTGACGGTCGAAAAGCGAAACTAGCGCGATAGCACCAAGGGCCGAACGAACTGCGACCGCGACAGTGGTGCGCGCGTCTTGCCATGGTGATGCCGAATGTGCGGCCACTTCCGCGCTCATGACTGCATCCCCAGCGGTTTGCTCGTAGCACGCAGGTCTTGTTCCTCCGTAGACTGAGTTTTCATCGCTCCCGCCGGACAGTTAGGGTTTCATCAAGCCTAAGTGCTCAAGCGCGGGACGAACGAACCCGACCCACGCGCAGACCAACCCCAAGACGATCAGAAAGCCATAAAACAGCATTTCGATTAGTGCGTAGACCCCGACAGATCGAAGGCCGTTGTCCACGCTGAGCATGATCGGCGCGACGACGAAAACTCCGATGAGCACGAACGCTGCGAGCTGCAACCATTCCTTCCGCGTACTGAGCATTCAGCCTCCAAACCAAGGGGCGATTCGCTCTCGAAGGTTGATGGTACCGCAGCGCGCCCGGCGTAGGGCAAGGAAAGGTCCGCGCGCATGCTGGCCGCGTGCTGCACCGGAGCTGCGTGGAACGCGGAAGATGGTGCCGGGTGTCAGATTTGAACTGACGACCTACCGCTTACAAGGCGGCGGTTGAGCGTCCGTGTAGGACCAGTGTAGGACGGGCGGCTATCCATCGGCGCGGCTGCGCCTGTGGATAACCGCCCTAACCTTCTGATATTCCATTGGTGAGCCCAGATGGGATCGAACCATCGACCCTCTGATTAAAAGTCATATGCTTGCGAGTGCATTTCACCCTGTGCCCCTCGCTGTGGTGGAATCGACCACCCGGTCACAAGACAGATCTCCACCTCGGTCCGCGCCACACGGATTGGGGAGGGGGGGGTATCAAATCTCTACAACCTTTTGGGGCACCCACCGTCCGGGGGGTCACTTGGGGATTTTTTGGTTCATGAAACATGGTGCTTCACGGAGGCTGCTCGATTTCGGAGCGCCAAACTGAACTAGGGCCGCAACTAGGGCCAGACGGCAGTTTTAGTCAGAAATCTCTTATTTTATGCGGAGTTGTGGCGGAGCCGGAGGGATTCGAACCCTCGATAGGACTTTTGATCCTATAACGGTTTAGCAAACCGCCGCCTTCAGCCTCTCGGCCACAGCTCCGCATTGCCCGCGCGTCGCAGGCGGCGGCCTTTTTGCCCGTAACCGATGTGGGATGCAACCCGTCACGCGGCCAAGGGTCTCACCCCTTCGTTTGAAAATCCAGCCGATACGCATAGCCGCGCATCACCGGGCGGTAGCTCGCCTTGCCCCGGCCCTTGGCTTGCTGCGCTTCGAACCAGGCCCGCACCTCGGGCCTAAAGCGAACGTGGAACTGATCGAGCCACGACCCCAGCATCTTCTTGAACCAGCGCGGCAGACCTTCCTGATCGCCGAAATCGACCACGTGGATCGTGCCGCCGGGCTTCAACTGCTTGAATCCATGCTCCAGCGCGTCCTGCCAATCGTCCATCATCGACAGCGAATAGGAATAGATCAAACGGTCGAACGGTTTCGAATGACCGAGCATCGCCGGCGTGAAATTCGTCGACAACGCCGTGGCAAGTTTGATCTGCCCGCTCAACCCCGCCGCCTGCACCGACGCGCCGGCGGTCTTCAGCATCTCGGCCGACGCATCGACGCCGTAGAGTTTTGCCTGTGGGTGCTTGCGCCCTAGCAGCACCAGATTGCGCGCCGTACCGCAACCGACCTCGCAGATATGATCGGTGCCGCCGACCGGCAATTCCCGGATCAACCGGTCGCGTCCGAACAGATAATACTTGCGCGTCAAATCGTAGAAATACCGTTGATGGCGGTACATCTGATCCATCGCCACCCGGGCATCGGACGTCATGCGCTTAGGCGCCCTTCAGAACGTACACGTGAAAGCCGCCATAGATCGACGAACGGTCCGCGTCGAAGTAGGCCTGCACGTTATCGGTATCGTACTGCCAGCGGCCGATCACTTCGGCGGGCAGCTTGCGCTCAAGCGGCGAGTCGGGCCCGGCCGTTCTGAAAATCACCCGCGCTTCCGGCGCCGCCGTGCGCGTGATCTGGCGCCACAGCGCCGTGATCTGCTCTTCGTTCATCCAGTCTTGCGCATCGAGCAACACATAGCGGTCCAGGCTCTGCTCGGGTTGACCGGCAAGGAAATCCGTCATCGAGGCCAGATGCGTTTCCACGCGATCCGTCCGCTGACGCACAACCTTGTAGGTTTCTTCCTGCAGATAGGCCGGCACCGCACCGCGGTCTTCGGTGTCGTAACGGCGGCCGAACGCCTGCCACGCGAAATAGTTGTCCGACAGATCGAAGTCGCACGCCAGTCGCTCGAGCCGCGCCTTGAGCACGGTCGCCATGTGCTTCTCGTTGCCCTTGAGCGCCTCGAACTGCGACGGCGGAATGCCGAGCCCGAACAGCGCGGCAGGGTTCTCGCACAGCCAGCGGATATGCCGCTTCTCGAACAGGGGTGCGAACTCGCGGTCGAAGATCGTCCGCTGCTCGGCGCGCGTCTTGGCGGTGAGCAGCTGGCGCGGGTTGCGGCCATGCACGCGGGCCAGAAGGTGGCCGGCGCCGATGAACAGTCCGAGCAATCCGTGGCGATAGACGTTCTGGCCGAAATAGCCGATGCGGCGGCGGCCGACGCGATCACGGCC
>JANOFM010000103.1:0-20601 GCA_031413635.1 Alphaproteobacteria bacterium | reverse complement strand
CGAGCCGCAACGTGTGGCGCCTTTCGGCTGGCCCGGCGTGCAGATCATTCACCCACGGCTCATCGCGCGCGGGCCCGACGGCGTGTTTTCGACGAATAGGCTTTGGGATATGGCGATCGCGCAGGAGCGGCTGTTCGGCATTCGTCTCGAAGGCAAGTGGATGCATGTCGGTACGCCCGAAGCCAAGGCCGAGGCCGATCACTATTTGAGCGAACGTCACAAGGTGCCCTGAGAGCGCCTTAAGGTCAGAGGATGCGCCGGATCAATCTGTTCACGATTCCGGCGGGCGCCGCCTTCGCCGACGAATTGGCGCGGGGCGTGCTGGCGCGATTTTCGGACGCGCAAGATCCGTTCGTTCTGTCGCGCGTTCTGATCCTGCTGCCGACGCGGCGCGCCATACGTACCCTGAGCGACGCCTTCGTGCGCGTCAGCGTGCGCGCGGTCACGGTCTTGCCGCGGATGCGGGCGCTGGGCGATTTCGACGATGCACCGAGCCTGCTCGACGACGTGGGGGGCGAGGACTTGGCGTCGGACAATGTCGCGACGCTTGCGCCACCCATGCTGCCGCTCAGGCGCGAGTTCTTGCTGACCAAGCTTGTGCAGAAATGGTCTCAGAGCGAAGAACGGCGCGCGTACGGAGCGACGACGCCTGCCTTGGCGCTCAAGCTGGCGCGGGATTTGATCGCACTGCTCGATCAAGCGACGGCTGAAGGATTGGCGTGGGAGCGGTTGGAAGACTTGGTGCCGGCGGAGCTATCGCAGCATTGGGAGCAGACGCTGACGTTCCTAAAGATTCTGACTCAAGAATGGCCGAAGCTCTTGGCGGCCGAGTTTGCTTCCGATCCGTCGACGCATCGCGACGCGGCGCTGAGACGCGCGGCGGATATGTGGCGCGCGACGCCGCCGGACACTCCCATCATCGCGGCGGGCTCGACCGGCAGCGTGCCGGCGACGGCGGAGCTTTTGAAGACGATCGCCTTCCTGCCGAACGGTGCCGTCGTGTTGCCCGGCATCGATCTGGTGCTCGACCGAGAGGCATGGGAGGCGACCGAAGCGGGACATCCGCAGCACGGCATGCGTCAACTTCTCGTGCGAATGGACGCGACGCGCAGCGATGTCGAGCCGTGGCGCGGCGATGGGGCGCCGCGTGCCGCGCGCGTGCGGTTGCTTGCCGAGGCGTTGCGACCGGCGGAAACGACGCCGGCCTGGCGCGACTTTGTCGGCGAGAAAAAAACGCAGATCGCGGAGGGTTTGCGCGGACTTTCGGCGCTGGTGGCGCGCACGCAAGCCGAAGAAGCCTTGGCGATCGCATTGGCGATGCGCGAGGCGGTTGAAACGCCCGATAAGACCGCCGCGCTGGTGACGCCCGATCGTTCGCTGGCGCGTCGCGTGGCGGGGGAACTGAAACGCTGGGGTATTGCGATCGACGATTCGGCTGGTACGCCATTGGCGCATACCGTTCCTGGGCGCTTTCTGTGTTTGATCGCGGATGCGGCGGCGGACGAGTTCGCGCCGGTGCCGTTGCTAGCTCTGCTGAAGCATCCGCTGACCTCGCTTTGGTTTCCCGAACGCAGCGAGGCGCGACGGCTTGCCACCGAGCTTGAGGGAGACGTTCTGCGGGGATTGCGGCCGGCGCCCGGTTTTCATGGATTGCGCCGGATCGTCGATCCAAAACTGGCGACGGCCGAACTCGTCCGCCGCTTGGAAACGGGCTACGGGCCTTTGGCCCCCGCGATGGCTGCGGGATCCCACGATCTGCGCGCGCTCGCGCGTTTGCACCGCGAGGCGGCGGAGATGTTGAGCGCGCTTGGAGATTCGGCCGACCAGCCGCTTTGGGAGTACGAGGCGGGCGAGACTGCCGCGGAACTATTCTCGGCGATCGACGAGGCGTCTGCGGATGCCGGACTTCAAATGACCGGACCCGACTATGCGGCGTTCATCCGCGAGGTGATGGAGGCGGTTCCCGTGCGTCCGCATTTCGGGCAGCACGCGCGGCTGTCGATCCTGGGTCCGCTCGAGGTACGTCTGCAACATGCCGATCTGATGATCCTGGGCGGACTGAATGAGGGCGGGTGGCCGCCGGCGACCGATCCGGGTCCGTGGCTCAACCGGCCGATGCGGCGCGAGCTGGCGTTGAGCCAGCCGGAGCGGCGTGTCGGCCTCAGCGCGCATGATTTCGCGCAAGCGGCGGCGTGTCCCGAAGTGCTTTTGACGCGCGCGGAAAAAGATGCAGGCGCACCGACGACGCCGTCGCGCTGGCTGACGCGCTTGACGATGCTGGTCGACGGTGCGGGTTTGGGCGACAGGCTGCGCGATGGGCGGTTGCTCGATCTGGCGCGGGCGATCGATCGCCCGGCGGCGGTGTGCCCGGTCGAAGCGCCGGCACCCAGACCGCCTGCGGCCGCGCGGCCGCGCAAGCTGCCCGTGACGCAGGTCGAGCTTTGGGTGCGCGATCCCTATGCGCTTTACGCGAAAAAGATTTTGAACCTGAAGCGGCTTGATCCGATCGACGCGACGCCGGCAGCCCCCGAGCGCGGGTCGGCGATCCACAAGGCTTTGGAGAATTTCGTCAAGCTGTACCCGGCGCAACTGCCCGCCGAGGCCGAGGCGCTCGACGCGCTGATGACGTGCGGGCGGGCGGCGTTCGGCGAATTGCTGGAGCGGCCCGGGGTGCGGGGGTTTTGGTGGCCGCGTTTCGAGCGCATCGCGAAATGGTTCTTGGAATTCGAGCGCGAGCGGCGGGCGAATGCGGTTCGAGTTTTGGCCGAACAGAACGGCGAGTTGAAGATCGATGCCCCGCTCGGCCCGTTCACGCTGACGGCGAAAGCCGATCGCATCGAGATTTATCCCGACGATGTGGTCGTGCTCGCCGACTACAAGACGGGCGCATCGCCGTCGTCGAGGCAAGTTATTTCCGGCCTTAGCCCGCAACTCACGCTGGAAGCAGCGATCGCGCTTGACGGCGGGTTCCCGGGCGTCACCGCGTTTTCGATCGGCGAGTTGCTTTATGTCGAACTCAGGGGCGGCGCCGTCGCCGGCAGCGCGAAGGCGATCGACTTCAAGGACCAAACGCCCGATGCCGAGGCCGTCGCCGCGAAAGCAGGGCTCGCTCAATTCGTTGCGGCGTTCGATGCGCCGGATATGCCCTATCTTTCGAAGCCTCGCGTTCTGCTGGAGCGTTTCGCCGGCGACTACGATCATCTGGCGCGCGTCAAGGAATGGTCGTCGGGGGGCGATGAATGAGCGTCGACACCTCCAAGGACCAACGCCGCGCGACCGATCCGGCGACTTCGGCTTGGGTGGCGGCCAATGCCGGGTCGGGCAAGACGCATGTGCTCGTCGACCGGATCGCGCGGCTTTTGCTCAGCGGCAGCGCGCCGGATCGCTTGCTGTGCTTGACGTTTACGCGAGCGGCGGCAGCGGAAATGTCGACGCGTTTGTTCAGGCGGCTCGGCGTTTGGACGCTGATTTCGGATGAAGCGCTTTCGGCCGAACTCAAAACCATGATCGGAGGCGAAGCATCGCCAGAGCTGCTTGAGCGGGCGAGGCGGTTGTTCGCCGAAGCGCTGGAGTCGCCCGGCGGCTTGCGCATCCAGACCATTCACGCGTTTTGCGAGCGGCTGCTGAAGCGCTTTCCGCTAGAGGCGGGCGTCGTGCCGCAATTTTCCGTGCTCGACGAGCGGGCGACGGAAGAGTTGTTGGAAGCGGCGAAAGAGAAAGTTCTGCGCGATGCGGCCTTGCACGACGCAGGGCTTGCCGACGCGCTGGCCGCGATTACCGAACACGCAGGCGAGGAGCGCTTCGACGTTTTGATGCGCGGCATTGCGGGCGAACGCGGGTGGGTTCAGCCGTTCTTGGCGAAGGCGCAGGAGACGACGCTCGAGCGCAAGCTTTGGCGCGTGGTGAAGCTAAGCCCCGGGGCCGACGAACGTAGTATCGTCGAGGCCTCGATCGGCGCGATCGATCCGGCGGAAGCGCGCCGCGTCGGTGTGGCACTCAATCGCGGCGCCGCCGGGGACAAGGCAAGGGCGCCAGCCTTTCTAGCCTTTGCGACCCAACGCGATCGTGCCGGGTTCGGAGCGATGTCGGAGGCGCTATTGACGGAGAAGGGCGAAAAGCGCGCGAGACCGGCGACGAAGGGGGCCTTAGAGGCCGATCCCGGCATTGCCGATGTGCTCGACCGTTTGGCAAACGCGGCGATGGAAGTACGGGGCAAGCTCAACGCGCTGTTCGTGGCGCGCAATTCGGCACATTTGCTGCGCGTGGCGACGGCGATGCTGAACGCCTATCGCGATGTGAAAAGCCGTCGTGCCATGCTCGACTATGACGATCTGATCGGGCGCGCGGTGGCGTTGTTCACGCATCCGGGTGCAGCTTGGGTGCTCTATAAGCTCGACGGCGGGATCGACCATATTCTCGTCGACGAAGCGCAGGATACCAGTCCGGCGCAATGGAAGATCATTACCTCCATCGCCGAGGAGTTCTTCGCGGGGCTTGGCGCGGAACGCGCGCGGGCGGCGCGGCAGCGTACGGTATTTGCCGTCGGCGATGTGAAGCAGTCGATCATGTCGTTCCAAGGTGCCCGGCCTGCGTCGTTCATTGAGACGCGCACGGCCATCGGCGCCAAGGCTCTGGACGCACGGACGGAGTTCGAGCTGGTCGGATTGACGCGCTCGTTCCGTTCGGCGCCGCGCATTTTGGAATTGGTCGACGAGGTCTTCAACGATGCGAAGGCCGCCGACGGCGTGATGATCGACGAGGTGGCGACCCGGCATGAAGCCGAGCGCACGGACCTCGCCGGATTGGTCGAGCTTTGGCCGGCCTTGCGGCCGCCCGAGGTGGCGGACACCAAAGCGTGGAACGCGCCGCGCGACAGGGTGGGTGCCGAGCATCCGGCGGTGGCGTTGGCGCAGACGATCGCCCAACGCATCGGGACTTGGCTCGCCAAAGGCGAGACGATCTACGACAAAGACCTGAAGGCGCTGCGCCCGATGGGTGCGGGCGATGTGATGGTTTTGGTGCGGCGGCGCAACTTGCTGGCGGAGGAAATCATCCGGCAGCTGAAACGGCGCGGCATTCCGGTCGCGGGGGCGGACCGGTTGAAGCTCGCGCAGCATATCGCGGTGATGGATTTGATTGCGCTCGGGCGGTTCGTGCTGATGCCGCGCGACGACCTCACGCTTGCCACGGTGTTGAAGGGGCCGTTCTGCGGGCTCGACGAAGAGGCGTTGTTCGATCTGGCGCACGGGCGGACGCAATTCTTGTGGGGCGCGTTGCGCGAGCGGGCGAGCGAACCGCGATTTGCCGCGTGCGCCTCGTTTCTGGACCGCGTGTGGGATCAGGCCGATACGCTGCAACCCTATGAGTTCTATTCCAGTGTGCTGTGCGAATTGGGCGGGTGGACGAAAGTCTTGGGGCGGTTGGGTCTCGATGCCGCCGATCCGATCGAGGAGTTCATGAATGCGGCGCTCGACCATGGGCGCGCGCATACGCCTTCGCTGGAAGGATTCTTGCACGCGATCGAAAACTCGCAGACCGAGATCAAGCGCGACCATGACCGCGGCGATGGGGCGGTGCGGGTGATGACCGTGCATGCGGCCAAGGGGCTTGAGGCGCCGGTGGTGATTTTGCCCGACACTTGCACGACGCCCAAGCATGGGCGCCACGACAAGGATTTGCTGCAATCGGGCGAGGCCCCGCTGTGGAAGGTCGAAAGCCAGCGCGACGATCCCGTGCGCAAGGCGGCGCGCGAAGCAGGGCAGGCGGAACGGTTGCGGGAGTATCGCCGCTTGCTTTACGTGGCGCTGACGCGAGCGCGCGACCGGCTTTACGTCTGCGGCTATGAAGGGCAAGGCGCGCGCGAGGGCGAGTGCTGGTACGATCTGGTTGCGCGGGCGATGGACCGGCTTGGTGCGCGCGAGGGCGCCGCCGAGGATGGCGGTGCCGTCAAACGGTTCGGCGATGTCCCGGCGACATCGAGCAACCGCGGCGAGGCGAGGACTTCCACAGCGGCGATCGCACTGCCCGGCTGGGCGCGACGCACGGCAACCGAAGAGCCGGTGCTACGCCATGTGACGCCATCGGTGGCGGTCGGACGCAAGGGTGAGCGCATGACGCCGTCCGACGCGGCGGTGGTGTCGAATGCGCTCGAGCGAGGCCGCGTCGTCCATCGGGTGTTGGAGCAGCTTGCTTTGGCGCCTGCTTCGAGTTGGAGCGCGCTTGCGTTTCAGATCGCGTCGGCGGCGCTGCCCGATCCGGCGATGGCGCAGTCGGCGGCCGCCGAGGCGCTGCGCGTGCGGCGAGATCCGGCGTTGCAGGAAGTTTTTGGAGTTGGATCTTACGGTGAAGTGTCGTTGCGCGGGCTTGTCGACTGGCAGGGTTCGCCGATCGATCTTGCGGCGCGAATCGACCGGATCGTCGTCGGCGCGCGCGAGATCAGGATCATCGAGTTCAAGACCGATCGCGTGGTGCCGGCGGGCGATTCGGGAATGCCTCGCGCTTATCTCACTCAGCTCGCACTTTATCGTGTGGCTGTGGCGCGGATGTTCGAGGGACGCGCCGTTAACTGCGGAATTCTCTGGACGGCGGGGCCCGCGCTGACGATGTTGGCGCCTGAGCTTCTTGGTGAAGCCGCCAGTGCGCTTGACCCCCATACGCAGGGTTCCTAAATTTCACGGCAACAGATATCGAACGCGTGTACGGCGATTGTCCGCCAGGCACCCGCAAAACAAGGAAAAACGACGATGGCCGCGAAAGTCACCGATGCGAATTTCGACAAGGACGTTTTGGGTTCGTCGAAGCCCGTTCTCGTCGACTTTTGGGCCGAGTGGTGCGGTCCCTGCCGCCAAATCGGACCGGCGCTCGAGGAACTTGCCACCGAACTCGGCGGAAAGATTACGGTCGCCAAGTTGAACGTGGACGAGAACCCGACCGTGCCCGTGAAGTACGGCGTCAAAGGTATTCCGACGTTGATGATTTTCAAGGACGGGCAGGTGGCGGCGACCAAAATCGGCGCGATGCCGAAGCAGAAGATCAAGGAATGGATCGACTCGACGATCTGAGTTTCGTCGGACTACGCTCGACTTCGTTCCACATGTCGATTCGGAGAAACTCATGAGCGTCAACGTAAGCGACGCGACGTTTCAGCGTGACGTGCTGGCGTCGTCCAAACCGGTTTTAGTGGACTTCTGGACGGAATGGTGCGCGCCGTGCAAGCCGCTTGCGGTGTCGCTCGACGAGCTTTCGGTTGAGATGGGCGACAAGATCGTCATCGCAAAGGTGAATGCCGAGACCAGCCCGAATATCGCCAACAAATACGGCGTGCGCGGTTTTCCCACGATGCTGATCTTCAAGGACGGCGAGGTTGCCGCCTCGCGCAGCGGCGCCATGCCCAAGCAGAAAATCAAAGAGTGGATCGATCAGTCGATCTGAGGTTCAGCCGTTCTCTCGCAATACCGCGCCGGCTAAGTGCAACGAGCCGCAGATCAGAATGCGTGGCGCGGTCTTGCTTCTGGTGAGCGAGGCGCGGGCGGCGATTTGGAGCATGGCGTCTTCGAGCGACGGTGCGGGGTCGGCTTCAAGATCTTCGGCGCGTGCGGCGTCGTAGAGCTGGCCCGCGCCCAGGCTCGCCGTTTCGCCGGGGATCGTGACCGTGGTGACGTGTTTGGTCAGGCCGCGAAAGGCAGCGAAGAAGCCGCGCACGTCCTTGGTCTGCAACATGCCGCAAATGAGATAGAGCGGGCGGGGGTTGTTGTCCTCCAAGTCCGCGATGGAGAGCGCTAGGGCGCGGGCGGCATGCGGATTGTGGGCACCGTCGAGCCAGACCTCGGCGCCGTTCGGTGCGGCCGAGACGAGAGGGCCGCGCGTTAGTTTCTGCAGGCGGCCGGGCCATTCGACCGTCATCAACCCGTCTTCAAAGGCCTGATCGGGAATTTTGAAACCCTTCGCTTGGCGAAGTGCCGCGATAGCCGTCGCGGCGTTGACGAGTTGATGGGCGCCCGCAAGACGGGGCATCGGCAAGTCAAGCAAGCCATCGTCGTCCTCATAAACCATGCGCCGGCGTTCTTCGTGCGCCTTGAACTCCCCCCCCCAATTCGACAGCGGCACGTGAAGCGCCTTGGCGCGTTCTTCGATCACGCGCAGTGCTTCGCCGGTTTGCGGGCCGACGAAGCACGGCACGCCGCGTTTCATGACCCCAGCTTTTTCGGCGGCGATTTGCGCGATCGTGTCGCCCAAATAATGCTGATGATCGAGATCGACCGGGGTGATAATCGTCACCGCCGGGCGGTCGATCAGGTTTGTCGCGTCCAGGCGCCCTCCCAGGCCCACCTCGAGGACCACAGCGTCGGCTTTGTGGCGCGTGAAGGCGAGGAAGGCTGCCGCTGTCGTGATCTCGAAGAACGTCATCGGATCGCCAGCGTTTGCCGCTTCGCACTCCTCGAGCAGAGCTGCCAGTTCGTCTTCGTCGATGAGCTTTCCGCTCAAGCGGATGCGTTCGTGGAAGCGCACAAGGTGGGGCGAGGAATAGGCGTGAACGCGCAACCCCGCCGCCTCGAGCATCGCGCGGGCGAAGGCGCAGGTCGAGCCCTTGCCGTTGGTGCCGGCCACATGAATGACCGGAGGCAGGCGGCGTTCGGGATGGCCGAGTTTTGCCATCAAGTGCTCGATACGGCCGAGCGACAGGTCGATGACCTTGGGATGCAGCGCCATCAGGCGCGCAAGGATCTTGTCGCTCGCCAGTGCGTCTTGCGACTGACCGCTCATGCCGATGTTTGCGTTGGGCCCGGTGGTTGCGTGGCTTGCAGCATCGGCACGGCGTAAGGTCCGATTTCGTGCGCTGGGCGCAGCGATGCGGCGCGCGCAGGCTTGCGCGTCAGCAATTTCAGCACGCGGCCGACGGCTTCGCGCATCTTATGGCGGTGGACGACCATGTCGATCATGCCGTGATCGAGCAGATATTCGGCGCGCTGGAAGCCTTCGGGCAGTTTTTCGCGGATCGTGTTTTCGATCACTCGCGGGCCGGCAAAACCGATCAGAGCGCCGGGCTCGGAGATGTGAATGTCGCCGAGCATGGCGTAAGACGCGGTCACGCCGCCGGTGGTCGGGTCGGTGTGGCAGACGACATAAGGCAGGACCGCTTCGCGCAGCATTTGGACCGCGATCGTCACACGCGGCATCTGCATAAGCGACAGGATGCCTTCCTGCATGCGGGCGCCGCCTGAGGCGGTGTAGAGCACATACGGCGTGCGGTGATCGACGGCCGCGCGCATCGAGGCGACCAGGCCTTCGCCGACCGCCATGCCAAGCGAGCCGCCCATGAAGTCGAAAGACTGAACCGCAACGGTGGTGCGCACGCCGGCAATGGAGCCGCGCGCGGCCTGGAGCGCATCCATCTCGCCTGTTTTGGCGCGGGCCTCACGCAGGCGATCGGCGTAACGCTTTTCGTCACGGAATTTCAGCGGGTCGATCGGGACCTCGGGCAGGTCGATATCTTCCCAAGCGCCGTCGTCGAATAGGTTCCTCATGCGCGCCACGGCGCCGATTTTCAGATGATGGTCGCAATGCATGCAGACGAACTGCGCCGCTTCCAAGTCGCGATGGAAGATCATGCCGCCGCATGAGGGGCATTTGCGCCAGAGATTGTCGGGCGTGTCTGACTTCGCGCTCCAGAGCGATTTGACCTTGGGGCGGACGAAGTTGGTGATCCAGTTCATACCGTGACCGCTAACCAACCGTTAACCATACACCACGAAACTTGCATTCAACTGCGGGCGCCGTGCGCCGCATCTGCGAGTCGACGGGCCAAGCTTAGCACAGCTTTGGCGGCCCCTGGCGAGACTTTGCCCGCCCTATCGACGAATTTCCCGACCTCCGAAACCAGAGCCGAGCCCACGACCGCGGCGTCGGCCGATTTCGCGATTGCGGCCGCGTCTGCCTCGGTTTTGATGCCAAAACCGACCGCCACCGGCAGAGATGTAGCGGCTTTGATGCGTTTCAAGGCAGCTGTCACATCGCCGGGGTTAATTGACTTGGTGCCCGTCACGCCCATGACGGAGACGTAATAAAGGAAGCCCGTGGCGCCATCGAGGACGGCGGGCAGGCGCTTGGCGTCGGTCGTCGGGGTGGCCAGGCGGATGAGATCGAGGCCGGCAGTCTTGGCCGGAAAGCGCAGCTCCAAATCCTCCTCTGGCGGAAGGTCGACGACAATCAAACCATCTATGCCAGCGGCCTTGGCATCTCGGCTGAACGCATCGACGCCGTAGGAATGGATCGGATTGTAGTAACCCATCAGGACGATGGGGGTGGCTTTGTCGGTTTCACGAAAGCTGCGGACCATGGCGAGTGTTTTTGCCATCGTCTGTCCGGCCTTGAGCGCGCGCAGCGACGACGCCTGAATCGCGGGACCCTCGGCCATCGGGTCGGTGAAGGGCATGCCGAGTTCGATGATGTCGGCGCCGGCTTGAGGCAAGCCTTTGAGGATTTCGAGCGAGGTGTCGTAGTTGGGATCTCCGGCCGAGATGAAAGCTACGAAGCCCGAGCGGTTTCGTTCTTTCAGTTCGGCGAAGCGGGCTGCGATTCGGCTCACAGCTTGGTCCCCAAATGTTCGGCCACCGCGAAGATGTCCTTGTCGCCGCGGCCGCACATGTTCATCAGGATGATCTTATCGCGCGACATTTGCTTGGCGAGTTTCTGCGTGAAGGCCAGCGCGTGGGCAGGCTCTAGGGCCGGGATGATGCCTTCCTGTTTGGCGCAAAGCTGGAACGCGTCGAGCGCTTCCTTGTCGGTCGCCGACACGTAGTTCACGCGCTTCATGTCGTGGAGCCATGCGTGTTCCGGGCCGATGCCGGGATAATCGAGGCCCGCCGAAATCGAATGGGCTTCGATGATCTGTCCGTCGTTGTCTTGCAATAGATAGGTGCGGTTGCCGTGCAGCACGCCCGGGCGGCCGCCCGCGAGCGAGGCGGCGTGTTGACCGGTTGCGAGCCCCAAGCCGGCCGCCTCGACGCCGTAGAGTGCGACCTCGGGATCATCCAAGAAGGGATAGAACAGGCCCATCGCGTTCGAGCCGCCGCCGATACAGGCGACCGCCGCGTCGGGCAGGCGGCCTTCGGCTTTCATCATCTGCGCTTTGGCTTCGGTGCCGATGACGGATTGGAAATCGCGTACCATCGCCGGATAAGGGTGGGGGCCCGCCACCGTGCCGATGATGTAGAATGTGTCTTCGACATTGGCGACCCAATCGCGCAGCGCTTCGTTCATCGCGTCCTTGAGCGTGCGCGAACCCGAACTGACGGGCACGACTTCGGCGCCGAGCAATTTCATGCGGAAGACGTTCGGCGATTGGCGCTTGATGTCTTCTTCGCCCATGTAGACGACGCAGGGCAGACCGAAGCGCGCGGCGACGGTGGCTGTCGCGACGCCGTGTTGGCCGGCGCCGGTTTCGGCGATGATGCGCGTCTTGCCCATGCGGCGGGCGAGCAGGATCTGGCCCATGCAGTTGTTGATCTTGTGGGCGCCGGTGTGATTGAGCTCGTCGCGCTTGAAGTAGATTTTCGGTCCGCCGAAATGCTGCGTCAGACGCTCGGCGAAATAGAGCGGCGAGGGGCGGCCGACATAGTGTTCGAGGAAGCTGTCGAGTTCGGCTTGAAAGCTCGGGTCTTTCTTGGCCGCGTCGTAGGCTTTTTCGAGTTCGAGGATCAGCGGCATCAATGTTTCGGCGACGTAGCGACCGCCAAAAATGCCGAAATGGCCTTGGGCGTCGGGGCCGGTCTTGTAGGAGTTCGGTTTCATCTCGCTCATTTCGTATGATCTTCGGCGAAGGTTTTTCGCGCCGCCGCGATGAAGCGTTCGATCAGGGTGGGATCTTTTTCGCCGCGCGATTTCTCGACGCCCGACGAAACATCGACGCCGCGCGCGTGCGTCGTGCGAATGGCGTCGGCAACGTTGTCGGGGGTGAGGCCGCCGGCTAGCATCCACGGCTTCGACCATTTTTCGTTCGCGATCAGTTGCCAGTCGAAGGCGATACCGCCGCCGCCGTTTCTCGCGTCGAAGAGGAGCCAGTCGGCGGCTTGTTCGTAGGCGTGGGCGCGAGCGACGTCGGACGCGAATTCGATGGCGATCGCTTTCATCACGGGGACGCGGAACATGTTGCGGATTTCCGCGATGCGCTCGACCGTTTCGTTGCCGTGCAGCTGCCACATCTGCGGATGCAAGCCCGCCGAGATCGCGTGCAAGGTCGCGTCGCCGGCATCGACGGTGAGTGCGACGCTGCGCAAGCCCGGTGCGCGCGCGGCGATGCAGCCGGCTTTGTCGGGCGCGATGGCGCGCGGGCTGCTCGGGTGAAAATTAAAGCCCACATGCGTCGCGCCGGCATGCACGGCCGCGTCGATTGCCTCGATGGTTTTGATGCCGCAGATTTTGATCGTGCCGCTCATGAGGCGGCCGAAAACAGCTCGTCGCGGATGGTACGGGCAGCGGCGGCCGGGTCGGCGGCGCCTGTGATCGGCCGTCCGATGACGAGAATGTCGGCGCCCAGCGCGCGGGCTTGGCCGGCCGTCATCACGCGCTTTTGGTCGGCCAGTGCCGCGCCCGCCGGTCGAATGCCGGGGACGACGAGCATGAAGTCCCTGCCCAGTTCGCGGCGCAGCATTTCGATTTCGTGCGCCGCGCACACGACGCCGTCGAGGCCCGAGGCCTTGGCAAGTTTCGCCAGGCGCAGAACATGATCGGACGGCGAACCGGTCACGCCGGTTGCAAGAAGATCGGACTGATCGAGGCTGGTCAGAACGGTGACGCCGATGACCTTGGGGCGTTTGGCGCCGGCACTTGCAGCCGCGTCGGCCGCCGCGCGCATCATCGCCGTGCCGCCTGCCGCGTGGACGTTGACGATCGATACGCCAAGCGCCAGCACGGCGCGAATGCCGCCGGCCACCGTGTTGGGGATGTCGTGCAGCTTCAGGTCGGCGAAGACGGGGAGGCCGATCTCGGCGACGGCGCGCACGCCTTGCGGTCCGTTGGCGTTGAAAAATTCGAGGCCGACCTTAAGGCCGCCGACAAAGGGTTTCACCGCGCGGCTCCACGCCAACGCCTCAGGCAGCGCCACCGTGTCGAGGGCGCAGAAAACGGGGTTTTGGGAGGCGGCGTTCATGTTGCGGCGCTTATAAGGAGGCCTGGGGCCGGTGGCAAATTCGGACGGCACTGAATGCAATACGCCGCAAATCCATCGCGCTGTCGTTACCGCGGCTTGGTATCGATGTGCCACCATTTGGGCCGTGCTGCCCGAAAGGAATGATAGGTCGGCATGAGTTCCTTGCGGTTCGGCGCGTCGAAGGCACCGAGCAGCAGCGCAATGACGGGCTTGTCGTCGATCGCGCCGAGCGTGCTGCCGCAAGTCGGGCAGAAAGAGCGGCTCGAATAATCGGACGATCGATAGACCGGCGGTGCTCCTCCGGGTCCCGTCCACCTCACCGATTGCCTCGGAAATTCAACCCAAGCCGCCGTCAGCGCCCCCGCATAGCGACGCTGTTTGGCCGCTTGCGTCACGTTAGGCATCGAGTGTCGCGTCCAGGTGGATGTCCACTGCCGCCAGGGCCTTGGAAACGGGGCAGCCTTCCTTGGCGGTTTTTGCGAGTTCGGCAAACTTGGCGGCGTCGAGGCCGGGGACCTTGGCGCGGGTGACGAGGTCGATGCGATTGATCGAGAGGCCGCCTGCGCCGGCTACGAGGTGGACGGCGGCTTCGGTGCGGATGCTGGTCGGCGGGGTCTTGTTTGTCGTCAATTGGGCCGACAGAGCCATGGTGAAACACCCGGCATGGGCCGCGCCGATCAGTTCTTCAGGGGTCGTTTCGCCGACGCCGCCTTCGCTGCGGACCTTGAAGCCGTAGGGGCCTTCGAAGACGCCGCTTGCGAAGGCGATGCGGCCGGCACCCTCGCGTAGCGTTCCTTTCCATTCGGCTTTGGCTTTAGCGACAGGCATGGGGGATCTCCTCAGTTGGCCGAACGAGATAGGTGCGGGCGGTCGCGAAGGACAGGTTGCTTGTTTAAGCCCGCCGCAAATCCATAGCGCGGCCGCCGCTCGGCTTAACGATGATCGTCTGGGCCACTTCGTTCTCGCGTTCCAGGCGGCGGATTTTTTCTTCCGCTTCGCGCAGTGCTTGGCGGAGCGGGGCTTGAGCGAGCCAGCTTGACCAGCCGCCCAACAGGATACCGATGAGGGCCGCCGCTAGGATGATCCAGAATTGCCGCACTTCGAACATGATGGCGGGCGAGAGCGAATTGAACGGGTCGAAGCTCAGCTTGACGGTGTTGCGATTGGCGACCGCGATGACCGCCACGCCAATGGCGAGCGTCCAGAAGAACAGGGTGCGGAAGAGGCTTGTCATGTGGCGTCACTCGACTTGCGGACCGCGGGAGGCGACTGCGCTTCAGGCCTTCGCTTTTTCGGTCAAGTTCAAACGGTCGCGCAGTTCCTTGCCGGTCTTGAAGAACGGCACGTGCTTGGGCGCGACGTGGACGCTCTCGCCGGTGCGCGGATTGCGGCCGGTGCGGGCGGGGCGCGACTTTACCGAGAAGGCGCCGAAGCCGCGAAGCTCCACGCGGTCGCCGCGCGAAAGCGCTTTTGCGATCTCTCCGAATAAGGTCGCCACGATCTTTTCGATGTCGCGCTGATAGAGATGCGGGTTTTGCTCAGCCAGCTTTTGGACCAGTTCCGATTTGATCATGGCCGTCCCTCATTTCCGTCCGTGGGCTTCTTGCGGCCCATCGACTCCGTGACCTTGCTCAGGCTGCCAAGGGCTCTCCTTCGCGTCAAGGCCGGTTTGGGGCCAAGTGGTTCTAAAATAAGGGATATTCGGGTCCGAACGACAAAAAGGGGCGGCCTTTCGACCGCCCCTCGTGTTTTCGCGGATGTTTGTCCGGCGTTATTTGTCGGCGGGCTTTTCCGTTTTCTTGCGCAAAGCCGCGCCCAAAATATCGCCCAACGAAGCGCCCGAATCGGACGAACCGAATTGCGCCACGGCCTCTTTTTCCTCGGCGATTTCGCGCGCCTTGATCGAGAGTGTGAGCTTGCGCGCGGCCTTGTCGACGTTGGTGACGCGAGCGTCGAGCTTGTCGCCGACCGAGAAACGCTCGGGGCGTTGTTCGGCGCGATCGCGCGACAGTTCGTTCTTCCTGATGAACGCCTTGAGTTCGCCGACGGCAACTTCGAGACCGCCATCGGTGACTTCGGTGACGGTGCAGGTGACGATGTCGCCCTTCTTGACTGGCCCCAAGCTTTCCATCGGATCGCCCGAAACCTGTTTGACGCCAAGGGCGATGCGTTCCTTGTCGACGTCGATGTCGAGCACGACCGCTTTGACCATGTCGCCTTTTTTGTACTTCTTGATCGCCTCTTCGCCGGGCTCGTTCCAGTCGAGATCGGAGAGATGCGCCATGCCGTCGATGTCGCTGTCGAGGCCGATGAACAGACCGAACTCGGTGATGTTCTTGATCTCGCCTTCGATTTGGCTGCCGACCGGATGCTTGTCGGAGAAGGCATGCCACGGATTGTCCATGGTCTGCTTCAGGCCCAAGCTGATGCGGCGCTTGACGCTGTCGACCTCTAGCACCATCACTTCGACTTCTTGGCTGGTCGAAATGATCTTGCCGGGATGGACATTCTTCTTCACCCACGACATTTCCGAGACGTGCACCAGGCCTTCGACGCCCGGTTCCAATTCCACGAAGGCGCCGTAGTCGGTGATGTTGGTGACGCGACCCTTGAACTTGGCTTGCAGCGGATACTTCGCCGCCACGCCTTCCCAGGGATCGGCCTCAAGCTGTTTCATGCCGAGTGAGATGCGCTGGGTGTCCGGGTTCACCTTGATGACCTGGACCTTGACGTTGGCGCCGATCGACAAGACTTCGCTTGGGTGATTGACTCTACGCCAAGCAATGTCGGTGACGTGCAGCAAGCCGTCGACGCCGCCGAGATCAACGAACGCACCGTAATCGGTGATGTTCTTGACCACGCCGTCGATGACCTGGCCTTCCTTGAGGTTGGCGACGAGTTCGTTGCGTTGTTCCGCGCGGCTTTCTTCCAGAACGGCGCGGCGCGAGACGACGATGTTGCCGCGACGCTTGTCCATTTTTAGAATCAAGAACGGCTCGGGCTTGTTCATCAGGGGACCGGCATCGCGCACGGGGCGAATGTCGACTTGGCTGCCCGGCAAGAAGGCGACGGCGCCGTCGAGGTCGACGGTGAAGCCGCCTTTGACGCGGCCGAAGATCACGCCGGTGACGCGCAGTTTTTCCTCGAAGCCGCGTTCGAGCTTGGTCCAGGATTCTTCGCGGCGCGCCTTGTCGCGCGAGAGCACCGCCTCGCCCAAGGCGTTTTCGACCCGGTCGAGGAAGACCTCGACATTGTCGCCGACGGCGATCTTGGGGGCTTGGCCCGCGAGGGCGAATTCCTTGAGCGCGATCTTGCCTTCGGTCTTTAGGCCGACGTCGATGATCGCGAATTCTTTTTCGATGGCAATGACGCGGCCTTTGACGACGTGACCCTCTTCGAGGGCGTTGGTCTTGAAGCTCTCATCGAGCAGGGCGGCGAAATCTTCCTTGGTGGGATTTTGTTGCGGCGCATCTTTATTGACGCGCGCGGCGGCGGTACGAGCCATTCAGTCGGTCTCCAATGCAGTCGTAGGCTTATGCCAACCGGTCGTTTAGCCGGCGGTCTTGGCTGCCCGCCCGCGTGGGAGCGCGGCTGGTCGGCCCGGTTCATCCAAAAACAAAAAAGCGCTGTTGAGGCCCCAACCCCAAAGCGCGTGTTGCACCCATCACGTGCGCAAGTTGGTCCGGATCAATTCAAGGGCCCGGACAACGGCGGTTTCTATATCCAAATGGCTGGTGTCCAGCAAGTGCGCGTCAGCCGCTTGGCGCAGGGGTGCGACAGCGCGGCCCATGTCGCGGGCGTCACGCGAACGGATGTCGGCAAGCACGTCTTCAAGGGTGCGCGTCGAGCCCTGGGCTTGCAACTCCAGGAAACGCCGGTTGGCACGGATTTCCGGGCTTGCCGTGACGAAAAGCTTCACGGTGGCGTCAGGGCAGATGACAGTGCCGATGTCGCGCCCGTCGAGCACCGCGCCTTGGCCGCCCGGCGGGTTGGCCGCGAAGTTGCGCTGGAATTCCAGAAGCGCGTCGCGGACTGCGGGGATCGCCGCGACCTTGGATGCGGCAACACCTGTTTCTGCGGTGCGAAGGGCGCGGTCTTCGAGCAGCGACAGATCGAGCCTTTTGACTGCCTCCGTCGCCGCGTCGGCATTCGCCGGATCGTTGCCGCGGTTCAGCACTGCAAGTCCGACCACCCTGTAGAGTGTGCCGGTATCGAGATGAGCAAAGCCGAGTTCGGCCGCGATACGGCGCGCAAGCGTGCCCTTGCCGGACGCCGCCGGCCCGTCGATTGCGATGACGGGACATTTGCTCATCGGTTCGGTCGTTGAAACACAGCGCCTAGCTTTTGCATCAGGGGCACGAAATCGGGGAAGCTGGTGGCGACGAAACTTGTGTCGTCGACGATGACGGGTGCTTTGGCGGCAAGTCCCGCGATCAGAAACGACATGGCGATGCGGTGATCCATGTGGGTGGCGATTTTTCCGCCGCCCGGTACGCCTTGTGCGCCCATGCCGTCAACGGCAAGCCAATCGTCGCCCAAGTCGATTTTGACGCCGCACGCTTTCAATCCCTCGGCGACCGCGGCCAAGCGATCGCTTTCCTTGACGCGCAACTCGCCAAGGCCGGTCATCTTCGTTCGGCCTTCGGCGAAGGCCGCGGCGACGGCCAGGATCGGATATTCGTCGATCATCGAGGGGGCGATTTCCGGTTCGACTTCGACACCCTTGAGAGCGCTGGCTTTGATGAGGAGATCGCCGACCGTTTCGCCGCTTTCGCTGCGTTCGTCTGCAATCGTGATGTTGGCACCCATGCGTTTGAGCACCGTGATGAGACCCGTGCGCGTCGGGTTCAGCATCACACTCTCGATGCGCAGTTGCGACCCGGGGACCAACAAAGCGGCAACCAGAGGAAAGGCGGCCGAAGATGGATCGGCGGGCACTCGAACGTGTGCCGCCTTCAGTTCGGGCTGGCCGACGACGGTGATCGCAGTCAGGCCGCCAGCGGCTTGCTCCCGGCGCACTGTGGCCCCGAAGTGGATCAGCATGCGTTCGGTGTGGTCGCGGGTTGCCTCGGTCTCTAGAACGGTGGTGTGGCCGGGGGCGTTGAGCCCGGCCAACAGGACCGCCGATTTCACCTGAGCCGAGGCCACCGGAAGGCGGTAGGTCACGGGCACCGCGTCGCGTGCGCCCGTGATGGTGATGGGCAAGCGTCCGCCCTCGCGCGAGGCCGCTTGGGTTCCGAATAGCGCCAACGGATCAAGAACACGGCGCATCGGCCTGCGGCAGAGTGAGGCATCACCCGTGAAGGTCGCGGTGATCGGGGTTGTGGCGACCGCACCCATCATCAGCCGCACGCCGGTGCCCGAGTTGCCGTGGTCGAGCACTTGGGCGGGTTCGGCAAAACCACCGACACCGAAACCGTGGACGTGCCAGGTTCCCTGCGCATCACGGACGATATCGGCGCCCAAGAGCCGCAAAACGGCAGCCGTGTTGAGTACGTCGTCGCCCTCAAGCAAGCCTTCGATCAGGGTTTCGCCGACCGCGAGCGCGCCCAAGATGAGGGCCCGGTGAGAGATCGATTTATCCCCGGGCACGCGAATGCGGCCGGTCAGCGGGCCGGAGGCCTTGGCGGTCAGCGGTGCCACTTGGGGCGCGTGCGGGGCTTGCGTTGTCAACGGTTGTGCTTAGAAGTGCGTTGGGATTGCAGTACTTTTCGCTGCAACTTCTCTTTGACAGGCGGCCTGCTTCGTGGCAATGGGACGCCCCGCAATTTCCCCTCAAACGTCCAGGATAAAACCCGGTGGCAGCTCCGGATTTAGGTATCAAGCGCATTTGTCCCAGTTGCGCGGCCAAGTTCTACGACCTGAGCAAACGCCCGATCGTGTGCCCGAAATGCGCGTTCAGCTTTGCGCCGGAAGCGCTGGTAAAGATGCGCCGGCCGCGGGCGGGGGCGACGGCCTCGCGCGAGGATCGCGAGGAGAGCATCGTCAAGGCCGCGACCAAAGTCGACGAGGGGGATGACGACGGCGACGCCGCCGAGAAGCCCGAAGGCGACGAAGAGGAAGAGGTCGCCGACGAGGAGATCAAGGAAGTCGCCCTCGACGAGGAGGCCGTGGTCGATCCCGATCTGGCGGCCGACGAGGACGGCGACGACAAGGAAGACAAGCCCGAAGTTGTCGGCGACGAGGTCGATCTGGAAGAGGTCGAGGACGACGACGATGATGAGGAAAACAACGATACGCTGATCGAGAGCGTCGATGATGATGACGGCGTGGCCGACATCATCGACAAGGACGACATCGACAAGGAATAGCGGTACTGCCGATATTGCGTGCAGTTAGTTCCAGTTTCTGACGCGCCGCCCAACCCAAAGGCGGTGAGACCGGTTCGGGGCCATAGCTCAGTTGGGAGAGCGCTTGAATGGCATTCAAGAGGTCGGCGGTTCGATTCCGCCTGGCTCCACCAGCCTTCGCTCGCGGAACGCAAGGTACGGCCGCCACGCCGAAGCCCCAGGGCGAAGGCGGACGATGGCACCCCGCGAGTTGTGGTTTGGCAAGGCAATCTTCGCAGGACGCTTCCGTATACCAACAAAAAAGGCCCCGTGAGTGATCACGGGGCCTTTGCAATTATGTGCCGTTCGATCAGTCGAAGACGACGCCGATCGAGATGTTGTGGCTGGCGTACTCGATGTTTCTGCCGGAGATCGTGACATCTTCGGCCGCCTGATAGCGATAGCCGATCGTGATGGCATGCGTCTCATCGACGTTGAAGGCAATGCCCGCTGTTCCTTGATAACCGAACGCCCACTCCGAACCCCCCACGCCGACGGTGCCAGGCAGGAATGGTCCCGTCGCACTCCGGTCGAAGTTCACTTCCACCGCACCTGCGCCGGCACCGATATATGGGCGCCAGAAGTCGCCGGTGTCGCAAACGTAAACGGCGTTCAACATCACGCTCAGCGATTGCAGCGACGATGCAAATCCCTCGTATTCCGATTCAGTGAAACTGAAATCGGCCATGAACGATACTTCTTCCGATTGTCTCCAACCGACGAAGGCACCCATGTTGTAGCCGTAGTCCATTTCGCGCGATGTGCCGCCGAAATCCAGATCCGGAGCCTGGGTCACGCCACCGCCGAAGCCCCAGTAGTCGATCCAATCCGCTTTCGCCGCGCCGGTCATCGCCAGCGCCATTGTTGCGGCTAATGCAATTCTTTTCATAACTCGTGCCCCCACACGCAGTGATACCCACCGACTACTCAGTGCAACGCGATGTTAGCAGCGACTATTGCACATGAGGACCGGAATCTGGCCGTTGATATCGCTCTGTTTCTGGTATGTGACATTAAAACTACACGCCAAACCATTGGCAAATAGCCATTTTCTGACTCAACTCGGGCTTACAGGACATTTGCTGCTTAGACATCGCGTCTTGGTGCATCTGGCACCTACCGAAT
>JANOFM010000102.1:0-10269 GCA_031413635.1 Alphaproteobacteria bacterium | reverse complement strand
GGACGATCGAACGGATCATGACGCCAGCCCGGGAAGCCGTGATAAAACCATCCGCGCCCGCCATACTGATCGACCCAATAGCGGTAAGAGGTCTTGGCTTCCGTATCGCGCCCGATCAAAATGAAATGCGTAAATCCACCTTGCAGCGTCAATTCGGCGGCGCGGTAAAGCAGATAATCCTCGACCGTCTCGCGCGTGGTCAGCGCATTGCCGCGAAACGTAACCCGGTACTTGTTGGCGTCGAGCCGTTCCTCGGTATAGCCGAAGCCGCGCGGCGCCGCCGGCTGATACGGCGTGGGCGAGACGCAGGCGCTCAACCCCGCCACAAGCATCAACAACACAAGCCCGGCAAACAAACGATCAACGCGCATGACGATGCTCCCCCAACAGACGGCGCGAGCCTAGCATTTACCGTGCGGCGATGGCGAGTGTATCGAGCCATTGCGCGGGCTCGATCAAGTCGAGCTGCCGCGCCACCAGCATCATTTCGTCGGCCCTCGCGGCGGCGCTCGCGCGCAAGATGCAGTCGACGGACGAGCTCGCCCGCACCAGGGCCTCTTTGGGCGCGGCGGCCCTCAAGCGTTGCGCCAGATAAAGCGCCGCAAACAAATCGCCCGACCCGCTCGGCACTTGGGCAATACGCGCCGCCGACGTCGCCCACGCCCCTTCCGCCGTCGCCACGACCGTTCCAATCCGCTCGCCTGGAAACGGCACGGAGGTTGCGACGACCTCGGCAATCCCGAGCGAATGCGCCGCTGTCACCGCGTCGCCTGCCCCGTCGATTTTCCGCGAAGTCAAACTCGAAAGCTCGAACCGGTTCGGCGTCACGATATCCGCCAGCGGCAGTAAATCGCGCGCCATTGCCTCGGCCACGCCGGGGCGCGCATAGGCGCCGTCGTCGTCGCCGAACACCGGGTCGCAAAGATAAAGCGCGCGCGGATTGACGGCTTTAACTCGCACCACGGCATCGGCGACGACGCGCGCCTGGTCCGCCGCGCCAAGATATCCCGAGATCACCCCGGCGCAGCGCTTCAACCAACCGTGTTCCGCAAGCCCGTCGATCAACACGCCAAGCCGCGCGGCACCGACCGTCTCGCCGCGAAACTTGCCATGCCCCGGATGGTTCGACAGCAATACCGTCGGCACCGCCCAGACATCGAAACCGACCCTCTGCAGCGCAAAACGCGCCGCGCCGTTGCCGACATGGCCGCGCACGACCTCCGATTGGATGGACAGAACGCTCGGGATTTCAGGCATCGGCCGCGTGATTCAGTTTCGCCTCCACCAGTCTGCGCTCTTGTTGCGACATCGGCAATGCGAGCGCCCGCGCGAACGCTTCGCGCGCCGCCGCCCGCCGCCCGCTGCGCATCTCCAAATCGCCGATGGTCATGTGATAGGGCAGGTAGCGTCCAATCGCTTTTTGACCGTCGAGCCCCTTGATTTCCGACAACGCCGCCTCCGGCCCATTGATCATCGACAATACGATTGCGCGGTTGATCGCAATGACGGGCGAGGGCACAATCTCCATCAACCCGTCATAGTACGACAGCAAGCGCGCCCAATCGGTATCGGCCCACGTAGCCGCGGCCGCATGCACTGACGCGATGCCCGCCTCCAAATGATAACTGGTCAGCGTCTCGCCATTCTTTGCCGTGCCCAAATGCAGAAACCCGCGCGCAATCATCGCCGCGTCCCACAGCCGCCGGTCTTGATCTTCCAACAACACAGGCCGCCCATCGCCGGCCACCCGCGCCCGCCGCCGCGCATGTTGGAACAAGATCAACGCCGCCAGCGCATGCGCTTCCGGCGAGCCGGTAGCCTTATGCCAGGCAATCGTCGCGGCCAACCGAAGGGCCTCTTCGCATACGTCTTCGCGCACCAGCTGGTCGCCGTCGCTCGCCGAATAGCCCTCATTGAACATCAGATACACCGTGCGCAGCGTCGACGGCATGCGCGCCCGCAGGGCCGCACCCGACGGCATCGCAAATTGATGATCGAGTTCGCGCAACTTGGCCTTCGCCCTTACCAAACGCTGCGCCATCGCGTCGGGCGTCGCCAAAAACGCACGCGCAATCTCCTCGACCGAAAATCCGCAAACGGTCTTCAATGTCAGCGCCAGCCGCGCCTCCTCTTCCAACGCCGGATCGCAGCACAACACGATCAGCGACAGCTCTTCGTCACCCAGGCCCTCGCTCGCCACCGGGGCCTGCAGATGCTCGATCCAGTCCGAGATCTTGGGTTCGAGCGCACTCATCATCGCGTGCCGCCGCAACCGGTCGAGCGCCCGGTTGCGCGCCGCCGTCAAAAGCCACGCGAACGGATTGGCAGGCACGCCGCGCTCGCTCCAAGTGTCGAGCGCGGAAACGAATGCGTCCTGCACGCAGTCTTCGGCGAACGAAAGACCCGCCGCGCCCAGCGTCCGGGTCAGGGCGCCGACCAAGCGTCCGCGCTCGCGCCGCGACAGTCGGTCGATCAGAGTGCGAAGCTCGGTCCGCGTTTCGCTCATCAAAGTTCGTGGATCTGACGCACTTCGACGCGACCGCCATATTTTAGATGCGGGCATTCCTTGGCGATCTTGCACGCCTCGTCATAGTCGCGCGCCGTAATCGCGAAATAACCGCCGACGATCTCTTTACTCTCGGCATAAGGCCCGTCGGTAACAACGATCTTGCCGCCCTTCGACCGCAACACCCGGCCCGCATCGTCGGCCAGCTTCTCGCCTCCCACAAAGCGCTTCTCTTCGCGCATCTTTGCCGCCCAAGCGCCGTACTCCTTGATGACTTTCATCATCTCATCCTGCGTGCGCGCGTCGAACTGGCCCTGATCCTCGTGTAAAAACAGCATGTAGTTTGGCATCGTTGCCTCCTCGCCCATCATATCCAGCTTCAAAGACGAACCACAGAGCCGGAAATTGACGATTATCCCTTAGCGCGGGCGTTTCGCCCGCTCTTGTTCTTTTTTCGCGGGTGGGCAAGATGCCCGCGCTCCCAGAAAGAGAGTCTCAATGACCGTCCGCCCCCGCCGCAGCGTCCTCTACATGCCGGGCTCGAACGCCCGCGCGCTCGAGAAGGCGGCAAGCCTGCCGGCCGACGCGCTGATCTTGGACCTCGAAGACGCCGTCGCCCCCGAAGCAAAGGAACTCGCCCGCGCGCAAGTCTGCGCCGCGGTGAAGGATCGCCGTTTCGGCAGGCGCGAAGTCATCATCCGTATCAACGGTCTCGACACGCCCTGGGGCCACGACGACATCGACCAAGCGGCAAAAGCATGCCCCGACGCCATTCTCATTCCCAAGGTAAACGACGCCGCGGACGTCGCTCACGCGTACCAACACGCCGCCGACGCGCCCGCCTCTTGCGCGCTCTGGCTCATGATGGAAACGCCGCGCGCGATTTTCAACGCGTTGGAAATCGCCGGTGCTGGTGGGCGCCTGGCGTGCCTCGTCATGGGCACGAACGATCTGGTCAAGGAACTGCGTGCCCAACACACGCCCGGCCGCGAAGCGCTGATCGCCGGTTTGAACATGTCCGTCATGGCCGCCCGCGCGCATGGCCTGACCGTCATCGACGGCGTCTTCAACGAAATCGCCGACACCGTCGGCTTCGAGGCGGTCTGCCGTCAGGGCAGGGCGATGGGATTCGACGGAAAAACGCTGATCCACCCCTCACAGGTTGAAATCTGCAATCGTGTTTTTGCGCCGGACCCCGATGAGGTGACCCGCGCCCGCGCCATCTTGGCCGCTTTTGCAAAGCCGGAAAATAAGGGTAAAGGCGCCATCGCCCTCGACGGACGCATGGTCGAGTTGCTCCACGCCGAAATTGCCGACCAAACCGTGACCTTGGCCGACGCGATAGCGGCCCTAACCCCTGGCTAACGAGGCATTTTGCCCTCTTTGCGTCCAAATGCTAATGTAGCAAAGGACCGCTGGGCCGGGCCTCTTTGGGGCTCGGCCTAGCCATTTTGGGGCTTGGTCTCGCGCCCCGGCGGATGAGAAAAAAATTGGGGTTCCCATGCTAAAGCGTCTTCTCGTAGTTGTTGGACTTCTGACAGTCCTGGCCTCGTTCGCGGCACCGTCCTTCGCGGTCGAAGGTGTCTCCGAACGCCAGGCGCGCAAGCGGGCCGAAGCGCAAAAGCTGCCGCACGAAGCGTCTGAGGCGCTGCAGGCCAAAAATCCGGACCTCGCCATCGAACTCTTCACCAAGGCGATCGATTCCCGGGCCTTCAACGACCAGCCGCAAACCATCGGCGAACTCTATTTTGGCCGAGGCACCGCCCACCAAATGAAGAAGGATTGCGTTGCCGCAATCGCTGATTTCGACAAGGCGGCCGCGACGCTGACCGACGGCGATCTCTTTTATTCGCGCGCCGTCTGCTATCTGGAATTGAAGCAGGACGACAAGGCGCTCGCTGACTTCGACATCGCGATCAAGACGGACCCCGACGCCGCCATCTATCGCAGCGCCCGTTGCATCATGCTGTTCAACCGCAAAGATTTTGCCGGCGCGCTGCCCGATTGCGAAAAGGCGCTAGTCGCCAAGCCCGACGATAAAAATCTGCTCACCGCGACCTCGCAGGCCGCTGAGCAAACCGGCAACAAGCCGCGCGCAGCCGAACTCTATCGCAGGCTGCTGGCTGCCGATCCCGGCAATCCAGCCGCCACGGAAGGACTAAAGCGCGTCGCGGGCTAAACCCGTTTAACCGTGGTTCATAGTTGGCTTGATTGAATGCGCGGGCGCTGATGGCAACCGGTCCCGCGCAACGGCGGCGAGTGAAGGGTCAAGGCACCCGAAGCAGAAGGAGTGAGAAAGTGAAGCGACTGCTGATCGGCTTGTTGTTTGCAATACTGGCGGCACCCGCATTTGCGGCCGGCGACACCCCACCGTCGGCTGCGACGCCAAGCACGGCTTTGCCTTCTGGAAATCCGCCCGTTCGCTACAATTGGCAAGGCAACCACAAGAAAGCGCAGGCGGCGCTCGCCGCGCGCGACTTCAAGACCGCGATCAAGCTCTTCACCGAAATCCTCGCGTCCGGGCGGCTTCCCAAAAACTGGCTTGCCCCTACTTATTTCTTCCGCGGCAAGGCCTATCGCTCGTCGCGCCAATACGAGAATGCAATCGCCGACTATATTGCGGCGACGGCGGCCGATCCGAATTTGGATGCGGCCTTCTACGAGCTAGGCGCCACCTATCAGGTGACCAATCAGCATGCAAAAGCGACGGGGGCGTTCGGTCAAGCCATTGCGCTGAAGACCGGCAAAGCCGACTATTATTATGGCCGCTGCGTGTCCCACAGCTGGCTCGGAAATCTCAAAGCCGCGATCAGCGACTGCGAAGCGGCGTCGCGTCTGCGCCGCAATGCCGAGACGCTCGCCGTGCTCGGCCGCCTCTATGAAGACAGCGGACAAAAGCAGCGCGCGATCGAGACCTACAAGATGGCGCTGGCCATCAACCCGAACGAACCGACTGCCCTCGACGGCTTGAAGCATCTGACGAAATAACAAGCGAGCGACCCGCACATGACATCGGCCGGCGCCGGAAACTTCTTTGAAGACTTCCAAGCCGGCCGAGTTTTTCAACATGCGCCGGCCCGGACCCTAAGCGAAGGCGATCAAGCGCTTTACACCGCGCTCTACGGCGCGCGCTTTGCAACCCAAAGCTCCGTCGAGTTCGCTCGCACGCTGGGCTTTCCCTCAAGCCCCATCGACGATCTTCTGGTCTTCCACACGGTCTTCGGCAAGACGGTGCCGGAGATCTCGCTCAACGCAATCGCCAATCTAGGCTACGCGGACTGTCGTTTCTTAAGGCCGGTCTTCGCCGGCGACACGTTGAGCGCCAAGACCGAAGTGCTCGGCTCCCGCGAAAACGCCAACCGCGAATCGGGCATCGTTTATGTTCGCTCGACCGGTTTCAACCAGCACGGCGACCAAGTGCTGACATTCGCCCGCTGGGTCATGGTGCGAAAGCGCACGAAAGACGCGGCGGTCCCCGAAGCCCGCGTGCCGGATCTGCCCAAGTCCGTGCTGGCGAGCGCGCTTCATGTCTTTGCCGCCGAGCCGCTCGCATCCAAGCATCGCGCGGAAACCGGCGGCGCGCGTTTCTTCGACGACTATGACGTGGGTCGGCGCTTCGACCACGCCGACGGTATGACGGTCGAAGATGCCGAGCACATGATGGCGACCCGTCTCTATCACAACACCGCACGCGTCCACTTCAACGCCCACAGCGAAAAGCAAGGCCGCTTCGGCCGCCGCATCGTCTATGGCGGTCACGTCATCTCGGTTGCGCGCAGCCTAAGCTACAACGGCTTGGAGAGCGCGCTCTTCGTCGCCGGCATCAACGCCGGCCGCCACGTCTCACCGTGTTTTGCCGGCGACACGATCTACGCCTGGAGCGAAGTCCTGGAAAAGGCTCAATCGAACACACGCAAGGATTGGGGCTTCCTGCGTCTGCGCACGGTCGCCGCGAAGGATCGCGCCTGCGTCGATTTTCCGGACAAGCAAGCCGATGGCTCATATGATCCCTCGATTCTTCTCGACCTCGACTACTGGGTCGCCGTTCCGCGCCCTTAACGCCCCGTACTGCGCAAGACGTCGGGTACAAAACACTGAGTGGAAGTCGAAGCATGATTGACGGCTCGCGCTCGCGCATCGCATTCGCGCTTTTGGTGCTGATGCTGGCACTTGTGTATTCGGGCGCCGCCCAAGCCTGGGACGAGATTCACCCGGGCGTCGCGCGCGAGGCGTCCGAATGCGTCTCATGGGCTCCGGGCCGCATCGACTGCTTCACGCGCACCGCAAGCGGCAGCCTGTCTTGGGTCTTTCGCCAGAATGGTCAATGGAGCACCCAATACGATCTTGGCGGCACGCTCGCTGCGGCACCGAGCTGTCTTGTGCGCGGTCCGGGCGGATTGCACTGTTTTGCCACCAGCGCCAAAGGCGTGATGGCGACGATCCATTTGAACGGCAACGCGTGGAGCAAATGGTCCTCGCTCGGTGGCGATCTGATCCCCTCGCGCGTGTCCTGCGTCGCGCTGGCGCGCGATCGCATGGCGTGCTTCGCGCGCGGGCGCCAAGGTCAATTGATGATGCGCCGTTGGATGGGCGGAAAATCCTGGGACCCATGGCGCAACCTTGGCGGTTCGTTCAGCGCCGATCCCGATTGCCTTCACGCCAACGGCGACGGCGCGGCATGCTTCGGCCGCGCGGCCGATGGCGAGCTTGTGGCCTACCTGCCCGACCCCGCGGGAAAAAGCGGCGGCTGGACCTCGCTCGGCGGGCGCGTCGAGGGCAAGCCCTCCTGCGTCAGACTAAGATCGGGTGATGCCGCCTGCGTCGCGAAAAGCCGCAGTGGTCGTTTGTACATGTGGCGCGGCATGCCGCTTCTCGCTCAAATCGCCGGCATCACGACATCGAGCGACGCCGTCACCACTCAAGAACCGTCATGCACCTTGCTGGCCGGCGATTTGATTTGTTTCCTGCGCGACGCGCAACGCCGCCTCGTGCGCCGCAGTCTGGGCACCGGCGCCGATACGTCGCGCGACGGCATTTTGGAATCCCCGCCGGTATCGGCCGTCAGTTGTCTTGCGATCGCGGCGGATCAGATCGGCTGCGCCCTCACCGGCGGCGATCAGAAACTCCAATTCGCCTCCGGCCCGAAACTCGAAGCAGGGTCCGCGGAAGATCCCGCGACCGCCGCCGACCAAGAGGCACAAGGCATTTGGTACCTCTCGAATCTGCAAACGGGTCGCGCCTGCCGTGTCGAACTTCTGCCCGACCTCGCTTACGGTGCAAAGCGGCTTCGCATCCGCCCGGCCTGCAACCGCGTGGGTTTGCCGGCGCGCCCCGCGCAATGGGATCAGGACGAAAATGAACTCATGTTCCTCGCGGCCGACGGCCGTTCGCTTGTGCGCTTTCACTCGACGCGGGCCGGGCGTTGGATAAGTCCGCGCCGCGACCAAGCCTTTCTTCTGACGCGCGAGCCCCCGGAACAAACCGGCGAGGCTTCGACACTCGCCGACACGCCAACCGCTCAGCCCGGCCTTCGCGCCGCGATCATCGGACCTTGGCGCGTCTTCGCCGACGGCGCCGGCTTTGTGTGCACCATCAAGCTCACGGAATTTCGCGCCGGCACCGGCTACGCGGCGCATCTCGACCAGGCATGCGGCACGCATATTTCCGGCGTGCGATACTGGAATGAAAGCGGCTCGGGCCTTGTATTTGTTGGCAGTGGTGAGATGGTGCTGGCGCGCTTCGAACCGTTGGCCCCCGGCAAGTGGCGCGCGCAAAACCTTGGCGGCCTGACGCTCATGCGTTGAGCGATCATCGGGAACGAATGACCAAACGCTTTCTGATCGTCGACCGCATAAAAAGCTTGGGCTTTGCCTTCATAGGCATCGCCACGATGATGCGCACCCAGCACAACGCATGGATCCATTTGGCATCGACCGTCACGGTGGTCTCGGCCGGGATCTGGTTTGCCGTTCCGCGCGACGAATGGGCTTGGCTTGTCTTGGCCATCGTCGCGGTGTGGACGGCCGAGGCGCTGAACACCGCTTTCGAACTCATGTGCGACGTCGCCTCGCCCGAGTTTCACCCGCTGGTCAAACAGGCAAAGGACGTGGCCGCGGGCGCCGTCCTGATCGCCGCTTTCGGCGCCACGATCGTCGGTCTCCTGGTGTTTGCGCCGCGCCTTATGGCGTTGTTCGGCTGGCAGTAACCGGCGGTGCGGTGCTAAAGAACCGCCCAACGAAGATCGAGCAACGGAGAAACGCCCATGGTGCGCGACCTAACCCATTTCATCGCCGGCCGTCACGTGAAGGGCGCCTCCGGTCGCTCTAGCGATGTCTACGATCCCGCGACCGGCGAAGTGCAGGCGCGCACGCCCTTGGCCACGACGGCGGAGACGCGCTCGGCCGTCGAAGCCGCGCTCAAGGCCTTCCCCGAATGGTCGTCGCAGAACCCGCAAAAACGCGCCCGCGTGATGTTCGCCTTCAAGGCGCTGGTCGAAAAGAACATGGACGAGCTCGCCCACATGCTCTCCGCCGAGCATGGCAAAGTCATTGCGGATTCCAAAGGGGACATCCAACGCGGCCTCGAAGTCATCGAGTTCGCCTGCGGCATTCCGCATCTGATGAAAGGCGAATACACCGAAAGCGCGGGCACCGGCATTGACGTCTATTCGATGCGCCAGCCTCTGGGCGTCGTCGCCGGCATCACGCCGTTCAACTTCCCGGCCATGATCCCGATGTGGATGTTCGGCGTCGCCATCGCGACCGGCAACACCTTCATCTGCAAGCCCAGCGAAAAAGACCCGAGCGTGCCGCTCCGCCTCGCCGAACTGATGATGGAAGCAGGCGCCCCCGCCGGCGTCCTCAACGTCGTTCACGGCGACAAGGAAGCGGTAGATGCAATCTTGAAAGACCCCGACATCAAGGCGGTCTCGTTCGTCGGCTCGACCGCAATCGCCGAATACGTTTATCAAACCGGCACCGCGCACGGAAAACGTGTCCAGGCGATGGGCGGCGCCAAGAACCACGCCATCATCATGCCCGACGCCGATCTCGACCAAGTCGTCGACGACCTGATCGGCGCGGGCTACGGCTCGGCCGGCGAACGCTGCATGGCGATCGCGGTTGCTGTCCCCGTCACCGACAAGCTCGGCGACGAACTGGTGCGCCGCCTCAAACCCCGCGTCGAAGAGCTGAAAGTCTCGCTCCCGACCGACCCGCAAGCAAACTACGGCCCCCTCGTCACCCGCGAACACCGCGACAAGGTGAAGGGCTACATCGACATGGGCGTCAAGGAAGGCGCCGAGCTCGTCGTCGACGGCCGCAATTTCCGCATGCAAGGCTATGAGAACGGCTTCTTCCTCGGCGGCTCGCTGTTCGACAAGGTCAAGCCGAACATGCGCACCTACCAGGAAGAAATCTTCGGCCCGGTTTTGCAGATCGCCCGCGCGAAAGACTTCGAAGAAGCAGCAAGCCTGCCGACGAAGCACCAATACGGCAACGGCGTCGCCATCTACACCCGCGACGGCGACACCGCCCGCGAATTCGCCAGCAAAGTTCAAGTCGGCATGGTCGGCATCAACGTGCCCATCCCCGTGCCGCTCGCCTATCACACCTTCGGCGGCTGGAAACGCTCGGCCTTCGGCGACGTCAACCAACACGGCCCCGAAGGCGTGCGCTTCTACACCAAAATCAAAACGGTCACCGCCCGCTGGCCCACCAAAGGCGGCGTGCGCGAAGGCTCAAGCTTCGTCATCCCGACGATGA
>JANOFM010000101.1:0-6526 GCA_031413635.1 Alphaproteobacteria bacterium | reverse complement strand
AAGGCGCAGTATTGCAGCACCAAACCTTCTTCGCGTTCGAGCAGTGCGCGCAACGCTTGTTCGCGCTGTGGCTTGGACATTGCAAAGACCATGTGGGCGAAACGCAGGACCGTCGTTTCTTTCGCGGTCATGCCGGCGGGTAGGGTTGCGGTTTCCGCACACATGCGTTCGGCTTCGTCGCGACGGCCTGACATGAACAGGATCGTCCAACGGCGGACCCAGACCCAGGGCGAATCCGGAAAGCGCTGCCAGGCGTCTTCGATTTCGGCGAGCGCATCGTCGACGCGGCCGATCGTGCGCAAGTGAAAGGCATAGGAACTCACGAACATGGGCGACAGCGGGTCGAGGCGGGCGGCGGCTTCCAAGTGTTTCATGGCGTCGCGCACGCGGCCCACCGAAATCAGCGCGCCGTCGCAGGCCGCCGCAATCAACGGATCATTCGGGGCAAGCGTGACGGCGCTTTCGGTCAGTTGAATTTTTTCGGCGTGTTCGGCGAAGGCGGGTTTCAATACTGCGAGCGCGACCAGCGCGTCGGCGCAATCGGGATCGAGGGCGAGTGCGCGGTTGGCTGCGGCGAGCGTTGCATCGTGGGCGGGATCGCCGGTCGCGTCGCTGTCGCGCGGCAGGAGGATCGAGCGCGCCATGGCGAGTGCCGCCCAAGCTTGCGCGAAATCGGGAGCGCGCGCGATCGCCTGTTGCAGCAGGGGTTCGGCGCGCCTTGCATCGTCTTCGGCGAGTTCCTTCACCATGGGGCGGGCGCGCAGGTAAAGCTCGTAGGCGATGGGATCGATTTTTGCTGCGGCGCGTTTGTGGCGCGGCAGAGCCTGTTGCAGCGCCAGCGCGACTTGGGCAGCGATGCTGTTTTGGATGGTGAAAGCGTCGGAGACTTCGCAATCGTATTTTTCGCCCCAAAGCAGCGTGCCCGATTGCGCTTCGGTCAATTGCGCGTGGACGCGCATGCGCGGACCGGCACGGCGCACGGTGCCGTCGAGAACGTGGGTCGCGTGGAGCGTCGCCGCCGCGCCGGCTTTGTGCTCGCCGCGAAATTGAAACGCGGAGTTGCGGCCGATGACTTTCAATCCCGGTATACGCGACACGGATTCCAGAATCTCGTCCGAGACGCCGTCGGAGAAATAGAGCAGTCCCGGATCGCCCGAGTGATTGTCGAAGGGCAGAACGGCTAGCAAGGGCTCGCGCGGCTTCGTCGGGCGCGCACCGCGTTCGGGGACGAGAGCAAAGGCTTCGATGGTCGAGGCCATCTTGTCGAGCTTCAAGAGGCCCTTGGGCTTCAGCTTTTCGGCGAGCGGGCCGTGGGTGCCGCGCCGGACTTCGATCGAAATCAGCGCGGTGCCGGGATCGGCCAGCTGCTGCAGCCTGGCGGCGACGTTGACACCATGGCCTAGAAGGTCGCCGTTCGCGGTGACGAAGACTTCGTCGGTGTGCACGCCGATGCGTAGCGGCAGGTTCTCGCGTGCGCACAGCATGCCGGCGACGGCAAGCGCGTCGGCGGCGTGGGCGAACTCCAACATGAAGCCGTCGCCGGCCGTGTTGAAGACGCGACCGTTGCGATGAGCGGCGAGCGTCTCGATGCTCCGACGCAGGGTTGCGACTTCGGCGGCGGTCGTTGTTTGGTCCGCTTCGGTCATTTCCGAGTAGCCGGCAACATCGATCGACATGATCGTTGCGCGCTTTTGCGGAAGGGCTGCTTCCTGCATCGGACCGGACGTTGTGCGTGGCGTGGACGAGCCTGAGGTTAGTCGAGCCAGCCGCGCCGCGCTAGGTCGAACTGCGGTGGTCTATGCCGGTATCCAGCCGGCGTTCTTGGATTCGCTACAAGGCGGGAGATCGCGGCGCTGCGCCGGCGCCGCGATCCTTTTCGGCCAACTAGCGTTGCGTGATCGAGGTTTCCCGGCTGTTGCGGAGGTCGTCGCCGGTGCGCGCGGTGTAGAGTGCGGAGACTTGCGCCGCGTTAAGATCGGCAACGGCGTTTCTCACCGCGGTTCTTACGCAGGAGCGGTAGGCCGAGGCGGTGCGCAGGTCGTGCATGGCGGGTCTGCCGCCGCAAGCTTGCGTTGCCGCCGCCCGAATGCGGGCAAGCATGGTTGAAGCGCCGGCGGCGTTCGACAGGTTCAGGTCCGCATATGACACTTCGATCTTCACAACGTCGGCCGATTGCGCCTGTGCGATGGCGGACAGGCTCGTGAAGGCGAGTGCCGCAAGGGCGAGTGTGAGTTTCATCGTCTTTCTCCTATGCATTGCCGCGGCGCAGGGTGCGTCCGGCGATGGCGCGGAGAGAATCCGAAATGCGCGTCGCTCAGACTTCCGGAAAATGAATTCCTGATGAAATCCGTCCGTCCGCATCCTGCGCGCGCACAGAACGCACGAAGCGGTTGACATGTTGCGAACGCACCAGAATCCGGCTTTGAAGTGTGACGGATTTTTCTTTAGCTCGAAGTGCCGCCATAGCTCACGCCCAGCCCGGCGCGCACGTCGTTTTGGATGCCGTAGGGGGCGATGGGGTAGCGCAGGCCGTTCTTGGCCAGCGCCTTCATGCCTTCGACCGCGATGCGCAGATGCGCGGGCGACAGGGCCATCAGCATTTCCTCGTCGGGGACGCCGCCGTATCTGCGTTCGGCAAAGCACGGGAGCGAGAGGCTCGGTTCGCCCGTCTTCAAGGCGCGGCCCCAACTATCGGCGCAGGCGGTTTCGCCGACGACGCTCCAGTCGAAGCGTTTGTAGTTTCTGTACTGCAGGCCGTTGATGAGGATGATCATTTGACCCGGCGTCGCGTAGACGAGGCAGATGTCGGGTGGATCGAGGCGGCCCGCGGCGAGCGGGGATACGGCCATGGCTTCGAATTTGCCGAAGGGCACGACCGAGAGCGCCTCTTGGCGGGCGCGGGCGGAGGCCGCATCCTCGTGCCAAACGCCGACATAAGATTTGCCACTGAGCCATTCGTCGTCTTGGGGGCTGAGGCCGATGACGGCGCGGCATTGGGAGCCCGCGAGATCGTCCGCGGTGATGCCGACGGTCCACCCCAAGCGCGAGGCCATGGAGACGATCTGATCGGTGGTGTGGATCGCCTTGGGCCTGCGGATACGCGGGATGGCCTGCATGTCCTCAACGCGCTCGAACAGCTTCATGCCGATGACGGTGGTTTTCAGGCGCAACAGCGCGTTGAGATCGTCGACGAGCGTTTGCATGTGGCTGGTTTGGGCGTCGGGCATGGGTCAACTCCGCGTGATCGGATGCAGTGTGCCTTATCGCGGCGGATAAATCTCATACTGTCAGCCTGGTCGAGGCGAAGCCTAGAGCCGGGACCCCGGGGACTGGGTCGGACACATCGCGCAATCTCCTGGGTCCCGGCTCGTAAGCTCCGCTACAATCGCTAACGCGATTGAGCTTTGCTAGCGTCCGGGATGACAGGGTTATTTGAGGGGACACTTCCATGGTTCGTTTTCTTGCCGTGATGCTGTTTGTCTTGGTGGGCGCCTCTCACGCTGCTCCCGTGCCCGAGGCCAAGCTCGCCAAGGCGCCGGGCGATTCCGAGGTTTGGGCGATCGTTTCGGCGGCGGGCGAGCATGGGGCGTCGCGGCGTTGGGTCGACAAAGACGGCGTGCGCTGGTCGCGCGAAAGCATGAACTTGCGCGGCTTTAAGACCGAGATCGATCAGCGGATCGTCTTCGCGCCGGATGGTTCGATTGCCGTGTTGGAAATTCGCGGGCGCGTGCCGCAGGGCGACGCGGCGGAAAAATATGAGGCGTCGAACGGCAGGTTCGCGTTCAAGAGCCCGATCGACAAGGGCGCGGGGCCGGCGCGTTTCAATCTCGCTTACGCTTCGTTCGGCGGCACGTTGGATTCGACGATCGTGTTGATCGATGCGTTGCGCCGTTCGTCCGAGGCGTCCGTCGACTTGTTGCCGTCGGGACGGTTGCAGCTGGAGAAACTGACTACGGCGGAGGTTTCGAACGGGCGCGCCGCGCGCACGCTGACCGCCTATGCGGTGACGGGGTTCGGGTTTTCGCCGCTGCCGGTTTGGTACGACGGCGACAAGTTCTTCGGCACCGTCGACGTGGTGAGCTTTGTGCCGGAGCGCTGGAAAGCGGCGGTGCCGGAGTTGAGCCGGGCGCAGGACGAGGCGCTGGCGGTGCGCGCGCCGGCGGTGCTGTCGCGGCTGGCGCCGAAGGCCAAGGGCGCGATCGCATTCAAAGATGTGCGGCTTTACGATTCCGAGGCGCGTAAGTTCGTCGCGGCGATTACGGTGGTGGTGACCGACGGGCGCATTGTTGCGGTGGGACCCGCCGCGTCGACCGATGTTCCTGCGGGGTCGCTTGTGTTCGAGGGCAAGGGCAAGACCTTGATCCCAGGATTGTGGGACAACCACATGCATTTCGGCGACGACAGCACGGGACCGCTGCTGCTGGCGCAGGGCATCACCAGCGTGCGCGATCCGGGCAACCGAGCGGACGAGTTGATGGCGCGCAAGTCGCGCATCGACGCGGGCGATTTGCTGGGGCCGCGCATCGTTCCGTCGCTGATCATCGACGGACCGGGCGAGCGATCGGCGCAAGCAGCGCTTATCGTGAAGACAGAGGAGGAGGCGCTTGCCGCCGTTAAGCGGGCCAAGCGTGACGGGTTTTTCGGGATCAAGCTTTACGGATCGTTGAACCGCGCGTTCGTCAAACCGATGGCGGATGAGGCGCACGAGTTGGGGTTGCGCGTGCACGGGCATATCCCTGCGGGCATGCGCCCGCTTGATGCGGTCAAAGCGGGATACGACGAGATCACGCACATCAACTTCGTGATGATGCAGGCGATGCCCAACGAGGTGGTCGATCAGTCGAACGGCGAGATGCGATTGTTCGGGCCCGGCCGTCATGCGGCCACGGTCGATTTGAAGTCGGCGAAGATGCGCGAGTATCTCGACGACTTGGGCAAGCGCGGTATCGCGATCGATCCGACCTTGCCGGTGATCGAGACGATCTTACTGGGCGAGCGCGGCAAGCTTGCCGAGGCTTATGTGCCGTTCGCGGGCACTTTGCCGCCGCAGGTCGAGCGCGGCCTCAAGGCGGGCGGGTTGGCGCCGCCGGCCGATCTGCCGCGCGCGACGATGCTGAAGAGTTTCGCCAAGCTGCAGGCCTTGGTGATGGAGCTGCAGCGGCGCGGCGTGCCGGTGTTGGCGGGGACCGACGGACTTGGGCTCGAGCTGGTGCGCGAGCTTGAGCTTTACGTCGCGGCCGGGATGACACAAGCCGAGGCGCTGGCCTGCGCCACGATCGTGCCGGCCAAGGCCTACGGGCTTTACGGCGAGACGGGTTCGATCGCGGTGGGCAAGAAGGCGGAACTCGCGCTGATCGACGGCGATCCATCGAAACGCATCGGCGATTTGCGCCAGGTCGAGATGGTGATGCGCGATGGGCGGCTGATGAAGGCGGAAGACTTGCGCACGGCGGTGGGGATTACGGGCGCGCCGAAGCGGGGGAAGTAGAGAGAGCGCACCTGCCCTACGCCAAGGTGCCTATCGGCGCGGCGATAAGGGTTGGGAGGATTTCTCCTGCGGGTTGTTTTGCCGGGCCCGATTGTGCCTGTTGCGGTCGTTTTCAGCGTTCGACGGCGATGCTATGATGTGGCGGTCCGACCGTATGACGGAAGGCAGACACATGGCGAACGTCGGCATTGAGACCGGCACTGGCGCCTTGAGATCGAAGCTCGGATGGGGGCTGGTCTTCATCGCACTTTTTGGTGCCGCAATTTTTCTTGCAGTGCGCGTGATCGGCGTCGCACGGCAGCAGCCTGCTGCCGCGACGGCGTCCGAGGTTGCGGTGGCGACGCATTGCGCGGAGTTCATCGCGCTTGCTAGAACGAAGTACGGCGACGACTGGAAGTTCCGGCTTGATCCGCGCGATACGGTCTGCGCGCAGCAAACGCAGCAGGCATGGGAGCTTCAATCGCATTCGCGCCGGATGGCCGTCGAAGCCCCGTCACAGCCGGCGACGATCCCGAGTTCGGCGATTGCGCCGGTGCCGGCAAACGCCGAAGCGACGCGTGCACGCCACGCCGAAACCTATTGTCTGAACGTCATCTCGCTCGCGAAAGCGAAATTCGGCGCGGACTGGAATAGCCGCGTCGCGCCCAACGAGGCCGTGGACTGCGCCGTGGAGATTCAGAAGGCGCTGGGTCAGTAGCGAATTAGCGGCGAAACAACCGGCCCGTGAGCGCGCCGAAGAGCGCCCCGCCGATATGCGCAAAATAGGCGACGCCGCCGACGTTGCCTTGTGCCGTCTCCGTCGAAACGCTGATGACTTGCGTCAGAATCCAAAGGCCGATGAGCACGATCGCCGGAATCGAGACGACGCGCAGGACGGGCACGAGGATCAAGGTGCGAATTTGATCGCCCGGATAGGTGACGAGAAAGGCGCCCATCACGGCGGCGACGGCGCCACTGGCCCCGAGTGCCGGGATGGTCGACGTGGGATCGGCCGCCATTTGGGCTGCCATCGCCACCAAGCCGCCCAGCAAATAGAAC
>JANOFM010000100.1:0-8547 GCA_031413635.1 Alphaproteobacteria bacterium | reverse complement strand
TCCATCCAGCGTTTGACGTGTTTGAAGTCTTCGATGTCTTGGCCTTGGCCCTTCCAGCCGATCGTCCACGGGTACGACGCCATGTCGGCGATGGTGTAGTCGTCGCCCGCGAGATAGCGGCGGTCGTAGAGGCGGTTGTTCATCACGCCGTAAAGCCGGTTGGCCTCGTCGGTGAATCTGCGTACGGCGTAGGTCTGGTCGCCTTGGCTTTCGGGCAATCTTCGGAAGTGGCCGCATTCGCCGAGTTTCGGGCCTTGGTTGGCCATCTGCCAGATCAGCCATTGCGTGACTTCGGATTTGCCGCGCGGGTCGGCGGGCAAGAATTTTCCGGCCTTCTCGGCGATGTACATCAAAATGGCGCCGGATTCGAAAACGCCGATCGGCGCGCCGCCGCCCTTGGGGTCGCGGTCGACGATGGCCGGCATGCGATTGTTGGGGCCGATCTTGAGAAAGCTGTCGGAGAACTGATCGCCTTGGCCGATGCGCAGCGGGATCATGTTGTAAGGCATGGCCAATTCCTCGAGCAGGATGGTGACTTTCTTGCCGTTGGGTGTGGGCCAGTAGTAGAGGTCGATCATGGCGGCGCTCTCCGGTTTCGTCGGTGGCGATTAGGCGCCGCAACGGGTGTCGTGCGCAAGTTATTCTCCGGGTCGAACGGTGTCTTGTCGATTGGGTATGGCGCCGTTCGTCTTCCTTTTTATCAGGGAGGGCGTTCGCATGCGCGTCGCAATATTTGCCGTTGTTCTAGCTTTGATTTCGTTCGCCGCGCGGGCGGACGAGACGCGGTCACTGCCGCCGGGCGGGGTTTCGCCGAACGCTGGCATTTCCGATGCCGGCTGGGTCGCCGGGCGCTGGGTCGGCGAAGGGTTCGGCGCGGTCGTCGAAGAGGTGATGTCGCCGCCCGTGGGCGACGCGATGATCGGTCACTTCTATATGGCCGGCAAAGATGGCCCCGCATTTTATGAAATCGTGCTGATCCGCGAGGAGCGGGGATCGCTGGTCTATCGGGTCAAGCACTTCCATCCCGATCTCAAAGGGTGGGAAGAAAAGGACAAGACGGTCGACTTTCCGCTGGTCGCGGTCGAGCGCGAGGCTTTGTATTTCGACGGCCTCACGATCAAACGCACCGGTCCGGACGAAGTCACGCATTGGGTGCGCGTCAAGGGCAAAGACGGCAAGACCGAGGAGGCCAAGCTCGTCTATCGTCGCGCGCGGATGTGATCTCACTGCGACTTCGGCGTTCGCGCGAGCAGTCCGAAGGCCGCCAGGACGATCCACGCGCTTTGCGCCAGGACCACCGCGCCCATGCCGCGGACGTCGAGCGTGAGAGTGCCGGAAACGAGCCAGGCGAAGACTCCGATGCCGATGACGAGGCCTGCGATCTGGATCGCCGCAGCGAGGACGCCTTTGCCGGGCCAACCGAGCGACCACAGGGCGATCGCGGCGGAGAACAATGCGACGTGGATCTGCGCGAACGACTGATTCAAATACCATTCGAGGCGCAGCAAAGCGTGGATCATGGATTGGTCGGCGGCGGCCGCGGCCATCTGCGCTTCGATGAGGCGCGGGGCGACGAGGCCGCTCATTGCGGCCGCGAGCATCACGGCGACGGCGCCGAAGAGGTAGAAGAAAAAGCCGAGCGTTGCCGGCGCGTTGTCGAAGCCGATGCTGCGCGTCAGGGCGAAGAAGCCGAAGGTGGTCAGCGGGACCGTTGCGATGGCGACGGCGTGAACGATGATGCCCAGACGCATCACGGCGCCGGCTTCGGAGCCGTGGGGCACGCCCGAGGGATGATGCGCCATGACGGCGATCATCGCCAAAGTGCCCGCCAGGAGCGCCACGCCGCCCGCGCTTTCGAGTTTCATATTGCGTTCCCCGTTGTCGGTCCGACTGTGCGGCGGCGGAGCGGGCGCTTACAAGCGGCGTTGCGAGACACGGGGACGCTTGGTGTTCAATAGGCGCCGCGCCGTCAGGTGTTGTGCTAGGGCGCCGAAATGGAGCAGCGTGAAGCCAAGCGTGCCGGCCAGGCCAAAGTCAGTTCTTTTCATCTTGCTCGCCTCAGCTGCAGATTGCACTTTCGTCCGTGATAGAGTTCGCGTCACTCAAGTCCCAACTCACGAAAGCGTGCGAGCAAGCGATGCGAGACACGAAGGCCTCTATGTCTAAGAACGCTCCGCGGAAGCGCACGGCAAACCTGATCGACAAGCGCTCGCATCGCACGCGCCTGGCGTTGGCCGAAGCGTTGATGGCGTTGGGACCGATGGAGGGTTTCGATGCGCTCGCGGTGCGCACGCTGGCGGCGAAGGCGGGCGTCGGGCGTTCGACTTTCTATAAGCACTATGCGGACAAGGACGATTTTCTGATCACTTCGTTCGGCGGGATGGTGGGCGGCTTCGATGTCCACGCACAGCGGACACGGGGCGACTACGACACGATGCTGCCGGCGCGCGAGGTGTTCGCGCATGTCCATGAGGCGCGGGCGTTTGCGCTGTCGATGGTGTCGTCGGGGCAGTTCGTGCGCACGCAAGCCGCGCGGGAGGATAAGTTGCGGGCGATCGCGGAGGCCAATCTCAAGCGCCTGCATCCCGGCTTGCCGCTCGCCCGGCGGCAGGTGACCGCGGTGATCTTGGCGGGCGTATTTGTCAGTCTGATTCGCTGGTGGATGGAAACCGGTTTGCGGCAGACACCGGAACATGTCGCGGGACTGTACGAAACCGTGGCGCGACGGGTGGTGGGTGCGGGGGAAAGGGCATAAACTCCCGCCGGCGGGTTACATGCGCAACGAAGGAGACCCCGTTCCATGCGCCGAATCGCTTTTCTCATCATCATGTCGCTATTCCTCTGTCAGTCGACTCCGGTTTCGACGCAACCGTTCGGGCCGTTGCAGCCGCCGATATTGAATGGCTGCTCCGAGAACGCGCTGTTTGCGATCCTCAACTCCGATCGAGGACGGTATTGCCTTAATACGATGCTGCCGAAGCAGGCAAATGTCGCCTCCGACTTCTCGGTGTTTTGCAACAGCGGAAAATGGGGGTGTTGTTTCAAGTCGGCGGGCCTCGGCAGTTGCAAGGTCGAGGGCGTCATACCCGTCTACCGGCGCCCGAAACCGCCCGCGACGCGCGATCTGAACTGAATCAGATTCCCGCGGCGGGCGATTCGCTCTAAACACTGGTCCCTGACGTCACCAGCCGGTGGCGACGAGGGATATCGTGTTTGAAGTTATCATTGTTTTGCTTCTCATTGCGCTGAACGGGCTGTTTTCGATGTCGGAGCTGGCCGTCGTTTCGGCGCGGCGCACCCGCGTCAGGGCGCTGGCCGCCAAGGGCGCGTGGGGGGCGCGGCGGGCGTTGGCCCTCGCGGCCGAGCCGGGACACTTTCTTTCCACGGTCCAGATCGGGATCACGATGATCGGCGTGATCGCCGGCGCGTTCTCGGGCGCGACGCTGGGCGGGCGGTTGACGGCTTGGTTCCTGGAGATGGGGCTTGGCCTTGTGGTCGCCGAGTGGCTGGGGGTCGGGATCGTGATCGCGGCGGTGACGTTTCTGTCGATCATCTTCGGCGAGCTTGTGCCCAAGCAGATGGCGCTCATTCAGCCCGAGCGTATCGCCTGCCGTGTCGCGCCGGCGATGACGTTTCTGTCGGCTGTGGCGTGGCCGGCGGCGTGGGTGCTGCAGGCGACGACGAGATCGGTCTTTACGGTTTTGGGCTTCAAGACCAAAAGCGACGACACGGTATCGCAGGAAGAAATGAAAGCGCTGATCGCGGAAGCGGAAATATCAGGCACGATCGAGGCGAGCGAACGGCACATGATCGCCGGCGTGTTGCGGCTGGGCGCGCGCCCGGTGACGGGGGTCATGACGCCGAGAACCGACGTGCAATGGATCGACCTTTCGATGGACGAAAGCAAGATCGCAACGATGCTTGCGGGGATCTCGCATTCGCGGCTGCCGGCGGGCGAAGGGTCGATCGATTCGATCGTGGGCGTCATTCAGGTCCGCGAGTTGCTGACCGATTTGGTCGCGGGCCGCAAGCTCGACCTCAGGGCGCATTTGCGGCAAGCGACGGTGATCCCCTCGACGTCGGACGCGCTCGACGTGTTGGCGAAGTTGCGTTCGGCCGAAGTGCCGATGGCGTTGATCCACAACGAGTACGGCGATTTCGAAGGCTTGGTGACGCCAGCGGATTTGTTGGAGACGATTGCGGGGTCGTTCCGGTCGCACGAGGACGATGCCGAGCCCGACGCGACGCGGCGGGCGGACGGATCCTGGCTGTTGTCGGGGTCGATGCCGGCCGACGAAATGGCGGAGCAATTCGGATTCGCGCTGCCCGACGATCGCGACTATCAGACGCTTGCCGGATTTGCACTCGCCCAGCTTAAGCGCATACCGGTGGTCGGCGAGACGTTCGAGGCTTACGGCTGGCATTTCGAGGTGGTGGATCTCGACGGGCGGCGCATCGACAAGGTGATCGCGTCGCGCGGTCCGTCGCGGCGGGTTCCGAGTTCAACCGTGATCGTGTGATAGGCAGTGGCTGTGCGAGTGGTCGGCGAGCACTTTGATCACGCGGCAGTCGGAGACGCGGCCGTGGCGGCATTGGCGGACCATGCGTTGCAACTCGCCGCGCAGCGATTCTAGCCGCGCGATTTTGGCTTCGACATCGGCGAGCACATCGCGCGCGACGCGGTCGACCTCGGCACAAGGTTGATCGGGCTTGTCGACGAGCTTCAACAAGTCGCGGATGGCGTCGAGCGGGAAGCCCAATTCGCGGGCGTGGCGGATGAAGGCGAGCCGGTCCGCATGCGCCGTGGTGTAGCGGCGCTGGCCGCCGTCGCTGCGCGAGGGCGGGGGCATCAGACCTTCGTGTTCGTAGAAGCGGATGGTTTGCACTTTCGTCGCCGCGCGCTTGGCGAGCGCACCGATGGTGAGGATTTGCGCCATTTTCCGCCTCTTGAAGCTATAGTCACTATAGCATGTAGATTCGTGTCTGTCGCGTTTGGCGGCGGGAGGTCGATCGATGGATGCGTGTTGCGCGCCGACAACGTCGCCGCTGGATACGCCTGCCTATCGGCGGGTATTGTGGCTGGCGCTCGGCGTCAACGCGGCGATGTTTTTCATCGAAGCGGGCGCGGGTCTGGCTGCGGGGTCGGTGGCGCTGCAAGCGGATGCGCTCGATTTCCTCGGCGACGCGGCGAATTACGGGTTGAGTCTTTTCGTGCTGTCGATGGCGCTGATGTGGCGGGCGCGTGCGGCGTTGGTCAAGGGCGCCAGCATGGGGTTGTTCGGGCTTTGGGTGATCGTCGCTGCGGCGATGAGCGCAGTGGCGGGTGGGACGCCGAGCGCGCCGGTGATGGGCGCGGTGGGCGCTTTGGCATTGGCGGCGAATGTGGGCGTGGCGCTGTTGCTCTACCGCTATCGCAACGGCGACGCGAATATGCGCTCGGTCTGGCTGTGCACGCGCAACGACGCGATCGGCAATGTCGCGGTGATGGCGGCGGCCGTGGGCGTGTTCGGCACGGGATCGGCTTGGCCCGACATCGCGGTTGCCGCGATCATGGCGTCTCTGGCGCTCGCCGCCGCGTTGCAGGTGATCCGCAGCGCGATGGGGGAACTCGCGAGCGGGACGTCTGCGGCCGGCGCCGTCGACGGGCACGCGCATCATGGGCACTGAGATGACGAGTTCGCCGTTGACGCCGTTGATGTTCGGGCTTGTTTATGTCGCAGTGGCGGCTGTGCGAAGTTTGTGGCTGCGCCGGACGGCGGGAATCAATCCTTACGTGTTCGACCATCGCGATCCGACGCATCGTTTCATTGCCTATGTCTTCTTTGCGATCGTTGCGGGGCTTGTCGCCTATTTTGCCGCAATCGCTTACTGGCCGGCGTTCGAGGATGCGGCGGGCCGGATCGACTGGGCCGTGGGCGATGCGACGCGCTGGGCCAGCGTTTCGTTGATGGCGCTGGCGACCGTGTGGACGGCCTATGCCCAGATCGCGATGGGCAATTCGTGGCGCATCGGAATTCCGCAAGACGACGTGCCGCCGTTACGGACGAACGGCCCGTTCCGCGCTTCGCGCAATCCGATCTTTCTCGGCATGCTGGTGTTCGTGCTCGGCATGACGTTGTGGTCGGCAAGTGCGGTGACGGTTGCGATCCTTATGGCAACCTATCTGTCGCTTGAGATTCAAATTCGCGGCGAGGAGACTTTCCTTGAGCGCGTTCACGGCGAGGCCTATCGGGCATATCGGGCGCGCGTGGGGCGGTGGATTTGAGCGTGGCGCAGGTTTGGAATTTAAAAATCGTCTCAGAGTTGTCTGCGGAAATCGTGCATTGAATCGTTTCGTTTCTCCCGGCGGTTGCGCAGGAAATTTTCTGTCGGGAGAATCGGCCGATGGGGCGACGAATCTAAGCGGTTGTCCCCGCCGGGCAACTTCTATGCGTCCGCACATCGTTGTTTAATCGCCGTGGTCGATGGGGACCTAGGGCGGGGAGATGAGCGGGGCGGGATGGAGTTGTTTTGCGCAGCTGCCCCCCGGATTGATTGACGATCGATCCGCCTCTCTAACTTTGAACTGGTTGCGGCCCAAGCCGACGCTTGCCGGTTTCATGTTGAAGCGTTCGGACGTTGACGAACAAAAATATCGGCGGAATCTGCGCATTCGACGCCTGGCCCTGTTCGCGGGCACGATCTTGGCCGCCGGCGTGGCCAGCATCGCGGCGGCCGATCTGGTGTGGGCATTGGACATATTCTCCGACGATGCGGCCGTATTCGCGGCGGTGTGGATGACCACGTCGAGCGCCTTTCTCGCCGTGATCTTCTATGCCGCCGCCTCTATTGCGGCGATGCGTTTCCGGCGGGCCGAACCGCGGCGCATCGCCTTCGGCGCGGCTTGCATGGAGTACGAGCAGATCGATGCGTGGCGGCGGGTGCGGTGCGATCCGGAGTTCTGGAGCGAGGGGTTGGACGACGCGGGGTTCGAGATCGAAGCGGCCGAGTTGCTCGCCGGGCATCTCAAGACGGGTCAGGTGATGCTGACGCGCGGTTCGAACGATTACGGCGTCGATGTACTGCTTTGTTCGCCGGGCGGGCGCATCGTGGCGCAGTGCAAGCAATGGAGGGGACGAAAGGCCGGCGCGCCGGAAGTCCGTGGGCTGGCCGGTTCAAAGGCATTCTTCGGCGCCGACCTTGGCATACTGATGAGCCTTAAAGGCCCATCCGAAGACCGCGAACAATGCGCGCGCTTTGCGGAAACGCAAAACCTCCAATTCTGGAATCTGGAGGCGATTGTCGGCGCAGCGGCGCGGATGCGCGGCGCGGTCTAGGATCGTTTGCGGCGACTTTGCGGCAATCGCTTGCGGCGCGATGGTCGTCACACGCCAGGCGGGGCGCAATCGCATATCGTCGCTGCAACTTCCCAGGAAGCGTTGCATGCGCATTGTGTTGATCAACGTTCCTCATCCGGCGATCGGCAGCCGGATTCCGAAGGAGCAGTTGCCGCCTTTGGGGCTGCTTTCCATCGGCGGGCCGTTGATCGACGCGGGGCACGAAGTCAGGCTCATCGACGGCGAGTTCGGGCCGATGACGTACGAAGCGATCGTCGCGAAGGCGCTTGCTTACGCGCCGGAGGCGGTGTTGTTCGGGCATACGGGATCGACATCGGGCCATCCGATCGTCATGCAAATCTCGCGGTTGATCCGAGCGCTGATGCCGCGCGTGCCGATCGTCTATGGCGGCGTGCATCCGACCTATTTTTGGCGCGACATACTCAGTGCCGAGCCGCAGATCGACATCGTCGTGCGCGGCGAGGGCGAGGAGACGGCGGTTAAGTTGTTCGAGGCGCTTCAGTCGCAGCAGTCTTACGCGCATATTCCGGGTTTGGCGTTTCGGGTCCACGGCGAGGCGCGAGGGACGCCGGCTGCGCCCGCGATCAAGGATCTCGATGCCCATCGCGTCGGATGGGAGTTGATCGATCACAAGCGCTATTCGTATTGGGGCGGCAAACGCGCGGTCGTCATCCAGTTTTCGCGCGGCTGTCCGCATTTGTGCAATTACTGCGGTCAGCGCGGGTTTTGGACACGTTGGCGCCATCGCGATCCGAAGAAGCTGGCGGCCGAGATCGCGCGGTTGCACCGCGAGCACGGTGTGGAGGTGTTCAACTTCGCCGACGAGAATCCGAGTGCGGGGCGCAAACCCTGGAAGGAATTCTTGGAAGCGCTGATCGCGGAGAATGTCGATGTGACGCTGGTCGGCTCGACGCGGGCGGGCGATATCGTGCGCGATGCGGACATCTTGCATCTCTATAAGAAAGCGGGGTTCGAGCGCTTTTTGATGGGGATGGAGAATACGGACGAGGCGACGTTGGCGCTGATCAAGAAAGGCAGCACGACGGCGGCGGATCGCGAGGCGATCAGGTTGTTGCGCAAGCACGGCATTCTGTCGCTGGCGACGTGGGTGGCCGGGTTCGACGAGCAGACGGATAAGGATTTTTGGCACGGGCTCAAGCAGCTGATATCGTACGATCCCGATCAGATCATTGCGCTCTATGCGACGCCG
>JANOFM010000099.1:0-5594 GCA_031413635.1 Alphaproteobacteria bacterium | reverse complement strand
AGGGCAACCGCATCCATCTCGGGCTTCATCCGCGGCAGTGGCGCGCCTGAAGCAACGGCGTCGGGAGCCATAACGAACGTCGCGAGCTCTTCCGGCGTGGGTTTCGGGCGCGGACGAGATTGACTCATCGCTCCCATCTCGTCGGCCGTGGGCTTCGCGCGCGGCAACGGAATTGGCAGTGCTTCGAGATCGACGGTAACGCCCGTATCCTCGGCGAGCGGCTTCATCGGCTGTGCGCCGCCAACGCCGCACGCCACGCACAAACCGACAAACGCAAATACCGGACTGACTCGCATACGCCGAAGAATACTCGATCCGGACTAGGACTTCACGCCCTCGCGCGGGGCCTCGCCCAGCAATTTTAGCAGCGACGGATGCAACTGGGCGTTCGAGGCCAGGATATGGCCGCCGCCCAACATGTCTTGACCGCCGTTCAGATCGGTGACCAAGCCGCCCGCCTCGCGCAGGATGACGATCCCCGCCGCCACGTCCCACGACGACAGGTCCCGCTCCCAGAACGCGTCGAAGCGCCCCGCCGCAACCCACGCGAGGTCCAAGGCTGCGGCTCCGAACCGGCGCACGCCCGCAACCTCGTTCATCATCAACGACAATTCGCCGGAAAAACCCTCGTGCCCGGGTTTGCCTTTGTAGGGAATGCCGGTCGCGACCAAAGCCACGTTCAACTCGCGCCGTGCCGACACGCGCAGGCGTTTGTCGTTGACCCAGGCGCCCTGACCCTTTTCGGCGGTGAACATTTCGTCCGCGATCGGATTGAACACCAGCCCCGCCACCAACTGACCCTCGCGCTCCAGCCCGATCGAAATCGCGAAATGCGGCAGGCCGTGCAGGAAATTCGTCGTCCCGTCGAGTGGATCGATGAACCAGCGATGCGTCTTGTCCAGGCCCTCGATGACGCCGCCTTCTTCCATCACGAAGCCGTAATGCGGTCGGGTACGAAGCAATTCCTCGCGTAAAATGCGTTCGGCCTTCATGTCGGCTTGCGTGACGAAATCGGCCGGCCCCTTGCGCGAGACCTGCAGGTTCTCCACCTCGCCGAAATCGCGCACCAGCGCGCGCGCCGCCTTGCGCGCGGCGGCCACCATCACATTCATCAGCGGTGTGTTGATCGCCATCGGTTTTGTCTATTCCGCGCGTTTGACGTAGGTGACGTCTTCGGTCGACACGACGATCCGCGTCCCCGTTTCGATGAACGGCGGCACCATCACCCGCAAGCCGTTCTCCAGTTTCGCGGGCTTGTACGACGACGAGGCGCTCTGGCCCTTCACCACCGCATCGGCCTCGACGATGGTCAAGGTCACGTTCTGCGGCAGCTGCACGCTGATCGGCTTGCCCTCATAACTCTCGACCTTGACGTCCATGCCGTCCTGCAGGAACGCCGCGCGCTCGCCGATGAAGTCTTTCGCGATCTCGATCTGGTCGAAATTTTCCTTGTCCATGAAGGTCAGCATCTCGCCGGCTTCGAACAGGAAAGTATGGGTCTTGAAATTGAGTTCGACGGCCTCGACAGCTTCGGCCGAACGGAACCGTTCGTTCAATTTGCGCCCGTCGAACAGGTTTTTCAGTTCGACTTGATTATAGGCGCCGCCCTTGCCGGGCTTTACGGCCTGCGCTTTGACCGCGACCCAGAGCGACCCGTCATGCTCGATGACGGCCCCCGGTTTGATTTCGTTGCCTGTGATTTTCATGGAAGTGCTGATCTTGGAAAACGACAAGGGGCGGTTGCCCGCCCCGAATTGCGCGGGAACCTAACAGGCCGCCTTGGCGCCTTCAATGCGCCAAACCAACCTATTTCGCGAGGGAATCGAAGAGCTTATTGAACGCGGCGACCGCCACCTGCGGCCCTTGAGGATGATCCCAGACGCCGCTCGACACCGCGAGGAAGTCCGCCCCCGCCTCGACCAACAGCCCGCCATTCTCGACCGTGATCCCGCCGATGGCCACGCACGGGATCTGCATGATCTCCTGCCACCAGGTCAGGAGTTCGGGCTCCGCGCGCGCCTTCGCGTCTTTCGTCGCCGTCGGATAGAAGGCGCCGAACGCGACATAATCCGCGCCCGCTTCCGCCGCCTCCATCGCCAAGTGCCGTGAGTCGTGACACGTCACGCCGACGATTCTGTCAGGCCCGAGCAATGCGCGCGCCTGCGCCATGGGCGCATCCTCTTGCCCGACATGCACGCCGTCGGCATTGAGCCTCTTGGCGAGGTCGGGCCGGTCGTTGACGATGAACGCGACCCCCGCCCGTTGCGCGATCGGCATGAGCCATTCGGCCGCGCGGAGAATGTCGTCGTCGGAATCACTCTTGAGCCGCAGCTGAAGCGACGCGACATCGCCGCCCTCAAGCGCGCGCTTCAACACGTCGCCGAACGCCGCGTCGAAACGCGGCGGGGTAATGAGATAGAGTCGGCAACGGATTAGGCTGCCTCCTTCTCAAGCGAGGTCGACCATTTCCCGAGCGCCGCAATCCCGTTCATGCGTGCGCGATGGGCGAAGGCGCGTTGGCCCGCGCCCACGTTCTCTTGTCTGCCCGACCACGCCTTTTGCGGCGCCGCCTGCAGCGCGCGCCCGTAGGAAAATGTCAGCTTCCACGCCAGCGGCCCGAGCTTGTTCATCGCGTCCAAATGCGCCGTCGCCTCTTCGTCCGCTTGCCCGCCCGACAGGAACGCGATACCCGGCACCAGCGGCGGCACGCACGCCTTGAGCATCCTCACCGTCTTTTCCGCGACCTCGGCGACCGACGCTTTCTTGGTCGACTTCTTGCCCGCGATCGCCATGTTGGGTTTCAGCACGATGCCTTCGAGCTTCACGTTCGCGGTGTAAAGCTCTTGAAACGTTTCCTTCAACACCCACTCCGTCACCGCATGGCAGGCATCGATGTCGTGCTCGCCGTCCATCAGCACTTCCGGTTCGACGATCGGCACGATGTTGGCCTGCTGGCACAGCGCCGCATAACGCGCCAGGGCGTGGGCGTTGGCGTGTATGCAGTTGTAAGTCGGGATCCCGGAACCAATGTCGATCACCGCGCGCCACTTCGCGAACCGCGCGCCGCGCTCGTAATATTTCGGCAAACGCTTCGACAGCCCGTCGAGCCCCTTGGTGATCAACTCCTTCGGGGAACCGGGCAGCATCTCGGTGCCCTCGTCGACCTTGATCCCCGGAACCGCGCCCGAGTCGGCGATGATCTTGACCAGCGGCGTGCCGTCGGCGGCGTCCTGCCAGATCGTTTCGTCGTAGAGAATGACGCCCGAGATGAATTCCTTCATCGCCGGCGTGCGGAACATCATCTCGCGATAATCGCGCCGCGTCGTTTCCGTCGACTCCACGCTGATCGCGTCGAAACGCTTCTTGATCGTGCCCGAACTTTCGTCCGCCGCAAGAATGCCCTTGCCCGGCGCCACCATCTTGCGCGCAATGTTTTCCATCTCTGCGACCGACATGTCTCTCTCCGTTAGCGCTGTTCCAGGGCTTTCACGCCCGGCAGCTCTTTCCCCTCAAGCCATTCCAAAAACGCGCCGCCCGCCGTCGAGCAATAGGTGAAATCGTCCTCCGCGCCCGCTTGCGCCAGCGCCGCCAACGTGTCCCCGCCGCCTGCGACCGAGACCATCGCGCCCACTTTCGTCAGCATCGCGACGTGCCGCGCCACCGCGTTGGTGCCCAGATCGAACGGCGGCGTCTCGAACGCGCCCAACGGCCCGTTCCACACCACGGTTTTCGCGCTCTCGAGCCGCGCTGCGATCGAGGCAATCGTATCCGACCCGACGTCCAGGATCATGCCGTCGTCCGGCGTGCGCGCGACGGCGAGCGTCTTGGCCTCCGCCATCGCCTTGAATTCCTTGGCGACGACGCCGTCGCTCGGCAGCACGATGACGCATCCGCGTGCCTTGGCAGCCGCTAAAACCTCGCGCGCCTTGTCGAGCAGCGCGGGCTCGTGCAGCGACTTGCCGATCGGCAGGCCTTGCGCCTTCAGAAACGTATTCGCCATCGCGCCGCCGATGACGAGCACGTCGACTTTGGCGATCAAATTCTCAAGCACGGCAAGCTTCGAGGAAACCTTTGCCCCGCCGACGATTGCGATGACCGGATGTTCCGGCTTTTCCAACACCCGGCCGAGCGCCTCAAGCTCTGCTTGCATCCCACGCCCCGCATAAGCGGCCAAGCGATGCGCCAACCCTTCGGTCGTCGCATGCGCCCGGTGAGCGGCCGAGAACGCGTCGTTGACATAGGCATCGCCAAGCTTGGCCAGCGCCGCCACGAAACGCGCCTCGTTTTTTTCTTCCTCGCCGTGAAAGCGCGTGTTTTCGAGCAGCAGCACGTCGCCGCTCTTCATTGCGCCCACGGCACGTTCAGCTTCCACGCCGATGCAATCGTTTGCGAACGCAACCGCCTTGCCCACGGCCTTAGACAGCGCCGGCAAGATCGCTTTGAGCGACATGCTCTCCACGCGCTTGCCGTCCGGCCGCCCGAAATGCGACAGCACGATCACCTTTGCACCCTTGCCCGAAAGCTCGCGGATGGTGGTCGCCGCCTGATCGATGCGGGCCGTGTCGCTCACCGCGCCGTCCTTCATCGGCACGTTCAGATCCGCGCGCACCAACACACGCTTGCCCGTTGCCTCCAGCGTATCGATGGTGCTGAACCCAGGCATTAAAGCAGTTTACCCATCGCCGCCGCCGTGTCGCTCATGCGGTTGGCAAAGCCCCATTCGTTGTCGTACCACGCCATCACGCGCACGAACGTGCCATCCAACACTTTCGTCTGGTCGAGTGCGAAGGACGACGACGCCGGATTGTGATTGAAGTCCATCGACACCAACGGCGCGTCGACGATGTCGAGCACGCCTTTGAGCTCGCCCGCCGCCGCCCGCTTCATCGCCGCGTTGATCTCGTCGACCGTGGTGGCGCGCTTGGCCAAGATCTTGAGGTCCACCACGGACACGTTCGGCGTCGGCACCCGGATCGCAACCCCGTCGAGCTTTCCTTTCAATTCCGGCAACACCAGGCCGACCGCTTTGGCGGCACCCGTCGAGGTCGGGATCATCGAAAGGGCGGCTGCACGCGCGCGGTAAAGATCCTTGTGCATCTGGTCGAGCGACGGCTGGTCGTTCGTGTAGGCGTGAACGGTCGTCATAAATCCCTTCTCGATGCCGACGGTGTTGTTCAACACCATCGCCACCGGCGCGAGACAGTTCGTCGTGCACGAGGCGTTCGAGACGACGATGTGATCCTTCGTCAGCTTCGCATGATTGACGCCGTAAACGACCGTCATTTCCACGCCGTCGGCCGGCGCCGAGATCAGCACGCGCTTGGCGCCCGCCGTCAGATGCGCCGACGCCTTGTCCTTCGAGGTGAAGATCCCCGTGCATTCCATCGCGATATCGACGCCGAGCTCGCGATGCGGCAGCTGGCCCGGGTCCTTGATCGCGGTCACCTTGATCTTGTGGCGCCCGGCAATGATGAAATCGCCGTCGACCTTGACCTCCATCGGAAACCGTCCGTGCACGGAGTCGTAACGTAACAGATGCGCGTTCGTCTCCACCGGCCCCAGATCGTTGACCGCAACGATGTCGATGTCCTTGC
>JANOFM010000098.1:0-33981 GCA_031413635.1 Alphaproteobacteria bacterium | reverse complement strand
AGCTCGCGTCGACGGCAGACGACCCGCCGCCGCGGAAGCCAGGCGACTGAGCGACCATCGGGAGCTCGTGTCGTGTGCGTCACACGACCTGAGCGACCATTCAGTTGTCGTCGGTGGGGGAGTCCGAGCCCATGTCCGCGCAACAGCGGTGTCAAAGGGCAGCACCCGATCCCCAAACTCGTCGAGCACGTCCTCGGCCCATTTCAACAGGTAGCTGCGGCGAGGGTGACTCGACGGGAGCAATAACGCGCCACGCAGCAATTCTCCGGCGGTTACGGCACTGAGAAACAATTCGTTGGAATCGGTTCGAACATCAAACCATGCCCTGATGCCGTCATTCATCCGTCGAAGCGCAAGTTCGGAAATAGCGTTGGTGTCGAGAAGCCAGGTCACGCCTACTCGTCAGGATCGGAAAAATCGACCGGCGGGCCGAGGGGGCTTTCCCGGCGCATCGCGTCGAAGTCGATCAGACCCTCTTCAAGTGCCTCCGTCAGCGGTGAATTTTGGAACAGCGCCATAAACCTTTTCATGTCGCCCGATTTCTTGGGCGCGAAATCCGCCTCGCGAACCACGACCACGGTTCCTTTTCCGTTGCGAGTGATGCGTTGCGGGTTACCGGCGAGCGCCGCGTCGATCAAGGTGCTCAATTTCGCGCGCGCTTCCTGTACCGGCCAAGTTTGGCGCGGCGCGCGGCGCGTCACAGCCGGGGGTTTCTTCAATTTCGCCGGTTTGCGCGCCATCGGCTTCCTGTACAGACTGTACATGTATAGTCCCACGCCAGCGGTTAATCAACGTTCAATACCGGCTTGCAGGCATTTGCGTGCTATGGCACTGCCCTGAGCGACGAGAATAGGGACTTACGACACGTGAAGCGCCTTCCGTTGTCTTGCTTCATCATCGCCAAGAACGAAGCCGACCGCATCGTGCGCACCATCCGCGCGGTCAAGGATTGGGTCGACGAAATCGTCGTCATCGATTCGGGCAGCACCGACGGCACGCAAGCCTTGGCCGAAGCCGAAGGCGCGCGGGTGATCTTCAACGTCTGGCCAGGGTTTGGACAGCAAAAACGCTTCGGCGAAGCGCAATGCCGAAACGCGTGGCTGATCAACTTGGACGCCGACGAGGTCGTATCGCCGAAGTTGGCGGCGGAGACTCAGGCGTTGTTTTCGCAGGGCGAGCCGGCGCTGGCGGTCTATGCGTTGCCCATCAATGACGTCTATCCGGGCCGGTCGAAACCGCGGCTGTGGGCCAACGACTACGTCCAACCGCGTCTCTATGACCGGCGGCGGGTGAGGTTCAAGGATTCGACGCTGCACGATTCGCTGGAGACGGCCGGTCTGAAAATCGGTGTGCTCGGCGGGGACGTGCATCATTTCTCGTCGCGTTCGCTCGACGATCAGTTGCGCAAGATGGTCGAGCGGGCGCGCTACAACGCCGATCATTCGAAGATGAAGTCCGTGGGCCTGCTGCGCTTTCGTTTGTTGTTCGAGTTTCCGGCGTCGTTTCTCCGTTATTACCTGATGCGTCGGCACTTCACCGGCGGGCTGTTGGGATTTCAGACGTCGATGATCGGGGCGTTTTCGCGTTATGCGCGTATCGCGCTGATGCTCGAAGCGGCGGAGAAGCCCGAGCGGGCGGCGCCGCGCGCGGACGCTCTCAACGAACGTTCCAAGGCGCCATGATCCTGATCGCGGCGCAGTGCTTTCCGCCCGATCGCGGCGGGATCGAGATGCTGATGGGCGGGCTCGCCGATGCGCTGCACGCGCGCGGCGAGGCGGTGCACGTGTTTGCGGATCGCGCGCGCGCCGAGGGCGCCGATCCCGGATCCTGTGCCGTCACGCGCTTCGGCGGCTTCAAACCACTGCGGCGGCGGTTGAAGGCGTTTGCCATCGCACGCGCGGTGCGGGCGCAGACCGTGAAAGGCGTGTTCGCCGATTCGTGGAAGAGCGTCGAGTTGTTGGCACCGCTCGGCGTGAAGGTGGCGGTGCTCGCGCACGGAATGGAGTTCCCCGCGAATCCGTCACCGCGTAAGCGCGCGCGCATCGCCAAGGCGCTGGCAAAGGCGCACGTCATCATTGCGAATTCGGCCTATACGGCGGCGCTTGCGAAGCCCTATCTCAGCGACGGCGCTGCGCGGCTACGCGTGATCAGCCCGCCGATCGGGCCGCAAAAAGAGCCGACGCCCGCGGCGTTGAGCGGCATCCGCGAGATCATTGCGGGGCGCAGTCCGGTGCTGCTGACGCTTTCGCGTCTCGAGCCGCGCAAGGGCGTCGACATGGTGATCCGCGTTCTGCCCGAGATTTTGAAATCGCACCCCAAGGCCGTCTATGTCGTGGCGGGCGGCGGCGAGGATCGGGCGAGGCTGGAACAGCTTGCGAAGGACACGGGCGTTTCGGGCAGCGTGCATTTCGTTGGTCCAGTCGATGGAACAGCGAAAGCGGCGCTGTTTGCCTCGGCGGATGCGTTCGTCATGCCGACGCGACGCGAGGGTAATTCGGTCGAAGGGTTCGGCATCGTGTTCGTCGAGGCCGGATGGTACGGCGTGCCGGCGATTGCCGGCCGCGAGGGCGGCGCGGCCGATGCCGTGCGCGACGGCCAGACCGGTCTGCTGTGCGACGCGACGGATCGAGCCGACGTGTTGCGGCAGATCGAACGCCTGTTGGGCGACGGCGAGCTTAAGCGCCAGCTTGGAGCGGCGGCGGCCGAGCGGGCACGTGGGCCGGCGCAGTGGACCGAGGCGCTCAAACAGTATTTGGACGCGTTGACATAAGATCGCGGTAGATGCGCAACGTCGCCGCGCACATGGCGTCGACCGTGTAGGCGCGCAGGACGTTTTCGCGCGCGGCCGTCACCATCGCGATGCGTTCTTCGGCGGTCAGCGCCAGCGCCTTTTCAATGCCTTTGGCGAGTGCGTCCGCGTCGCCCGGCGGAACCAAGAATCCGGTGATACCGTCGACGATGGTTTCCGTTTGCGCTCCCAGGCGCGAGGCGACGATCGGCCGGCCCATGGCTTGAGCCTCGACGGCGGCGCGGCCGAAGGCTTCGGGCTCGATCGAGGGGGCCACGACCACGTCGGCCGCCATCATGGCCGCCGGCATATCGCGGCAGTGGCCAGGAATGCGGACGACTTGGCTCAAGTCCAAGCGATCGACGGCCGCGAGCAGTTCGGCGACGTAGGCGTCGCGTTCCTGCGCGTCGCCGATCATCACGGCTTCGAAGTTCCGGTTGGGCAGTTTAGACAGGGCTTCGATGAAGACGAGCTGCCCCTTCCAGCGCGTCAGGCGGTTCGGCATGAGGATGACGGGTTTGCCGGATTTCACGCTCCATTGTTTGCGGATGTCGGCGATCCGCTCGGGCGCGACGTTTTCGGGCGTGAAGGCTTTGATGTCGATGCCGCGCGGGATGACGTGAAGTTTTGCCTTGTCGAGTTTGTGCTGCGACAAAACGTGCTCGGCGGTGTAGTGCGAGTTGGCAATCACCGCGTCGCCGCGCGTCATGACGGCGTTGTAATAACGTTTGAGCGTGCCTTTTGCATTGTAGATGCCGTGATAGGTCGCGACGTATTTGATGCCGGTGCGGCGGGCGGCGAGATAGGCGCTCCAGGCGGGGGCACGCGAGCGGGCGTGAACGATGTCGATTTTTTCGCGGCGGATCAGATCGGCGAGTGCGGCGGCGTTACGCCAGATTGTCAGAGGGTTTTTGCTATCGTAGGCGCCGGTGATGAGCTTTGCGCCGCCGTCTTCGGCTTCACCCTCAAGGCGCCCGCCGGCGGTCGCGATCCAGGCGCGTCCGCCCGCCGCAACGACGGCGCGCGCGACATCGACCGCCGTGCGTTCGGCGCCGCCGGCATCGAGCGCCGGGATGACCTGGAGAACGGAGAGGGGTGTCATTTCAAGAGTGCCATCAGGCCCTCGCGATACGTGGGATAGCGAAGCGCGACGCCGAGTTCGGTTTTGATGCGGCCATTCTTTACGCGTTTCGAGTCGGCGTAGAAGCTTAGCGCCATTTCGGACATCGTGCGGGCGGCGTCTTCGAAGCGTTCGAGCGGCGGCGGGGTCACGTTCAGAAGTTTCGCCGCGTATTCGATCACGTCGTGCGGTGGCGCCGGTTCGTCGTCGCAGACGTTGTAGGTGGCGCCGGCGTTGGGCTTGGCGATCGAGGCTTCGAGAACGTTCGCGATATCCTCGACGTGAATGCGCGAGAAGATTCGGCCGGGTTTGACGATACGGCGCGCGGTGCCTTCGCGCAGCGTTTCAAGTTGATTGCGGCCTGGACCGTAGATACCGGCGAGGCGGAAGACGTGCACCGGCATTTCGTTTGCCCTGCCCCACGCGAGCCATGCCTGTTCGGCAGCCAAACGGCGCATGGCGCGTTCGCTTTGGGGAGCGGGTGGCTTTTGTTCGTCGACCCATTCGCCGGCGCGGTCGCCGTAGACGCCGGTGGTGGAGAGATAGCCGATCCACGAAGGCCGCGCCGCCGCGAGATCGTTCGCGTGGCTTGCCAGGACGGGATCGCCGGCGGCATCGGGCGGGACGCCGAGCAAAATGTGCGTTGCCTCGGCGAGCGCTGCGGGCGCCAGGGCCAAGCCGGGTGCGAACACGGAGGCCTCGAAGCCCAGGCCCGCGAGTGTGGCGGCACGCTCGCGCGTGCGGGTGGTACCGGCCACTTGCCAGCCCTTGGATTTCAGCCACGCGGCGAACACTTGCGCGCTGAATCCCAATCCGAAACAGAAGAGCCTGGGCATCGATTTGATCGTTAAACTCGTTCAGGCTTGAATTTGCCGCAAAGTCTGCGAAGTCTCCCCCCATGGTCAAGCTCGCCCTCCTCGCCTACGTTCTCGCCGCCTCGGACAGTTTTTCGTACGAGGCCTGTCTCAAGAAAGTGGATCGCCACCCCGATCAAGCGCTGGAAATGGCGATGAACGCGCTTGGCGACGGCGAAGATGCAGGGGCCGAGCACTGCGCGGCGCTGGCGCTGGTGGGCTTGAAGCAATTCGGCGAAGCGGCGCGGCGGCTCGACAAACTAGCGCGCAAGGCGTCAGCGGGTGGGGCGGAGGTGCGGGCGCAGCTTTTGGGTCAGGCCGGCAATGCATGGATCCTGGCCGGACAGCCGGAACTGGCGACCGCCTCGTTCACGGCGGCGCTGGCGTTGATGCCGGGCGAGGCCGAGTATTTGATCGATCGGGCGCGCGCTTCGGCGGCACAGAAAAAGTGGGCGGCGGCGGAGGCCGATTTGTCGGCGGCGCTGGTGGAAGAACCCGGCAACGCGCAAGCGTTGGTTTTGCGCTCGAGCGCGCGGCGGGCGCAGAAAAATCTGCAAGGCGCGATGGGCGACATTACGCAGGCCCTGATCCTCGATCCGGAGAATGTCGAAGCGCTGGCCGAACGCGGCTTGCTGCGCGCGGCACAGGGCGACAAGGCGGGGGCGCGGAAGGATTTCCTCGCCGTCCTCGAACGCGCGCCGGACGGCGAAGCGGCCAAGAGCGCGCGGATCGAAATCGAGAAGTTGGAGATGAAGAAGGGGCGCTAATTCTCTGACTCAGTCATCTGCATCCGGCGTCGAATTAGCACGCGGAGACGCGGAGATCGCGGAGTCGATGCTTTCCCGGGCGACGACGGATGACCCCACTCCGCGAACTCCGCGTCTCCGCGTGGATACATTTGTAAGTGACTGAACACTAGGCGGCGTGCCATTCCTCGAGAACGGCGGGATCGCCTTCTGCAGTGTCGCTCCGCAAGCGTGAGAACTCTTCGTTAGAATGCAAACGGCTGAGAGCCCAAACTGCGGCGCCGCGCACCAACGTCGATGCGTCGCGCAATAGATTTTCAACTGGTGCCACGAGTTTCCGGTCGCCCGAATTGCCGATGGCGATCAGGACGTTTCGGACGAAGCGGTCGCGGCCGATGCGTTTGATGGGCGAGGCGCGGAAGTGGGTGCGGAAAGCTGTGTCGTCGAGGCTTGCCAGTTCGGCGAGGAGCGGGCCTTGCAGTTCGGCGCGCGGGTGGAAGGCGGTTTCGCGCGTCGCGCTTGCGAATTTGTTCCAGGGACACACGGCTAGGCAATCGTCGCAGCCGTAGATGCGATTGCCCATCATGGGGCGTAGCTCACGTGGGATCGGTCCTTTGTGTTCGATCGTGAGGTAGGAGATGCAGCGGCGCGCGTCGAGCCGGTAGGGCGCGGGGAAGGCTGTGGTCGGGCAGATGTCGAGACATTTTTGGCAGGTGCCGCAGTGGTCTTGTTCGCCTGCCGCGTCGCCCAGATCGAGCGTCGTCAGGATGACGCCTAGGAAGAGCCATGAGCCGTGTTCGCGGCTGACGAGGTTCGTGTGTTTGCCTTGCCAGCCGAGGCCTGCGGCTTGGGCGAGCGGTTTTTCCATCACGGGTGCGGTGTCGACGAAGACTTTGACCTCGCCGCCGAATTCGGACGCGAGCGCGCGGGCGACGGCTTTCAGCCGCTTTTTGATGAGGTCGTGGTAGTCGGCGCCTTGGGCATAGACCGAGATTGTTCCGCGGGCTTTGTGTTCGAGCATCGCCAGCGGGTCGGACGCGGGTGCGTAGGACAGGCCGAGGACGATAGCGCTCTTTGCTTGCGGCCAAAGCGTTCTGGGTTGCGCGCGTTCCTCGCTGCGCGCTTGCATCCAACCCATGTCGCCGTGATGCCCCGCCGCCAGGTATTCGCGCAGTCCCTCGCCCGCCGCGTCGGCAAGTGCCGCCGGCGCAAAGCCCACCGCGTCGAAGCCCCGCGACAAGGCATGATTGCGGACTGCCCCGCATGCGGCACGCATGATCGGTCTCACCTTTCCCCTAGATTTTGAAATCTAGAACCGCATTATGGCGCGGCTGAGCGACCTCAGGCAAACGGCAAGCCGCCCTCGGCCCGAAACAGCGCCGCAACTTGGTCGCGCGCTTGTGGGATCTTGTACTTCGTCTTCACCGGCAGGACATCCAATGGCGACAGGTGGACAGACAATCTTTCCCCCTCCGTCTCTACCTGGACTCCTCTCTCTCCTTTCACCATACACATGACCCGCTTTGCGGGTATCATTCGCGTCGCGGCGGGTTCGTCGCTCCGCGGTCCCGGTTGTTGGACTTGGCCCAAGAGGCCGAGTCCTGTGTTTGGCGCCTAACTTCAACTCACTGCAGCGATTACCATATGCCTATGACCCTGGCTTACAAATCTCTTCGTCTGCCCGCAGCAGCGGCGATGCGCGGATTCGATCAAGTCAACGACGAACACGAGAACATCGCGCAGATGATCGACCAGCTACGCGCCAAGGTTTTCGCGCGCGGCCGTATGGCATTCGCCGACATCAAGCCAGAGGCCGACGACATCGCCGAGACGATGCGTCTGCATTTCCTTCACGAGGAAGACGTGATGGCAGAGCTACGGTATCCGGCGCTGGACGAACACCGTTTGCACCACAAGGCATGCCTTGTGCGATTTCAGGAGCTTGTTTCCGGCGTGGCGTCTGAGGGATTTGCGACGGTGAACACCATCGACGATCTGTTCTCGACGCTGCTCGACGACGTGTTGAAGGCGGACCTGGGTCTCAAGACCTATCTGTACGAGAAGGGTCTGATCGTCTGACCGGGACGCTCAAGGTTTCGCACAACGGTCCTCGCCGTAGAGGCTGACGCTGTTGGCACGCGCGGCGATGGTGTAGCCGCGGCTCGCCACGTAGGGGCCCGGCGGATTGGCTTTGTAGCGATTGGGGTTGGGCAAGATCGCGGCGAGGCGAGCTGCTTCGAGCGAGGTCAAGTTGCGCGCCGATTTGCCGAACCAGCGGCGGGAGGCGGCCTCGGCGCCGAAGACGCCCGGGCCCCACTCGATGACATTGAGATAGACTTCCATGATGCGCCGCTTGGGCCACAGCGTTTCGATCAGCACGGTGAAAAAGGCTTCGAAGCCTTTGCGGATATACGAGCGGCCGGGCCAGAGGAATACGTTCTTCGCGGTCTGTTGGCTGATGGTCGAGGCGCCGCGCATGCGGCCGCCGTTTTGCGCCTCTCTCAACGCGTCCTGCAATTGTTCGAAGTCGAAACCGTAGTGCCGGCAAAATCCGTCGTCCTCCGAGGCGATGACGGCGCGCACGAGATGGGGCGAAATGCGTTCGAGGGGCACCCAGGATTGGCGAATGGTTTTGCCTTCGAAGATCGACTCGCTGAGCATCAGCAGCGTGAAGGGCGCGGGCAGGAAGCGAAGGGCCAGCGTCCAAACCAGAGAGACTACAAGACCGATCGCCGCGCCGCGCGTGGCGACAAACCACACGGTGGCGGCGGAGGGCACGAAATCGCGCCACGACCTTTCGCGGACGGCGCCGCCCGTCGATTGCGCCGCATCGTCGGGGATGGGCGCGGAATGCGGCTCGGCATCGCCGCTCATCAGTAGCGTGTAGCCCGCGTGTTCGACGGCTTCGGCCAACGACGTTTCGTCGATGTTCACCGCGGCGCGGATCAACACTTCCGAGCGATCGAGATCGACTGTCGCGCTTTCGACGCCCGGCAGCGATCGTAACGCGCGTTCGACACGCCCGGCGCAATTGGTCGAACTCATGCCCGCGACGCGATAGCGGCGCGTGCTCTGAGTTGCGGTCGTGGAAACGTCCGGCGATTCCCCCATGCCTCTTGAATAAAGGGGCGGCACAGACACACGCAAGCCAACGTTGATTTGGAGCGGCGAAATCGGCGGAATTACGCCCGTGCCGCCGCCGGTTCGTCGCTGAGCGGGTGTTTGAGGCGCGCCAGCATTTCCTTCGGGCAGATTTGCCAGAAATAACCGCGCTCCAAGTCCCATTGCTGGCGGATGCGTTTGGCGTGGCGCGAGCCGGTTTCGGCAATGTGTTCCTCGATCAGATTGAGAAGCACGTCTTCCCAATAGCGCGACTGAAGCCGGACATGCTCGACGCTGTCGCGGTTTAGTTTGAACGGCAGTTCGTTTTTCGGATCGCGCACGAAGGCCATTCCGCCGGTCATGCCGGCGGCGAAGTTCTCCCCGATCGCGCCCAGGATCACCGCGACGCCGCCGGTCATGTATTCGATGCCGTTCGAGCCGCAGCCTTCGACCACGGTCAGCGCGCCCGAGTTGCGCACCGCGAAACGCTCGCCGGCTTGACCGGCCGCGAATAATTTCCCAGCGGTGGCGCCATAAAGAACAGTGTTGCCGATGATGGTGTTGTCTTGGCTTTCGAGCGGGCTCGAGACCATGGGCCTGACGACGATGGTGGCGCCCGACAGGCCTTTGCCGACATAGTCGTTGGCATCGCCGAAGACTTTCAGCTTCAAGCCTTGCACGGCGAAGGCGCCGAGCGACTGTCCGGCCGAGCCGCGCAGTTCGAGCGTGAGCTGGCCCGGGTTCAAGCCTTTCATGCCGTATTTGCGCACGATATGATGCGAGGTGCGGGTGCCGATGGCGCGCATCGTGTTGCGCACGGTGTAGGTGAGCTGCATCTTTTCGCCGTCTTCGAGGAAGCGTTTCGCGTCGAGCACGATTTCCTTGTCGAGCGTGTCGGGGACTTCGTTGCGGCCTTCGATCGTGCAAAAGCGCGGGTTCGGACCGGGGTCGGCTTGGACGAGCAGCGGGTTCAAATCGAGATCGTCGAGGTCGTGCGCGCCACGATTGACCTGGGCCAGAAGATCGGTGCGGCCGATCACTTCCTTGAGCGAGCGGAAGCCGAGCGAGGCCAGAATCTCGCGCACCTCTTCGGCGATGAAACTCATCAGCTGCACGACCTTGTCGGCGGTGCCTGTGAATTTCTTGCGCAGTTCCTCGTTTTGCGTGCAAACGCCGACCGGACAGGTGTTCGAATGGCACTGGCGCACCATGATGCAACCCATGGCGATGAGTGCGGCGGTGCCGATGCCGTATTCCTCGGCCCCCATCATCGCGGCCATCACGATGTCGCGGCCGGTGCGCAAGCCGCCGTCGGTGCGCAGGACCATACGGTGGCGCAGGTTGTTGAGCGTCAGAAGCTGGTTGGCTTCGGTCAGGCCCATTTCCCACGGCACACCGGCGTATTTGATCGACGACAGCGGCGAGGCGCCGGTGCCGCCGACGTGGCCCGAGATCAAAATGACATCGGCACGCGCTTTGGCGACGCCCGCCGCGATGGTCCCGATGCCGGTGGAGGCGACAAGTTTGACGCAGACGCGTGCCGTCGGATTGATCTGCTTCAGGTCGTAGATCAGCTGGGCCAGATCTTCGATCGAATAGATGTCGTGATGCGGCGGCGGCGAGATCAGCATCACGCCCGGAGTCGCGTGGCGGAATTTCGCGATCATCTCCGTCACTTTGAAACCGGGCAGCTGACCGCCCTCGCCCGGCTTGGCACCTTGGGCGATTTTGATTTCGATTTCGCGGCACTGGTTGAGGTATTCCGCGGTGACGCCGAAGCGGCCGGAGGCAATTTGCTTGATCGCGGAGTTCGCGTTGTCGCCGTTGGGGCGCGGTTTGAAGCGCGCGGGGTCCTCGCCGCCTTCGCCGGAGTCGGATTTCGCACCGATGCGGTTCATGGCGATGTTGAGCGTGCCGTGCGCCTCGGGCGAGAGCGCGCCCAGCGACATGCCGGGCGTGACGAAGCGTTTGCGGATTTCGGTGATCGACTCGACTTCCTCGATCTGGATAGGTGTGCGGCCGCGCGGACGGAAGTCCATCAGGTGGCGCAGGCTGGTGGGCGGGGCTTCACGTATCGCATTGGAATAGCGGCGGTAGAGTTGATAGCTTTCTTGCGTCACCGCGCTTTGCAGCAGGTGGATCGTTTGCGCCGAATGAGCGTGGGCTTCGCCGCCTTGGCGATAGCGATAGAGGCCACCGATAGGCAGCGCCGCCACGTCCTCGTCGAAGGCGCGGACGTGGTTGCGATAGGCGCGCTTTTGGATACCGCCGAGGCCGATGCCGGAAATGCGCGACGGCATGCCGGGAAAGTACTCGGCGACCATCGAGCGCGAGAGGCCCACGGCTTCGAAGTTGTAGGCGCCGCGATAGGACGAGATGACAGAGATGCCCATCTTGGAAATGATCTTGAGCAGTCCCGCATCGACGCAATCGAGGTAGCGCTTGACGCATTCGCCGAGGCCGCGCTTGCCGAACAGGCCGCGCGCTTGGCGATCGGCAATGCATTCTTGCGCCAGATAGGCGTTGACCGTCGTCGCGCCTACGCCGATCAGCACCGCGAAATAATGCGTGTCCATGCACTCGGCGGAGCGCACGTTGATCGAGGTGAAGGTGCGCATGCGCGTTTTCACCAGATGTGAATGGACGGCGCCAGTCGCCAAGATCATCGGGATGGCGGCGACGTGCGGGCCGACGCGCTCGTCGGTCAGGATCAAGTGCGAGTAACCGGAGGCGACGGCCTCTTCGGCTTGTTTACAGATGCGATCGAGCGCCGACTTAAGCGCGCCTTCGGCGGGGCCGTCCGGGCCTACATCGAAGACGCAATCGATTTCGAAGAAGCGGCCACTCAGATGGTCCTTCATGCGGATGTACATGCCGGTCGAGATTACCGGACTTTCGAGCGTGAAGACCTCGGTTTGCGTCTTGTCTTGCGCCAACACGTTGCCGAGATTGCGGAAGCGGGTGCGCAGACTCATCACGCGATCTTCGCGCAGACTGTCGATCGGCGGGTTCGTCACCTGGCTGAAGTTCTGGCGGAAGTAATGCGCGAGCGGGCGGTATTGGTGCGATAAGACGGCGAGCGGCGCGTCGTCGCCCATCGAACCTACCGGTTCCTTGGCGTCGTCGACCATAGGATGGAGAACCATCTCCAGGTCCTCGATCGAGAAGGCGGCGGCGAGCTGGCGGCGGCGGAACTCGACCTTGTCATCGAACATCAAAGGCTCGGGGCCTGGGCCGATGATCGGCACCAGGTCGACGATATTTTTCGTCCACTCCTCGTAGGGGTGTTCGGAGGCGAGATCGTCTTTAATCTGACGGTCGTCGAAAAATTTTCCGCGTTCGAGATCGACGCCGATCATCTGACCGGGACCGACACGGCCTTTGCGGACGATCGTTTGTTCGGGCAGAACGACCATACCGGTCTCGGAGCCCACGAATAGCAGACCTTCTTGCGTGACGGTATAGCGCAGCGGGCGCAGGCCGTTGCGGTCGAGGCCCGCGATCACCCAGCGCCCGTCGGTGGCGGCGATCGCGGCCGGTCCGTCCCAGGGCTCCATGACCGAGTTCGAATACTGGTACATCGCGCGATGGGCTTCGGGCATCGCACTGCCCTTTTTCGACCAAGCCTCGGGGATCAACAGGATTTTTGCCATGGGCGCCGAGCGGCCGGCGCGGCAGAGCACTTCGAATACGGCATCGAGGGCAGATGAGTCGGACGAGCCGGGCTGGACGATCGGCTTGATGTCTTCCTGATGTTCGCCGAAGCCTTCAAAAGCCATTTTGATTTCATGGCTCTTCATCCAATTGACGTTGCCCTTGAGCGTATTGATCTCGCCGTTATGGGCCAGCATGCGGAAGGGGTGCGCCAGGTACCAAGTGGGAAACGTGTTCGTCGAATAGCGCTGATGGAAGATCGCCATCGGCGAGACGAAGCGCGGATCGTTGATGTCCGGATAGAAGGTCGAGAGCTGTTCGGCCAAGAACATGCCCTTGTAGATCAGCGAGCGCGTCGAAAGCGAGCAGACGTAGAAGTTCGGGATCGAGGCCTTGCGCACTTGGGTTTCGATGCGGCGGCGGATGATGAAAAGATCGCGCTCGATTGCTTCGACGTCTTTTTCGGTGCCGGTGTCGAACATGATCTGTTCGATCTCCGGCCTTGTGGCGTTGGCCTTTTCGCCTATGACTGAGATGTCGACCGGCACTTGGCGCCAACCGTAGATGTAATAACCGAAGCGCAGGATTTCGGCCTCGACGATTGTGCGGCAGACTTCTTGGGCGGTGTAGTCGGTGCGCGGCAGGAAGATCATGCCGATGCCGATGCGCCCGCCTTCGAGTGCGTGGCCGGTCAATTTCACTTCGTCGGCGAAGAAGTCCTGCGGCACTTGAATGTGCAGACCCGCACCGTCGCCGGTCTTGCCGTCGGCATCGACTGCGCCGCGATGCCAGACGCATTTGAGCGCTTCGATGGCGTGCAACACGACTTCGCGGCGCGGCTTGCCGTCGATGGCGGCGACGAGGCCGACGCCGCAAGCGTCGTGTTCCTGATCGGGGGCGTAGGCGTGGTTGTCTTCCAAGTGACGCGCGTTTTCGACATAGCGTGCAAGTTCAATCTCGGATTGGTTTTTCATCGGTATTACTCCGCCGCTTGGCGCAGCGATGGCGCGGTTTTGATTTCGAGATAGCGGTGAATGGCGTCGGCGACGTCGCGGCCGTCGCGGATGGCCCAGACGACGAGCGAGGCGCCGCGCACGACGTCGCCGGCGGCGAAGACACCAGGCAACGAAGTCATCATGGTTCGGTGGTCGATCTTGAGCGTGCCCCATTTGGTGACGGCAAGATCCTTTTCGCCAAAGGCGCCGGGCAGATCTTCGGGGTCGAAGCCCAGCGCCGTGATGACGAGATCGGCGGGCAACGTAAAATCGCTATCAGCGATTTCTTCGGGAACTTGGCGGCCGGTGACGTCGGGGGAACCCAAGCGCATGCGCGTCGCGCGCACGCCGGAGACGCGCTTGTCGCCCAAGAAGGCTTTGGGCACGGCGAGCCAGGAGAAGACGACGCCTTCTTCCTCGGCATGTGATACTTCGCGCAAACTTCCCGGCATATTCTCGCGGTCGCGGCGATAGAGGCAGGTGACCGACTTGGCGCCTTGGCGCACCGCCGTGCGCACGCAGTCCATCGCGGTGTCGCCGCCGCCGATGACGACGACGTTGCGGCCGTGCGCGTTCAGCGTGCCGTCGTCAAAGTCTTTCACCTTGTCGCCGAGGCCGTGGCGGTTGGAGGCCGTGAGGTAACGCATGGCGGGCAGGATGCCCGACAAACCGCTGCCCGGCGCTTGCATGTCGCGAGCCTTGTAGACGCCGGTGGCGATGAGCACGGCGTCGTGTTGCTTGCGCAATTTGGCCAGCGCGATCGTCTTGCCGATTTCGGTGTTGTGTTGAATCTCGATGCCGCCTTCGACGAGGCGCTTGGTGCGCCGTTCGACGATTGGCTTTTCGAGCTTGAAGTTCGGGATGCCATAGATCAGCAAGCCGCCGGCGCGGTCGTAACGGTCGTAGATTTTCACGCCATAACCCTTCAGGCGCAGCTGTTCGGCGGCGGCAAGGCCCGCAGGACCAGCGCCGACGATGCCGACGGAACGGCCAAGCTCGCGACGTGGTTTGATCGGTTTAACCCATCCCTTAGTCCAAGCGGTGTCGGTGAGGTATTTTTCGATCGCGCCGATGGTGACCGTGCCGTGGCCCGATTGTTCGATGACGCAGTTGCCCTCGCACAAACGGTCTTGCGGACAGATGCGGCCGCAAATTTCCGGCATGTTGTTGGTGGCCTGCGACAGCTCGTAGGCTTCTTCCAGTCGGCCCTCGGCAGTCATCTTCAGCCAATCGGGGATGTTGTTCTGCAGCGGGCAATGGACCTGGCAGAACGGAACGCCGCATTGCGAACAGCGGCCGGCCTGCTCTTCGGCTTTCTTGGAGACGTATTCGGCGAAAATCTCGTCGAAGTCGTTCGCGCGCGCTGCAACCGGCCGCTTTTCCGGCATTTGGCGCGGCACAGAGACAAAACGCAGAAGCTTGCTTTCGGCCATCGCCATTCCCATCGGACTTGAACTCTTGACCGGCTTATAGGGTTCAAAACTTGCCAAAAACAGGAGAAAACCAGATTAGTGGCAGTATATCTGACCTAATTTTTGCCAATATCAGTGCTTTGGCGACCCAAGCGTGCATTCAATCCAAATATTAATGCCGTATTGGAACTAAATCCAATATCTGTCGGGAAATGCGCGGCGGTGATACGGTCCGCGCCCTTGCTGCACCCGGCCTTCTGCCAATCCCCGACGGAGCCTTATGGAACTGCTTTGGAAAATTGTGTCCGCCGTCATTCTCGCGCTTGTGGAAGGGCTGACCGAGTTTCTGCCTGTATCGTCCACCGGGCACATGATCTTGGTGAAGGATCTGCTGGGGCTTGAAACGCCGCCCGACCGGGTATTCGAGATCTTCATCCAGTTCGGCGCGATTCTGGCGATCTGCGTGATTTATTTCGAGCAACTGTGGACCGTGACCAAGGCGGTGCCACACAACGAAAATGCGCGACGCTTTTTCATCGGCTTGTTCATCGCCTTCCTGCCGGCGGCCGCTTTCGGCGTATTGTTGGGCGAAACGATCAAGGTGTATCTGTTCAATCCCTATGTGGTTGCAATCATGCTGGTCGTGGGCGGCGTCGCGATCCTGTTCATCGAGCGTATGATCAAGATCCCGCAATACTACGCGGTCGAAGATTTTCCGCTGATCCTCTATCTGAAAATCGGTTTGTGTCAGTGCATCGCGATGGTGCCGGGGGTTTCGCGCTCGGGCGCAACCATCATGGGCTCGCTGTTGATGCGGGTCGAACGCAGTGCGGCGGCCGAGTTTTCGTTTTTCCTGGCCATCCCCACGATGTTGGGGGCGTCGACCTATTCGCTCTACAAATCCTGGCACCTGCTCAAGCTCGACGACCTGTTCATCCTCGTTCTGGGATTTGGCATCGCCTTCGTCAGCGCGCATTGGGTGGCGCGGCGGTTCGTGTCGTTCGTGTCCAACCACGGCTTCGGCGTCTTTGCCTGGTACCGCATCGTGCTGGGCTCGTTCATGCTAGGGTACTACGCACTGAAGAGCGCCGCGGTCAGCGCGGCTTAGGCGCGGGCCGCGGCGCCGGAAATTGGCCGGCGCTGCGGAACGCCGTCAGATAGCCCGGCACAATCGCTTCGAGCGCGGTGGGTTGCACGCCGAGGTCGGCGATCGTTCCAACCGAATGCTTATCGTCGCCCGCTTTGACGACGTTGTCCGTGCGCAAGAGGCGCGCCTGGTCGAGTGTGACCGGCGCGAAGGGCAGCCATCCGGTGAGGGCAGCGCCTATATCGAGCAGAAAGAACGGCACCGGGACGAATGTGCGTTTGCGGCCGGTCACGCTTGCGATGTAGGCGAGCAGTTCTTTGAAAGAATAAATCGCGGGACCGCCAAGTTCATAGATCTTTGCGCGCGTTGCCTCGTTCGAAAGTGCATTTGCGACGGCTTCGGCGACATCGCCGACAAACACGGGTTGAAATCTCGTCTTGCCGCCGCCGAAGAGCGGGAAGATCACCTTCGCCAAACGCATGAGGGCGGCAAAGCGCACAAAGAAGCCGTCGCCGGGACCGAACACGATCGAGGGGCGCAGGATCGTGGCTGAGGGGAAGGCTTGGCGCACATTCGCTTCGCCCTCGGATTTGGAGCGCGCATAGGCGGAGCGGGAATTCAAATCAGCGCCGATGGCCGAGACGTGGATTAGGCGACGAACGCCGGCTCGGGCGGCAGCGCGGGCGATCGTTCGCGCGCCGTCGGCATGCATGGCAGTGAAGGTTCTGCCGCCGCCTTCCTTCAGGACGCCGACGAGATTGATCACGATGTCGGCGCCCGCGACCGCCGCCGCCACGTCCTGTTCGTTGCGGATGTCGGTGCGCATCAGCGCGATTTGACCGACTTTGCCCGACGTCATCAGGTGGTTGGCAAGCGAGGCCTTTCGCGTCGCCACTCGGACGCGGTAGCCGGTTTGGGCCAGCCGTTGGACGATGTGACGCCCCAAGAATCCCGATCCGCCGAAGATGGTGACGAAGCCTTGAGCCATGCATACCTCCCGCGCGGTCGAATCTCATGCCTTGTAGCGAAACGGCTCCCCGCTTAGAAGCGGCCGAATGCCGCCTCCCGCGTTGACAGAGGAGGCCGTCCGCGGATACCAACGCCGCTGCCGGTCGTGCCCAGATGGCGGAATTGGTAGACGCGCTAGTTTCAGGTACTAGTACTGCAAGGTGTGGAGGTTCGAGTCCTCTTCTGGGCACCAATCGGCGTCAAGGTTTTCCTCAGCATGAAAATTCACTTCCACGAAGGCGATCTGCCTGCCGGCGTCGACTTCGGCAAGAGCGTTGCGATCGACACCGAAACGCTGGGGCTGAACCCGCAGCGCGACGCGCTGTGCCTGGCGCAGCTGTCGGGCGGCGACGGTCATTGTCATGTCGTGCGGTTCGACCGGAAGACCTATGTGGCGCCCAATATGGTGCGGCTGCTTACCGATCCGGACGTCATCAAGATCTTCCACTATGCGCGCTTCGACGTTGGGGTGTTTCAGAAACATCTGAAGGTCGCCACGATGCCGGTATGGTGCACGAAGATCGCGTCGCGGCTGGTGCGCACCTACACCGACAGGCACGGGCTGAAAGACCTGGTGAAGGAGCTTTTGGACGTCGATCTGTCGAAGCAGCAACAGAGTTCGGATTGGGGTGCGGCAAAGTTGAGCGAGGCGCAACTCGCTTATGCGGCGTCCGACGTGTTGCACTTGCACAAGCTCAAGGCGACGCTGGACGCCATGTTGGTGCGCGAAGGGCGCCAAGAACTCGCCCTCAAGTGTTTCTCGTTCATCGGCACCAGGGCGGCGCTGGACTTGGCCGGTTGGGGGGCCGAGGACATTTTCGCCCACTAACAGGCCTGTGGGCCAAGGCCGTCGGTTAACCCGAAAACGGCGGATTGCCTTGATTTGCACCCGACAACGGAACATATTGCCATCGTCTTGGCATGGATTTCGCGTGGTGCCTTTATTGCGCCGCACAAGCGAGACAGATGTGGTTGTCCGCATGCCCTGGAGCGAGCGTTTCCGCGATGAAAGCAATGCCTGACAGTCCTCTCAACGCCGACCTCGAGGCGGCGCGGCGCGTGCTTACCGTGGAGGGCGATGCCTTGGCGGCGCTCGCGCGGTCGCTCGACGGGCGTTTTTCGATGGCGATCGATCTGATCATGGGCGTCGAAGGGCGCGTCATCGTCAGCGGCATGGGCAAGAGCGGACATATCGGCAACAAAATTGCCGCGACCTTGGCCTCGACCGGAACGCCGGCGCAGTTCGTTCATCCGGGCGAAGCGAGCCACGGCGATTTGGGATTCATCACGCGCAAAGATGCGGCGCTGCTGTTGTCGAATTCCGGTAAGACGCAAGAGCTGACCGATATTATCGAATTCACCCGGCGCGCGGGGATTCCCATGATCGCGATCACCAGCGGCGACGACTCGGCGCTGGCGCAGCACGCGGACGTGGCTTTGATCCTGCCTCCGGCACGCGAAGCCTGCCCGATCGAGATGGCGCCCACCACGTCGACGACGATGCAATTGGCGTTGGGCGACGCGCTCGCGGTGGCGCTGATGAAGCGCCGGGGGTTCACGGCGGACGACTACCGGGTTCTGCATCCCGGTGGGTCGCTCGGAAAGCGGCTCGTTCGGGTCGCCGACATCATGCATTCGGGCAACGAGATTCCGCTCGTGGCTCTCGAAGCGGAAATGAGCGGCGTGCTGCTTGAGATCACTTCAAAGCGATTTGGCTGCGCGGGTGTCGTTGACGATGCCGGCGGCATCGTCGGCATCATCACCGACGGCGACTTGAGACGGCATATGCAAGGCGATCTATTGCAACGCCGGGCGCGCGAAATCATGACCGATAATCCGCGCCTGGTCAGGGTGGGGGCACTGGGCGGGGAAGCGCTTCGATTGATGAACCAGCACGAGAAGCCTGCTACTTCTCTGTTTGTCGTGGCGGACGAGGACGTGGGCAAGTCCACGCCCAAGCCGGTCGGCATCGTCCACGTGCACGACTGCCTGCGCGCCGGCGTGGCCTGACGGACATCATGGCGCACTACGTCAACGATCCCAGTACCGGGCGGCTTGTTCCAAACGAGACGGCGTTGGGCGCGCCGGTACAGCGTTCGCGGCTCGACAATTGGGCGTTTCGCAACCGGCCTAGCGCCGAGGCGACCGTGGGCTATAGCCGTTTCGTGCGCATCATGAAGGTGATGCTGCCGCTGATCGCGTTCTCGCTGATCGTGCTCGTGGTCGTTTACTCGACCCTGCGTCGCGACAGCGGCAATGTCTCGATCACCGCGACCATTCTGGACGATTTGTCGAACGACCGGCAGTTGGTCAAACCGAAATTGACGGGGACCGACGGACGCGGGCAGCCCTTCACCGTAACCGCAGACTCGGCGACATCCGCGCAAGGCAAGGCGCGCAGCATGATATTCGATTCCGTCACCGCCGACGTGACGATGCAGGACAAGAGCTGGGTCCAAGTGGACGCCAAAAAAGGCCTGCTCAACGGAGAGGCCAAGACGCTCGACCTCACCGAGACGATCAATATCTACTCCGACAAAGGTTATGAATGCCATACGGCAGCGGCGCGCTACGATTTCGGCTTGGGCCTCCTGAAGGGCGACAATCCGATCAATTGCCAAGGGCCGCTCGGGCTGATCACCGGCAAAAAATTCGAAGGGCTGCGCGATCCGGGGATCATGCGTTTCACCGGCGGTGTGACGACGACCTATTTCCCGGCCGCGCGCCAGGGCGTGGCAGCGCAAGCGGCCGAAACCAATCCCGAAGGCGTCGCCGAGGCGTTGCCGGATGACGACGTCTTCAACCCGGCCGACGGAAAAACGGTTCCTGCGCCTTCGCCAACATCTCCCGTTCAACCCAAAGCAAAGCCGGCTGTCCCATGATCAAGTTCGTTTTGACCGCCTCGGTTGTTTTTGCGTGCAGCATCGCCGCGGCTCATGCGCAAGGCGTGCCCAACCCGTTTTCCGGCATGGGGCGCGACAGCGATCAGCCGATAGCGATCGCCGCGGATTCCACCACCGCCGACATCCGCAACGAGACGGCGACCTATGCCGGCAATGTGCGCGTCGAACAGGGAAGTTTAAAAATGCGGTCCGACACGCTGGCGATCAAGGCGTCGAAAGGCGCAATCGCGCGTATCGAGGCGAAAGGCAATGTGGTGTTGGCCTCGCCGCAAGGACAAGCGACGGGCAGCAACGCGGTCTATGACATCGCCGATCGAGTTGTGCGCATGTCGGGCAAAGTCATTCTTGCACAAGGTCCTAACATCCTGCGCGGGAGTTCATTGGTCATTAACTTGGCAACGGGTCGCGCGGAGTTGACTGCGCAAGGCGGCGTCGGCGGGCGCGTAGAAGGCGTTTTCGTTCCGAACAAGACACCGAAAGCGCCGACGCTCGGACCCGCGCCGTCGAATGAAAACAAACCAAATCCCTGATACTTCACGCAACTTTAAGGCCAAGTGGGATTTTATGAGCAGGTTCAATGACTAACCCACCTCAAGGCGATCTTCGCTCCATGGTAAGCCGAAACGGTCAAGACAATCAGCTCGGACGGCCGCGCCTCGTGGCCGAGCAAACCGGACTTGTCGTCGTTCAGGCGGGCAAGAGTTTCCGCCGCCGCCGCCCCGTCGTGCGAGGCGTGTCGCTGCAGGTGCGCCGCGGCGAAGCGGTGGGTCTGCTCGGGCCCAACGGCGCGGGCAAGACGACCTGCTTTTACATGATCACCGGATTGATCCCGGTCGACACCGGTTCGATCTTTCTCGACGGACACGACATCACCGCGTTGCCGATGTACCGGCGTGCGCGACTGGGTATTGGCTATCTGCCGCAGGAAGCGTCGATCTTTCGTGGGCTGACGGTCGAGCAAAACATCATGGCGGTTGCCGAGCTGGTCGAGCGCGACAACCAAAAGCGGCGCCAGCTCGTCGACGATCTTCTGGCCGAATTCGCGATCGAGCATCTGCGCCGCGCCCCTGCCCTTGCGCTTTCGGGCGGCGAGCGGCGGCGCGTTGAAATCGCGCGCGCATTGGCGACGCAGCCCTCGTTCATGTTGCTCGACGAGCCGTTCGCCGGCATCGATCCGATCGCGATCGGGGAAATCCGCAAGCTCGTGCATCACCTGAAGGAGCGCGGCATCGGCGTTCTGATCACAGACCACAACGTCCGGGAAACGCTCGATATCATCGACCGGGCCTATATCATTCACGACGGCGAAGTGATGACCGAAGGCACGCCGCGGGAAATCGTGTCGAACATGGACGTGCGTCGCGTCTATCTCGGCGAGAAGTTCTCGCTCTAACGGCGCGCGCGGCGATGGCCCTCAACCAAAGACTCGAAATCCGCCAGGGCCAGGGCCTGGTCATGACGCCGCAATTGCAGCAGGCGATCAAGCTGCTGCAAATGTCGAACCTCGAATTGCAGGGTTTCGTCGAGCAGGAGCTCGAGCGCAATCCTTTGCTTGAGCGCGACGAAACAGCACCGGGTCCGCGCGAAGAGCAAGCCGAGCCGCCCGCCGCTTCGCAAACCGAAACCGCGCTGACGCTCAGCGAAACCGCGCCGCCGGCCGACGCCTCGGTCGATCTCGATACGGATTACGACAACGTCTACGGCGAGGATTCGGCTTGCGACCGGGCCGGCGAGACCGCTGGCGACTGCGGGCCGTCGTCTTGGTCGGACGTGCGCGGCGGCGGGCGCTTCGACGGCGAGGATGCCTTGTCGCTTGAGTCGACGCTGACGCGCGGAAACAATCTGCACGAGCATTTGGCCGAACAGCTTCATGTCGCACTCACCGATGCGCGCGACCGCCTGATCGGCGCCTATTTGATCGATTCGATCGACGAGGCCGGCTATTGCACCGTCAACATGACGACGGCAGCGCAGCATTTGGCCGTGCCGGTTGCGGTGGTCGAGAACGTGCTCACGTCCATTCAGACGTTCGATCCGACGGGCGTGGGCGCACGCACGCTGGGCGAATGTCTTGGGCTTCAGTTGAAGGAACGCAACCGCCTCGACCCGGCGATGCAGGCCTTGCTCGACAACCTCGAAATGCTCGCCAAGCGCGACGTGCATGGGTTGATGCGCGTGTGCCAAATCTCGTCCGAAGATTTGGCCGACATGATCGCCGAGATCAAACAACTCAATCCCAAACCCGGTTTGAAATTCGGCTGCGAACCCGTTCAACCGGTCGTGCCCGACGTTTATGTGCGCGACAATCCGCAGGGCGGATTTCAAGTCGAATTGAACAGCGACACGTTGCCGAAAGTGCTGGTCAATACGCGCTACTACACGACGACAGCGGCGAAGGCGAAAGATTCGAAAAACTATCTGGTCGAGTGTTTGGCGAACGCGAACTGGTTGGTGCGCAGTCTCGATCAACGGGCGCGGACGATCTTGAAGGTCGCGACCGAAATCGTGCGCCAGCAGGACGGTTTCTTCGCCAACGGCGTGACGCATCTGCGCCCGCTCAATCTGCGCGTGATAGCCGATGCGATCGGCATGCACGAATCGACCGTCAGCCGGGTGACCGCGAACAAGTTCATGGCGACGCCGCGCGGTACGTTCGAGCTCAAGTATTTTTTCACCTCGGCCATTCAGTCGTCGACGGAAGGCGCGGAAGCGCATTCGGCCGAGGCCGTGCGCCATCACATCCGCGATTTGATCGACAACGAACAAGCCGTGTCGGTTCTGTCGGACGACCGCATCGTCGAAATTTTGCGCAAGACGGGTATCGACATCGCACGGCGCACGGTTGCGAAATATCGCGAAGCCATGCGTATTCCCTCATCCGTCGAACGGCGTCGCATGAAGCAGGGCATGACCATTCCGGACGGCCTTCGGGCGCCGTAGCCTCGTCGTTGACAGGGCTTGCGCCCTGGGGCTACACGTCCGCCGCCATTCGCGGGCCGGCGCCGTATTCGGTTGCCGGATTTGAGCGCAAATAGCGAGTTCACTGAAGGACGCGAAGATCGATGCAACTCTCGGTTACCGGCAAGCAGATCGATATCGGCAGCTCGCTGCGCACCTATGTGCAAAACCGCCTGACGCAAGCGGTCGGCAAGTATTTCGACCGGCCGGTCGACGGCTCCGTCACGTTTTCGCGCGACGGCCACGAGTACCGCGCCGATTGCACGGTGCATCTGGCGTCGGGACTTCATTTGCAATCGCAGGCGCGGTCCACCGACATCTATGCGAGTTTCGACGGAGCGGCGGAGCGCATGGAAAAGCGCTTGCGGCGTTACAAGAGCCGCATCCGCGATCATCACAACGGCGCCTCGCGCACTTTCGACGCTAGCCCGGCGCGCGAGCACGTCATCGCCACACCCGAGCACGACGAGACCACGATCGAGCCGGCGACGTTGAACCCCGTCGTCGTGTCGGAGAGCGCGATGCAATTGCGTACGCTGACGGTGGGCGAAGCGGTGATGCAGCTCGACCTGATGGAGGCGCCCGCTTTGGTTTTTCGCAACAGCGCGCATGGCGAGATCAACGTCGTCTACCGGCGCGCGGACGGCAATATCGGCTGGGTCGACGCCCACACGGTGAAGGTCAACTCCTAGCAACAGTCTTCAACGACGGGTCATAGCGTTCACATGGACATAGCCGAGATCCTGTCGCCGCAAGCCGTATTCCACGGGCTGAAGGCGACCAACAAAAAGAAGCTGATCGCCGAGTTGGCGGGCTATGCCGCGGGCGTGGCCGGACTCGACGAAGGCAAGGTGTTCGAGTCGCTATGGGAACGCGAGAAGCTGAACAGCACCGGCGTCGGGCACGGCGTCGCCGTTCCGCACGCGCGCGTACCCAAGCTTGAGAAAATCGTCGGCCTATTCGCGCAGCTGGACAGCGCCATCGACTTCGAAGCGATCGACGAGGCGCCAATCGATCTCGCCTTTTTGCTGCTCACGCCCGCCGACGCGGGGGCCGATCATTTGAAAGCGCTGGCGCGGGTGTCTCGCTTGATGCGCAATGCCACCGTTTGCGAGAAGTTGCGCGCGGCGAACGATAGGGCGCAGCTCTATGCGCTGTTGACCGAACCCACCGCCGGGGTGCAGGCGGCTTAGTTTCGCCTGCCCCTCATCTTCGTCAATGAACGCTGACAGGTACGAGTTCGTGCTGGCGGGCGGCGACGAAGGCCATGTCGCGGCTGTCGACGACGGCCACCCTACGGCCGTCGGCCGAGTGCAGGGCAAAGAACTTTTGCGTCGGCGGCACCGGCGCGTCGACCGGAAGCACGCCCGAGCCTTTCAATTCTGCGATGCCGACTTCGCGAACATAGACCGTATTCGGTCCGATGATGCGCGCGACTTGTTCCGGGCTGAGTTCCAACTGCATGATACTTCTCCTTCAAGCCATCGCCGCGGCCCCTGACGGCAACCGGTCTAACGACGCTTCGTGGCAAATATATGGGGGTTAACCACGCCCGAGTGAAGTGGGCCGGTTCTCAAGCCAAAGTGATCGGAATCTGACGAATTTGGTGGTTTTGGCGGACCCGTTTCAATTCGATCCGGAGCAGGCCGTTCGACAACTGCGCGCCTTCGACCTCCAGCCCTTCGGCCAAAACGAAGCTGCGCAGAAATCCACGCGCGGCGATGCCCTTGTGCAGAAAGACGCGCGTGTCGCCCGGTTGCGGGCGTTCGCCCTTGATCGTCAGTTCGCGGCCGGTCAGCGTCACGGAGAGCTGTTCGGGTGCGAAGCCCGCCACCGCCAGGGTGATGCGCAAAGCGCCCTCCACGGGCTCTTCGATATTGACCGGCGGATAGGCGTCGGTGGAGACCTTCGCCATGCGCTCGAGCACACGCTCGATCTCGTCGAAGCCGAGGAAATAGGCATTGCCGAATGGTCCCGGTCGCGACATCGCTTTCGCCCCACGCTATAGACAGGTCTCGAACGAGCCTGCCCGCCGTTTCGCCAGTTGGATGTGGGTGGGCCTCTACCCCAAGTCAAGCGCGCGCCGACAGCCCGATGCCGACAACGCCCCAAACCGAACCGTTTGCCCTGTTCGACGACGCGACATGGCCCGACCGGCCAGCACTGCTGTTGAGCGGGTCGCAGGGTCTGATCGAGGCCCGGTCGACGCAGGACGTGGGGGCGGCCCTTAAGGCAGTTGAAGACGGGGTCGCGAGCGGACTGAGTGCGGCGGGCTATTGCGCTTATGAGCTCGGTTATGTGTTCGAGCGGCGGCTGGAGCAATTGATACCACCAACGGGCCGGCCGTTGTTGCGTTTTCACCTATTCGCAGAACGGCAGCTGCTCAATGCGCGCGCACGAACGCGTTGGCTCGCGGACCGTTCGGGAAGCGCGGCGACAGAGGCGGCCATGTCGCCGTCGCTGGACGACGTACGCCATCGACGGAAGGTCGAGCGCGTGCGGCAATTGATCGGCGACGGCGACGTCTATCAGGTGAACCTGACGTTTAAACTTCGCGGGGTGATCGGCGACCCATTCGCGAGCTACACGGCGTTGCGAGAGAAATCGCGCTCGGGCGGATGCGCGTTCCTGCGCTTTGCCGACGAAGACATATTGTCGTTTTCGCCGGAATTGTTCTTTCGCGTGCAAGGCCGGCGCATATCGGCGCGACCGATGAAGGGCACCACGGCGCGCGGCGCCGGTGTCGACGACGATGAACGCCAGCGCAGCGCCTTGTTGGCCGATGAAAAACAGCGCGCGGAAAACCTGATGATCGTCGATCTGTTGCGCAACGATTTAGCGCGCGTTGCGGTGCCGGGCAGCGTCGAGGTCACGGATTTGTTCACGACGGAAACCTATCCGCGGTTTCATACGCTGACGTCGGGCATCAGTGCGGAGCTTATGCCCGATACATCATTTGCCGCCATCTTGCGGTCGCTCTTTCCCTGCGGATCGGTGACGGGCGCGCCCAAGATCCTCGCGATGGAGATCATTCGCGAGGTCGAGGAAGGCCCGCGCGGCGTGTATTGCGGCGCCATCGGCTATGTCGAGCGCGACGCGATGGCGTTCAATGTCGGCATCCGCACGATATCTCTGCGCGATGGCATGGCCGAAATGGGGGTCGGCGGCGGGATCGTTTGGGATTCCGAGCCCGCGTCCGAATATGCCGAAAGCCTCCTGAAGGCGCGGTTCCTGACCGAGAGCAACGAGCCGTTCCGATTGATCGAGACGATGCGTTGGGTCCAGGGCGAGGGCTTTCATTTGCTTGAGCGGCACTTGACGCGCCTTCGCGCGTCGAGCCGGTATTTCGGCTTTCGCCTCGATGAGGCCTCTGTTCGCAAGACATTGTCACGCGCCGTGCAATGCCTGGAAGGCGCTCAACGGGTGCGATTGACGCTTGGCGCGGCCGGCGACGCCGAGGTCGAGGTGGAGGCGCTCACCCTGCCCGCCTCCGGCACGGAGTGGCGCTACGCGTTCGCCGACGAGCGCACCGATAGCCGCGACTGGAGATTCCATCATAAGACGACGCTGCGTGCGCTTTACGATCGTGCGTTCGCCGAGCGACGTGCGGCGACGGGCTGCGACGAGGTTCTATTCCTGAACGAACGCAGCGAGGTGACGGAGGGAAGCCGGACGAATATATTCGTCGAGCGCGACGGGGTTTGGCTGACACCGCCTCTGTCGTCGGGCGTGCTCGATGGATGTTTGCGACGCCAGTTGATCGAGAACGGCGCGCCGCGCGTTGTCGAGCGCGTTCTGTTTCCGGACGACTTGGACGTTGGGATCGTTTGGTTCGGAAACGCATTGCGCGGGCTGATGCGAGGCCGTGCAGTGCCGGAAGCGCCGCAGATGGCGCCGGTTGCTCACGATGGCGCGATCGGATAACCATCGCGGCCGTTTGCGTCCAGCCCCGAGGATTTGCCGATGCTCCGCAGTATGTACGACTGGGTCATCCGCCTGTCGGAGCACCCGAAATCCCTGTGGGCGTTGGCGGGCGTTTCGTTCGTCGAGAGTTCGTTCTTTCCGATCCCGCCCGACATCATGTTGATTCCGATGATCCTGGCGCAGCGCGCGAAGGCGTGGCTGATCGCGGGGGTGTGCACGATCGCCTCGGTCGCAGGCGGATTTCTGGGTTATGCGATCGGATACTTCTTTTTCGAAACCTTCGGGCAGTGGTTGATCGATTTCTACGGATTGCAAGGCGGCTTCGCGCAGTTCCAGCAGCAGTTCAACGAATGGGGGCTTTGGATCATTCTGATCAAGGGCATGACGCCGATCCCCTACAAGCTCGTCACTATCGCGAGCGGAGCGGCGCATTTCGACCTGCTGACGTTCGGCGCCGCGTCGTTGCTGACGCGCGGCGTGCGGTTCTATCTGGTCGCCGCGCTGCTCTACGTCTTCGGCGAGCCGATCCGCACGTTCATCGAGAAGCACCTGACGCTGGTGACGACGGCGTTCGTTGTTCTGATCGTCGCGGGGTTTGTGGCGATACGATATTTGTGAGCGTCAAACTCGGATCACGCCTTCCAAATACGGCGCCACTTTACCCTTCAGCAGCACGCGCTCTCCCTGCTCTTCGCAGATCAGCGTGCCGCCGCGGGGGCTTAGTTGGCGAGCGAGGAGTTTGGCTTTGCCAAGGCGTTTGGCCCAAAACGGCACCAGGGCGGAATGGGTGGAGCCGGTCACCGGGTCTTCCGCGATGCCCTTGCCGGGCACGAAAAAGCGCGAAACGAAGTCGAAACCCGTGTCGCCGCCGGGTGCGGTGAGGATGATGCCGTCTTCCTCAAATTCGTCGAGCATGTCGGCGAGCAGGCCGTCACTCTCGGCATCGAGAATTTCGTCGGCGGTGGCGAAGACGGCGAGCGGGTAGTTCGCCTTGAAGACTTCGAGTGGTTCGAGATTGAGCGCATCTTCCAATGCCTCCTTGAACTCCTCGCCTTCTGGATGCGGGGCGGCGGCATAGGCGGGCAGCGCCATGGCGAGATAACCGTCGGCCGCCTTCTCGACCGTCAAGATGCCGCTTTTGGTCGAGAACTCGACGCGCGACAATTGCGGTTGCAAGTGGGTGAAAACGACGTAGGCGCTGGCGAGCGTGGCGTGGCCGCATAGCGATACTTCGACGCTCGGCGTGAACCAGCGCAGATCGTATTTGCCCGCGCCCATGGACACGAAGAACGCGGTTTCGGAGAGGTTGTTCTCGGCGGCGATGTCTTGCATCAGCTCGTCGCTCAGCCATGCACTCAACGGCACGACGGCGGCGGGGTTGCCTTCGAAGGCTTTGTCGGCGAACGCGTCGACCTGCCAGAGTTTGAGTTCCATGGTCATTGCTCCGTCGTTGAGCGCACCGTGTGCGCATGGTTGAGCGGCCCGTGACCGCCGCCAAATCCCGGTGCGGTTTCCAGGGCGCGACGCACGTAGGCCCGCGCGCGGGAAATCGAATCGATTGCGCTTAGGCCCTGAGCCAAGCCTGTCGCGACGGCGGAGGCAAGCGTGCATCCGGTGCCGTGCGTATGACGCGTGTCGATACGTGTATCGCTCCACTCCTGCGTGCCTTCGGGGCCCGCATAAATGTCGACGACGCGGTCGCCGGACAGATGACCGCCCTTGAGCAGCACGGCTTTGGGGCCGAGAGCGAGGAGGTGCGCTAGTGCGTCGCGCATGTCGTTCGGCGTGGCGATCCTGCGCCCGGTCAGGGCTTCGGCTTCGGGCAGGTTCGGTGTGACCAGCGTGGCAATCGTCAACAAACGGCGTCGCAAGGCGATGATCGCTTCGCCCTTGATCAGGGCCGCGCCGCCTTTGGCGACCATCACCGGATCGACGACCAGGGGGATCAACGGCGCATCACGTTTGAGGATCGAGAACACGGTGTCGATGATGTCGCCAGAACCCAACATGCCCGTCTTGATCGCGTCGGCGCCGATATCGCCCAGGACGGCTCTGATTTGATCGGCGACGGTTTGCGCCGGGATCGGGTGAATGCCGGTGACGCCCAGCGTGTTCTGAACCGTGACCGCGGTGATCGCCGTGGCGGCGTATCCGCCCAAAGCCGTGACGGTTTTAACATCGGCTTGAATGCCCGCGCCGCCGCCGGAATCCGATCCGGCGATGACGAGAACGCGACCGTGCATCTGGGTTGGTTGCATGACGGCAAGCTAGAGCGCGAATGCCGTCTTGGCGAGGCTTGGCGTTAGGCCGCGCAGGCTTTTTCGAGGACCTTGACGATGTCGCCGACGACCGTCTTGACGAGCTTTTCGTCGTCGCCTTCGGCCATGACGCGGATGAGCGGCTCGGTGCCCGATTTGCGGATCAGGAGGCGGCCGGATTTGGCCAGGCGTGCTTCGCCGTTTTGGATGGCGGTCGCGACTTCTTGCGATTCCAGCGGTTTGACACCGGCGCGGTAGCGGACGTTTTTCAGGATTTGCGGCAGGGGTTCGAAGAGATGGACGGCGTCGCTGGTTTTTTGATCGGAGTCGGCGATCACCGACAGCACTTGCAGAGCAGCGATCAGGCCGTCACCGGTGGTGGCGAAGTCGCTGAGCACGAGATGGCCCGATTGTTCGCCGCCAACGTTGAAGCCGTTTTCGCGCATGTGTTCGACGACGTAGCGGTCGCCGACAGCGGTGCGCGCGAGCTTCAGGCCCATCGCGTTCAAGAATCGTTCCAGGCCGAGATTGGACATGACGGTCGCGACCACGCCGCCGCCCTTCAAGACGCCCGCCTTCGACCACGAGCGCGCGATCAACGCCAGGATCTGATCGCCGTCGATGATGCGGCCTTTCTCGTCGGCGATGACGACGCGGTCGGCGTCGCCGTCAAGCGCGATGCCGATGTCGGCCCGGCTTTCCTTGACCTTGGCGCACATCATTTGCGGAAAGGTGGAGCCACATTCCTGATTGATGTTGAAACCGTTCGGGTCGACGCCGATGGCGACGACGTCGGCGCCCAGTTCCCACAGCACTTCGCGCGCAACCTTGTAGGCGGCGCCGTTCGCGCAATCGAGGACGATGCGCAGACCGTCGAGGCTTTGGGTTGGAGGGAACGTGCGCTTGGCGAATTCGATGTAGCGGGCTTGCGCGTCTTCGATGCGCTTGGCGCGGCCGAGCTTGGCGGGTTCGGCGAGGCCTTGTTCGAGGCCGTTGTCCATCAAGTCCTCGATTGCGGATTCGACTTGATCGGAGAGCTTGTAACCGTCGGGCCCGAAGAGCTTGATGCCGTTGTCTTCATAGGCGTTGTGCGAGGCCGAGATCATCACGCCCAGATCGGCGCGCAGCGAGCGGGTCAGCATTGCGACCGCCGGCGTCGGCAACGGACCAAACTGCAGGACGTCCATACCGACCGAGGTGAAGCCCGCAACCAGGGCGGTTTCGATCATGTAGCCCGACAGGCGCGTGTCTTTGCCGATGACGACGCGATGGCGATGATCGCCGCGGATGAAATAGCGGCCCGCCGCCATGCCGACGCGCAACGCGGTTTCAGCCGTCATCGGCGTCGAGTTCGCCTTGCCGCGAATGCCGTCAGTTCCGAAATATTTCCGGCTCATTTTCCGCCCCACGCGCCCACCGTCTCAGAGCTTTCGTTGGCATCACTGGTAGCACAAAAAGCTAAAGATTACCGACCCCCAAGCTTCAGGATTCGGCCAAAAAGAGAGATTAAGGTTTGTGACCGGCCTTCAGCGCCGACCATACGGCCAGCGACTGCCTGAGCGCCCCTACATCGTGCGTGCGCAGGTAGTCCGCACCACCTTGCGCGGCGAAGAGCTCGGCCGCCAGGGTGGCTGCTCCCGAGCCGGCCACGTCGACATTTGCCAGTTTGCGGATGAAGGATTTCCGGCTCAAGGAGATCAGCACCGGAAGGTTGTAGCGGGCCTTGAGTTCGCCGAGGCGACGCAGGACCGCGAGCGAGACCTCGGGGTCGGTGCCAAGAAAGAACCCCATGCCGGGGTCGAGCACGATCCGGTTGCGCGCGATGCCGGCGCGTTCGAGGGCCGCGACGCGTTCGTCGAAGAAGCGGAAGAGGCGATCGAAGATCGTGGCCGGATCGGTGTCGATGCGGCGGGCTTGGCCGCGCAGAGCGACGTTGTGCATGACGACGAGGCGAACACGCGAGCGTGCGATCGCTTCGTAGAGCGAGGGATCGGGGAAGCCTTGAATGTCGTTCAGCCAAGCGACGTTCTGGCTCAGCGCCCACGATTGCGTTTCGTGTGCGAAGCTGTCGATCGATATATCGACATTGCGCGCCTTGAGTGCGGCAACGATCGGCGCGAGACGGCGGATTTCTTCTTGATGGGGAACGTGTTTCGCATCGGGGTTCGAAGCGGCCGCACCGAGATCAATGACATCGGCGCCATCGGCGATGAGGTTCAGCGCGTGCGCGATGGCGGCATCGGGATCGAGATATTTGTCGCCGTCGGAGAAAGAGTCCGCGGTGGCGTTGACGATGCCGAAGATGCAGGGGGGCAAAACCTACACACCTCGCCCGCCCTTCTCCCTCAAAGGGAGAAGGGCAAGTGATGAATTGGCGTTGGCGACGATATCACGTGCTCGGCTGAGGTTCGGGCGTCATACCGCCTTCGCCGCGCGGGCGGCCGGCCGAAGGAACCGACGAGCCGGGCGCCTTAGGTGCGGCGGTGTCTTCCGGTTCCTTGCGGACGATTGCCTCGCCGCGCAGGAGGCCCTTGATCTCGTCGCCGCTCAGCGTTTCGTATTCGAGCAGCGCCTTGCCGATCTTGTGAAGGTCTTCGAGCTTGTCGGTCAAGATCTGACGGGCCTTGGTATAACCCTCATCGACAAAGCGGCGAATTTCTTCGTCGATGATCTCAGCCGTCGCGGGCGAGACATTTTGCGTGCGCGAAACCGAGTGGCCCAAGAACACTTCTTCCTGGTCGGCGGAGTAGGCCAGCGGCCCTAGCTTTTCGCTCATGCCCCAGCGGGTGACCATCGCGCGGGCAAGCCTGGTTGCGTGCTCGATGTCGGAGGAGGCGCCGGAGGTCACTTTGTCGTGGCCGAAGATGATTTCTTCCGCGACGCGGCCGCCCATCATGATCGCCATGCGCGAATGCATCTGCTCGCGCGAGAACGACAACTTGTCGGACTCCGGCAACTGCATGACCATGCCCAGCGCACGGCCGCGCGGAATGATGGTGGCTTTGTGCACGGGATCGGCCGCCGGCACATTCATCGCGACCAAAGCGTGGCCGCCTTCGTGATAGGCGGTCAGACGCTTTTCTTCATCCGACATGACCATGGACTTGCGCTCGGCGCCCATCATCACTTTGTCCTTGGCTTCCTCGAACTCGCGCTGGGTGACCATGCGACGGTTACGGCGGGCGGCGAGGAGCGCTGCTTCGTTGACCAGATTGGCGAGATCGGCGCCGGAGAAGCCCGGCGTGCCGCGCGCGATCGTGTGCGCGTTGACGTCGGGGGCGATCGGCACCTTCTTCATGTGCACTTTGAGGATTTTTTCGCGGCCGACGATGTCGGGGTTCGGCACGTGAATCTGGCGGTCGAAACGGCCGGGGCGCAAAAGCGCGGGGTCGAGAACGTCCGGACGGTTGGTGGCGGCGATCAGGATGACGCCTTCGTTGGTCTCGAAGCCGTCCATTTCGACGAGCAATTGGTTCAGCGTCTGTTCGCGTTCGTCGTTGCCGCCGCCCAGACCCGCGCCGCGATGACGGCCGACGGCGTCGATTTCGTCGATGAAGATGATGCAGGGCGCATTCTTTTTGGCCTGCTCGAACATGTCGCGCACGCGCGAGGCGCCGACGCCGACGAACATTTCGACGAAGTCGGAGCCCGAGATGGTGAAGAACGGCACGTTCGCTTCACCGGCGATGGCGCGCGCCAGCAACGTCTTGCCGGTGCCCGGCGGGCCGATGAGCAGCGCGCCCTTCGGAATCTTGCCGCCGAGGCGCTGATATTTTTGCGGGTCGCGCAAAAAGTCGACGATCTCCTGCAGGTCTTCCTTGGCTTCGTCGATGCCGGCGACGTCGTCGAAGGTGACGCGGCCATGGCGTTCGGTGAGCAACTTGGCGCGGCTTTTGCCAAAGCCCATCGCCTTGCCGCCACCCGACTGCATCTGGCGCATGAAGAAGACCCAGACGCCGACCAGCAACAACATCGGGAACCAGTTGACGAGGATCGAGAGCAGCGACGGGGCTTCGTTGTCGGCGTCGCCGTAAGTGACCTTGATCTTCTTTTCGATCAGATGGTCGGCAAGGGTGCCGCGATCTTCCTTGGGACCGACCGCGGTGAATTCCTTGCCGCCTTCGGCGAATTTTCCGATCACCTTGGTGCCGGTGATCGTGACCTCGGCGATCTTGCCCTGGTCGGCCAATTCGTAGACCTGCGAATACGGCAGCGGTTCGGAACTCGCTGTGCGCTGGCCGGGGGGTGTCAAAAGGTTGATCAGCGCCAGAACAAGCAGACCCACAATGATCCAGATGACGATGTTACGCAGATTGTTAGGATTGCCGTTCATGAAATGGTTCGCCAGTTCCGCTTGCCGATCGAGAGTGGGGCGCAGGTCGCCCGGCGCGTCGAGATGAGATAAGTATCGACGGCCGCTTTCGCCAGCGCAAAAGATACACTGTTTTCGTTCACGAGGCGTTTGCGCGGCCCAACGCCCCTTAACCGCCCGTCAATCGCGCCAGAGCGTTGAAACGCACGGAAAAGCCCACTTCGGCTGGTTTGAGGCCCGCCAATGGGGCGGCAACCAGCCGTTCACCCTGCCAAAGTACGGGGGCGGTTGCGGCAATCCGATGCGGTTCGACGGAGGGAAGCCGGGCCTTCGGTCCGAGCCGCTTGAGCCCCGCAGTTCCCAGCTTTCGGACCTCGTAGGTGCCCTCGCCTGACGTGCCGGCCAGGGCGACTTCGAAGCGCCCGTCCCATGTGCCGATTTCGCCGCACTTCAATTTGAGCACGGGATTTCGTTTGGTCAGCGCCGCCTCTTCGCGCGCGATGAGCACCGATGCGGAATCGCGGCGCGCCATGCGGCAGCCGCCGAGCGTACGTCCTTTTGGTTTTGCCTGGGGCGCGGCGAGCCAGTCGAGTGCCGCTTCGATTTGCTCGAAGCGCGGCGGAAAATCGCCACCGCCGACGACTTCGAGCAAACGCGACAGAGCACGCAGCGCTACTTCGCGCGGCGCGGCGGCGAAGCGTTCGACCTTCGCCAGTCCGTAACCCCACGGCGAGAGTTCGACGCCGTTTGCGATCAGTGCGGCAACATCGGCGTCGATCGCCTCGCGCGCACGGCGCAGGTGCGCTGCGGCCGAGGCGATGCGCGAAGCGGTCAAACCGATTTCGGCGAAGGCGGAAAGC
>JANOFM010000097.1:0-9239 GCA_031413635.1 Alphaproteobacteria bacterium | reverse complement strand
GTGGGTCGCGCAAGTCGACGATCTGAAGGGCCGCAAACTCGCTTGCCCGGTCCTGCGCGCGGATGCCAACGTGCCGTGCGACCTCGAGTCCTACCGCCCAGGCACGAACGGCGCCTTGTTCAGCCCGCAAGGCGGTCTCAGAATTTCGCTGAGAGGTCTCGCCAAGATTTCACGGCTGATATTGAACGATGGCAGACTAAGTCGCGTGCGCCTTCTCAAGCCGTCATCCGTCGAAGCGATGCTCCAACCGCAATGGCAGTACGACCCGGCGTCACCCAACGGCGACACGGACGACGGCGCGATCTGCGCCTATGGGCTCTCTGTCCATCTGCTGAACCTTGTTCGCAACGACGCATGCCGCGACGATCTCTTCGCGGACGGCCGCAAGCGCATCGGCCATCAAGGCGAAGCCTACGGGCTCCATGGTGGAATATGGATCGACAAGGCCGCAAAGCGCTCGACAATTTTTCTTGTGACCGGAACGTCCAACGACCCCAAGGGCGAATCTCCGCGGCACTCGTCGTTCACGCGCCTCGAAGAGCAAAATGCCGCCGCAATGAAAGACTGAGAGCGGCCATCGTTAGCCGCGCAAAGGCCCCTTTCAACGGATAGTGCCGGCAAAGGCGCGGCAAAACTGCGGTTGCCGGTTGGATTTCCGTTGCTATAGTCCGCCCCGACCGGCGATTTCCCGCCACCCGTCATTCCATCCTTGAGCGAGGCATCTCCATGGCCAGTGCGCCGCAGACCTATAAGAGAGGCAGTCAAGACATCCGCGAGAACAAGGCGACCTTCGGGCTGTTTTGGGGCCTGACGAAGTGGTCCGTCATACTCATCCTGCTCCTGATGATTGTGTTGGCGTATTTCTTCACCTAATCGAGCGCATAGCCCGCCAAACCTCAATTCCAACCAGCGCAGGTTCAATGAAAGTCGGCATCCCGAAAGAACGGCGCGCGAATGAAACGCGCGTGGCCGCAACGCCTGAGACGGTGAAAAAGCTCAAGAGCTTAGGCCTCGATGTCGTTGTCGAAGCGGGCGCGGGCGCGCCGTCGCATTTCGCCGACCAAGACTACGCCCGTGCGGGTGCCGCCGTCGGCTCGGCTGCCGATGCGCTGGGTGCCGACATCGTCTTGAAAGTGATGCGCCCGACCGACGACGAACTCTCGTCGATGAAACGGGGCGCCATGCTCGCAGCAATTCTGGCGCCCTACGCCGACAAAGCGGCTGTGCCGAAATACGCAACCGCGGGCATCAACGCCTTCGCCATGGAATTCATGCCGCGCATCACGCGCGCCCAGTCGATGGACGTGCTGTCCTCGCAATCGAACTTGGCGGGTTACAAAGCCGTCGTCGATGCGGCCGGTGCTTACGGCCGCGCCTTTCCGATGATGATGACGGCAGCCGGCACCATCGCCCCCGCGCGCGTTTTCATCATGGGCGTCGGCGTGGCGGGTCTGCAGGCGATCGCCACCGCCAAGCGAATGGGCGCCATCGTCTCGGCGACCGACGTTCGCGCGGCGACCAAGGAACAGGTCCAATCGCTCGGCGGCACCTTTGTCATGGTCGAGGACGAGGAATCCAAACAAGCCGAAACCTCCGGCGGTTACGCCAAGGAAATGAGCGACGCCTACAAGAAGAAGCAGGCCACGCTGATCGCCGAGACGATCAAGAAGCAAGACATCGTCATCACGACCGCGCTCATCCCCGGCCGCTCCGCGCCGGTGTTGGTGACCGAAGACATGGTGCGCTCGATGAAGCCGGGCTCGATTATCGTCGATCTGGCGGCCGAGCAGGGCGGCAATTGCCCGCTGACCAAGGCCGGTGAAACGATCGAAGTGAACGGCGTCAAAATCATCGGTACGCTCAACCTCGCGGGTAGGCTTTCCGCGGACGCCTCATCGCTCTACGCCCGCAACCTGTTCAATTTTCTGTCGCCCCTGGTCGACAAGACGACCAAGGCGCTGAAGATCGACTGGAACGACGAAATCATCAAAGGCACTTGCCTGACGCGCGACGGCGAAATCGTGCACGCCGCCGTGAAGTCTTGAGGGAAACAAACATGGAAGCGATCGATCCCTTCATCTTCCGCCTGTCGATTTTCGTTCTCGCGATCTTCGTCGGCTACTACGTGGTGTGGAGCGTGACGCCCGCCCTGCACACGCCGTTGATGGCGGTCACCAACGCGATCTCTTCGGTCATCATCGTCGGCGCGCTGCTTGCTGTCGGCTTCGACATGATGGCGGCGGGCGAGGGCGGCTGGATCGCCAAACTGTTCGGCTTCATCGCCGTCGTCCTGGCCAGTGTCAACATTTTCGGCGGCTTCCTCGTGACCCAGCGCATGCTTGCGATGTACCGCAAGAAGGACAAGAAGTGAGATGGAAGAAACAGGCGTCTCGCTCGTCGATGCGATTGCCGCGGGTCTTGCGATGCTTGCGGCCGGCGAACTCGTCGCCGCCCAGTATTTCGCGACCCACGAAGAAGCGCGGACCAGGCTCATCGCCTCGCTTCTCATGTGGGAAGGTGTCGCAATGCTGGCCTGCGCCGCGGTGATTTACGTGCGCCGCGACTTCGATGTAGCCACCATCGTTGCCATCATCGCGATCTGGATGGCGGGCACCGGTGTCGGCTTGCTCAGGGCAGGCGTCTTCGACCGTCCCGCCGAATAAGAAACTCACGCTTGAGGCGCTGAAGACAATGAACCCCAATCTCGCCGCGCTGTTCTATCTGGTCTCGGGAACGCTGTTCATTCTGGCCCTGCGCGGCCTGTCGAGCCCCGTCTCCTCGCGCCGCGGCAACCAGCTCGGCATGATCGGCATGGCGATCGCGATCCTCACCACGCTGGCCGTGATGGGATCGGGCGACGTCGTCACCTGGGGCTTGATCTTGCTCGGTGTCGCCGTCGGCGGCACCATCGGCGCCATCACCGCGCGCCAGATCGCCATGACCCAGATGCCGCAACTCGTCGCGGCCTTTCACAGTCTGGTGGGTCTCGCCGCCGTCTTCGTCGCCGCCGCCGCACTCTATGCGCCGCAAGCCATGGGCATCGGCGAGACCGGCAACATCCACATGCAATCGCTGATCGAGATGTCGATCGGCGTCGCCATCGGCGCCATCACATTTTCGGGCTCCGTGATCGCCTTCGCGAAACTCAACGGCAACATGTCGGGCGCACCGATCCTTCTGCCGGCGCGCCATGCGATCAACATCTTGCTGGCCGTCGCGGTCCTCGCCCTGATCGTTCTGCTCGTCACCAGCCACGGCGCCGACACTTGGACGTTTTGGGCGATTACAATTTTAGCGATCGTCTTAGGCGTGACGCTCATCATCCCGATCGGCGGCGCCGACATGCCGGTCGTCGTCTCGATGCTGAATTCCTATTCCGGCTGGGCCGCCGCCGGCATCGGCTTTACGCTCGAAAACTCCGCCCTCATCATCACCGGCGCACTGGTGGGCTCGTCGGGCGCCATTCTAAGTTACATCATGTGCAAGGGCATGAACCGCTCGTTCTTCTCGGTCATCCTGGGCGGCTTCGGCGGTGAAGTCGCGGGCCCGGCCGGCAAGGCCGAAACGCGTCCGGTGAAAATCGGTTCGGCCGACGACGCCGCGTTCATTCTGAAGAATGCCTCCTCCGTCATCGTCATCCCCGGCTACGGCATGGCGGTGGCCCAAGCCCAGCACGCGCTGCACGAAATGGCGAACAAGCTGAAGAAGGAAGGCGTGAAAATCTCCTACGCCATCCATCCGGTCGCGGGCCGCATGCCCGGTCACATGAACGTGCTGCTGGCCGAAGCCAACGTGCCTTACGACGAGGTCTTCGAACTCGACGACATCAACAGCCAGTTCCCCACCGCCGACGTCGCCTACGTCATCGGCGCCAACGACGTGACGAACCCGTCGGCCAAAACCGATCCCAAGTCGCCGATCTACGGCATGCCGATCCTGGATGTCGAGAAAGCCAAGACCGTGCTCTTCATCAAGCGCGGCATGGGCTCGGGTTACGCCGGCGTCGAAAACGAACTGTTCTTCCGCGACAACACGATGATGTTGTTCGGCGACGCGAAGAAGATGACGGAAGAAATCGTCAAGGCGCTCGGTTGAGGCATGACGGCGGCGGCTGAACTGACCAGGGCTGTCGAAATCTACGCTGCCGTGCACTTCGCCGTCATAGGCCTCTCACACGTCTTGCAGCCTCGGGTCTGGGTGCAATTTTTCCTGCTGCTCCGCGCGCAAAGGCACGTCGGCGTCTTCCTCAACGGCTTCATGAGCCTGGTGTTCGGCGCCGTGATTGTGGGTTTTCATGATGTCTGGTCTGATGCGGGCATCATTCTCACGCTCGTCGGATGGGCCCAAATCGTGAAGGCACTCATTTCGTTTTGCGCGCCCGCTCTCGCCATGCGCAGCCTGGATCGCGTATCGGCTGAACGCGCCTGGGAAGTTCAAGTTGCCGGCGCCGTGTTCCTCGCGTTGGCGGCGTGGCTCCTCGTACGCTTGATCGGTTAGCGTCATGACCGTTCACATCCGCGACCTCGACCTCGCTCGCGACAAACCCGCGCTGCAACGCTTCATCCTGGGCTCGAACACCTACGAAGCGCAGTTCGAATCCAACCGCCGGCTGGACGCCGCCGTGGGCGAAGAGTTCCTGCCCGAACTCGTTGAGCGGGCGACAGCGAAGCAAGGCCGCATCTTCGTTGCCGAGGACGCCGAAATCGTTCTCGGATGGGCCGTCTGCTATGTCGAACAGGAGGAAACCTATGTGCGGCCAGAGGAGCGCCCTTACGGTTATGTCGCCGAACTCTTTGTCGAGGAGGCTGAACGCGGCCGCCACATCGGCAGATCGTTACTGAAATGTTGCGAGAGTCACTTCCGCTCGCTCGGGCTGAAATCCGTTCACATCGGCGCCTTAAGCCCCAACATCCGCGCGATGAACGCCTACCGAGCCGCCGGATATACTGACTACGCCGTTAACCTCCGCAAGATATTATAGACTTCTCGTCTGCCCCCCTGACACCGCGTTCCGGACGGGCTAGAGATGAACAAAGCAATTGATCGAAGGGGTGTTACATGTTGAGCCGCCGCCTATTTCTGACGCCCGCCTTGGTTGCAATTCTCCTTGTGACTGCGTCTTGCACGAACCCCTTCGCGCCCGCGACCCCGGGTGCCGAGAACACGACCGTGGCGCCCGAAGTCAAAGCCTCGCTCGAACAATACGCCGCCAAGGTCAACGCCCACGACGCCACCGGCGCCGGCGAGTTCTACGCCGACGATCAGGGCTTCCATTGGGTCGAGGGTGGTCGCACCGCCTATCAGAATCGCGCCGAAGCGATCACGGGCCTGACGAACTTCCTGGCCGGCTTCCCGGAATCGCGCTTCGAGGTCTACGACATCAAAGTCGTGATGCTCGACGAAGAATCCGCCGTGGTCACCACCAAGTTCAGCCAGACTGTCGCCGCCAACGGACAGGCGTCGTTGAAATTCGAGGGTGCGATGACTTTGGCCATGGCAAAGCGCGACGACACTTGGAAGATCGTCGCCGGTCACAAAAGCGCGAACGTTTTCCCGCACTGAGCGGCGTCCGCCGATCCCCGTCGGCTAACCATATCGCGGCTTAATCCAAGCGCGTTCTGCGGTGTTGTCTTGCGTTGGAGGGCGTGGTTCTTTGCGGCCCACAAGGCGTGCCGGGGGCATGGGGGACTTAGTTCTAGAACTGTCGGGCGTGACCAAGCGGTATGGCGACTTCCTCGCCGTCGACCGCGTAAGCTTTGCCGCGCCAAGGGGACGAATTCTGGGACTGTTGGGTCCCAACGGCGCCGGCAAAACTTCGACCCTGCGCATGATCCTCGGCATCACGCCCGCCGACACCGGCACCGTCTCGATCTTCGGCAAGCCGCCCGGCCGCAGCGTTCAGCGACGCATCGGCTATTTGCCTGAGGAGCGCGGTCTCTACCGGCGCATGTCCGCGTTGGATACGATCGTCTACTTCGCCAAGCTCAAAGGCATGCGAGCGCACAAGGCACGCGCCCGCGCCGGCCAATTGCTCGACGAACTCGGCCTCGGCTTCGCCAAGGACCGCCGTATCGAAGCGCTGTCGAAGGGAATGGCGCAAAAGGTTCAGCTGATCACCGCCATCGCCCACGAACCCGAACTCGTGATCTTGGACGAACCGTTCTCAGGCCTCGATCCGATCAATCAGAACGAACTTGAAAACGCGATTCGCCGTCTCGCGGCGGCGGGCACGACGGTTCTGTTTTCCACCCACACCATGAGCCACGCCGAGCGCCTGTGCGACCGCTTCGTCATACTTGTGAAAGGCCGCAAGGCCTTCGACGGCGATCTGCACGAGGCGCGCGCCGCCGTGCCGCGCACGATCAAACTCGAATCCGAAAACGACCTCTCGTTCCTGAAGGGTGTGCCGGGCGTCGCAACCGTCGAACCGCCGACCGACAAGACTCATCATTGGGAGATCACGATGGCGCGCGGCGCCGACCCTCAACTGGTTCTCGCCGCCTGCTTCGAACATCGCGTGAAACTCACGCGCTTCGATTCCTCGCCCCCCACCTTGCACGAGGTCTTTGTCGCCCTTGCGGGCGGCGAAGTGGAAGGCGCCGAGCCATGAGACAGGTCTGGCTTATCGCCTGGCATGGCTTCGTCCAGCACGCGACATCGCGCGCCTTCGTCTTCGGCATGTTGCTGTTGCCCGTTTACATGCTGATCGGCGGCGTTTTGCCGACTGCCTCGCAGTCTCAGTTGGCGGCCTTGGGCGGACCGATCCGCCATTTCGCCGTCATCGACAAGACCGGGGTAATGCTGCCCGCGATCGACGCCGCACTGGAACGCGACGTGGTGGCCATGGGACTGACCGAACTTGCGCAATACGCGTCCGAACATGCCGAGCCCGAGAGCTTTCGCACCAGCGAGCCCAAGCTCGCGAGCCTCTTGCTCGACGGCGACCCGCAAAGCCCTGGTACGATCGACTCTATCGAAGCGATGGGCGGCATCGGGAGTGCGTTCGTGGCACTTCGCCCGTCGCTTAAACCCAATTCGCCGCCCTTCAATGCCCCGCGTCGAAGGTTCATTCGCGTCGAGATCCCGCTGGAAGTTTCCGGCGCTACGGATATTTTAGAAGCCGCGCGTCCGTATCTCTCGGCTGAAAAGCTCGTGACCGGGCCCCGCGGCGCCGCCCCGCTATGGGCCATTCTTGTCATCCCGCAAGGGTTTGGCGAAGAGGGCAAGACCGCGGAATACTATTCCGACGACTTATCCCGTCTCGGCGTGCGCGAGTTCTTGCGCGCAGCACTCGATACCGAGTTGAAACGTCGGCGCGCGCTCGCGCTCGCGGTCCCCGATACCGAGACCGGAACGATTTTCGGAGCGACGGGTCCGATCCGCACCATCGATCCCGACCCCGAGCAGATCGGCGCCGTTTCCCAAATTCGTCAATACGCGGTCATCAGCGCGGTCATCGTCTATCTGATGCTGTTTTTGGCGGTTTTCATGACCGCGAACATGGTGGTCATGGCGCTGGTCGAGGAAAAGAGCAGCCGTGTGGCCGAACTCTTGCTCTCCTGCGTGCGCGCGGAAACCTTGATGGCAGGCAAACTGTTCACCGGCCTGATGCTTGCGATGCTGTTGATCGGCGTTTGGATCGCAAGCGCCCTTGCCAGCATCGACATCTTGTTCCCGACCGCCAAAGCGTTGGTCGAAAACCTAATGGCAAGCGTTTCGACGCCCGAAAAAGCGCTGCAGCTCTTCACGTTCTTCGCCCTGTCCTACCTGACCATCGGCGTCTTTTTCCTCGCCGCCGGCAGCGCCGCGACATCGATCACCGACGCTCAGGCAATCGTGGCGCCGGCCACAATGGTCACGATGCCGATCTTTATGTTGCCCATCGCCATTGCCGTCGCTCCGGACGGCGACTTGGGCCGCATAGCCTCGTTCATTCCTTTCTTCGCGCCGTTCGCGATGATGGTGCGGTCAATCGGTTCGCCTGACGGGCTCGACGTGTTGGGCGCGCTCGTGGTCAGCATTGCGACACTGTGGTGGATGATCCGCGTCGTCGCTCGCGTATTCAGAGCCAACTTGCTCAGGCCCGACTCCAGCACGTCCTTCACAGGCTTCCTGCGCGATCTCTGGCGTGCGCCGCGTCACGCCTAAAAGGAAAAGGCCGCAACCCCGAAGGGCGCGGCCTGAATTTTCCGGCGACGCTCGCGCGATTAGCCGCGCGGCGGTCTGACCTTCGGCGGCGGCTTGGGCAGAAGACCCTCGCGCTGCAACTTCTTGCGCTGCAGCTTACGCGCGCGGCGGATGGCTTCCGCCTTTTCGCGTGCGCGCTTTTCCGACGGCTTCTCGAAGTGATTGCGCAGCTTCATCTCGCGGAACAAGCCTTCGCGCTGCATCTTCTTCTTGAGCGCCTTCAAGGCCTGATCGACATTGTTGTCACGCACGATGATCTGCAAAGTAAGCCTCCGGCCAAATTGTTCAATAAAAATGGGGCAGCGCCAGCGATGGAGCCGCCCTCAAGAAGCGGCGCGGGTGATACCAGAGCCGTGCGGCGCTGTCCACCCTTGCGAGGCCCGCGACACGAGGTCATATCAGCTTGATGACGATCCGAAAAATCGCACGGATGGGCCATCCCATCCTTGGAAAACGGGCCGAGGCGATCACCGATCTTGCCGATCCCGAACTGCGGCGTTTGGTCGAGGATATGGTCGAAACCATGACCGATGCCCACGGCGCGGGCCTCGCGGCACCTCAGGTTCACGCGCAGGTCCGCCTGGTGATCTTTCAAGCCCACGCCAACCGCGCCGACCCCGGCCTCAGCGAAGCCGAAGCCTTCGACCACACGGCACCGCTTACCGTCCTGGCGAATCCGGTCGTCGAAGTTCTCTCGAAGGATATTGAAGGCGGCTGGGAGGGGTGCCTCTCGGTGCCGGGCCTACGTGGTTGGGTCGAACGCCCCTCCCATATCCGCTACCGCGGCACCGGCCTCGACGGAACGATCGTCGAGCGCGTTGCCAAGGGTTTTCACGCCCGCGTTGTTCAACACGAATGCGACCACCTTGATGGTATCCTTTACCCTCAACGCATGACCGATCTGACAAAGCTCATCTTCGAAAGCGAGACGAAACATTGGCTCGAGCAAAAAGACTGAACAGATCCGCCGCCACGCCGACGGATGATATGCGCGCGAAAATCTTGGCCGAAGCGCTGCCGCATGTGGCCTTCGACGGGTGGTGCGACAAGAC
>JANOFM010000096.1:0-25770 GCA_031413635.1 Alphaproteobacteria bacterium | reverse complement strand
GTAACGCCCAACAATGCCCACCGGATTTCGCAGCGCGCAAAACACCTGGCACAACTGGCGAAGCCTCGCTGCATGCTGACGATCGCGAAACACCTTCAGCGCCACGCTGAAGTCCGCGCGCGCCAATTCGATGGCGGTGCCGCCTTTTTGCAGAAACGCCATTCCGCGAGCCGCATAGTCCTCCGGCTCCCCTCGCGCCATGACGACTTTCGTTCCGTCGGCAATGGCGCGAGCATTTTGGCGCAACGCGAAATAGGCGCCGGCACGGCGCGACCGCGCGTCGATGTATTGGGGATGGGCTTGTAGAACGCGCGTCAAATCTGCGACGGCCGGTTCGAACTCGTCTCGACTCAGGTAGACATTCGCGCGCGCATCGAACGCGGCTGGAAAATCGGGCCTAATTCCTAGCGCCGTGTCGAAGTCTAGAAGGGCTTGCTGAACGCGAAATTGTGCGGCGAGGAATATGCCTCGCGAAACGTAAACATCGGGCGACTCTGGCGCAACGCCGACAGCGCGATCGAAGTCGTCGCGCGCCCCTGAATCGTCTTTAAGATTCCATCGCGCCTGAGCCCGCTTAACAAATACGCCTTCCGGTGCAGGCTCAAGCGAAAGCACCTTTGTGAAGTCTTCGCTGGCACCCTTGTCATCGCCGATGTAAGCGCGAACGTCGCCGCGCGCCTCAAGGGCCGCGGTCGTTGGCGCCAGCGCAATGGCGCGATCAAGATCCGCGAGCGCCTTCGTCAACTCGAAGTCGCTCTCGTGAAAACGGCTGCGGGCCAGGTATACGGCAGGGTTCTTCGGTTCCAGCGCCACTGCCCGATCGAAGTCGGCCAAAGCGCGGCGTTGATCGTCGGCGTAATTCTTGTTGTTCGCCTCGCCTGCAGCCTGCTGATAGGCCTTGGCACGTTCAATGAGCGTTTGGGTCTCGGCTTTTTCTTCAATGAGGCGAGTGCAGGCGGCGATGCGATGTCGCGGATTGTCGGCGGCGTTGGCGCAGACCGCAGCGTCGCGCGGCACGGCGTACGCGGCTTGTGCCCCAATGAGTGCGGCCATGGCGAACGCGATCAACCGCATCGCACCCCTCTTTTGACGATCGGAAGTCGAACCCTATCCTTGCGCGCGTGGAGGTCGTATTGATGCGAAGCAGCAAATTTTCGGCAAATTCGACGAAAATCTTACCTGGTCCGCGATCGGCGAACTTGACCCTATTCATTCTCGCCGAACTTGGGATCGCGCACGTGTAAATCGCGGTCTGGCAACACCGGCGGAACATGTATAGTGACCCGGTAATAGACTGCGCCGCCAACCGGGCCCCCCATGCGAGAATCCGAACTCACGCTTCGCGCCTGCGTCCTCGGCGTCCTCATCGTCGTCGTCTTCACCGCGGCCAACGTCTATCTCGGCCTGAAGGTCGGCATCACCATCGCCTCGTCGATCCCCGCCGCCGTCATCTCGATGGGCATCTTGCGGGCGCTCAACACCGGCACGATCCGCGAGAACAACATCGTCCAGACCGTGGCATCCGCCGGCGGCACCTTGTCGGCCATCATTTTCGTGTTGCCGGGCCTCGTCATGATCGGCTGGTGGCGCGACTTTCCGTTCTGGCAGACGTTCCTCGTCTGCGCCCTCGGCGGCATTTTGGGCGTCATGTTTTCGATCCCCTTGCGCCGCGCCCTCGTCGTCAATTCGCCGTTGCCTTTCCCCGAAGGTGTTGCCGCGGCCGAAGTTCTGAAAGTCGGCGCCCGCGAGGACGAAGCGCCCGCCAACCTCATCGAACGCAAGCGCGGCCCCCTCGTCGTGCTCTACGGCGCAATCGCCGCGGCCGCGTTGCAGCTGACCACGCTCACAGGTCTCGCCTCCGCCGGCATGGCAACCTATTTCCGCTTGGGCGCCGGCGTCAGCGGCGCCATGGCCTCGTGGTCGCTCGCCCTCGTCGGTGCCGGCCACCTCGTCGGCATCTCGGTGGGCCTTGCGATGTTGGCGGGCCTCGTCATCGCCTGGGGCATCGCCATGCCGCTGCTCAGCGCGAACTTGCCCGGCGACATCGCCGAACTCGCCGGCGACATCCGCGGCAGCAAAGTGCGCTTCATCGGCGCGGGCACCATCGCCGTCGCCGCGATCTGGAGCTTGGTGCGTCTGGTCAAACCCGTCTACGACGGCATGGTCGCAACCGCACGCGCCGGCAGCGCGGCCGCGACGGGCGCGCCGGAAGATCGCGATCTCTCGCTCGCCACGATCGCACTGTTGAGCGTCGCCTGCTTGGTGGCGATCGGTGTGCTGCTGTTCCAGTTCGTCGCCGGCACGGAGCTGGCGCCGCTGGGCCTGCCGCTCGTCGTCGGCGGCGTCGTTTTCACCGTCGTCGTCGGCGCTTTCATCGCCACCATCGCGGGCTACATGGCGGGCCTCATCGGCGCCTCGAACAGCCCCGTCTCCGGCATCGGCATCTTGGCCATCGTCGCAGCGGCCTTGCTGCTGGCGCAGTTCGTGCAGCCATTGCTCGGCGAAGCGGCAAAACCCGCACTTGTGGCATTCGCACTGTTCGCGGTCGCCATCGTGTTTTCCATCGCCACGATCTCGAACGACAATCTTCAGGATTTGAAGACCGGCTTCCTGGTCGGCGCCTCGCCCTGGCGCCAGCAAGTGGCGCTTATCATCGGCGTCATCGCGGGGGCCGCCGTCATCGGCCCGGTGCTCGACCTCCTCAACCAAGCCTACGGCTTCCCGGGCGACCCGAACCGCGCGGCGATCGTCGCCACCCCGTTGCCCGCGCCTCAGGCCGCCTTGATCTCGACGCTCGCGCGTGGCGTGCTCGACGCCGGCCTCGATTGGAGCCTGATCGGCATCGGCGCCCTCATAGGCCTTGCCGCCATCGTGCTCGACGAGGTCTTGGGCGGCGTGAAACTCATGCGCCTACCGCCCTTGGCGATCGGCATCGGCATCTATCTGCCGATGGACGCAACCTCACCCGTCGTGCTCGGCGCCGTGCTCGGCGCGCTCTACAATCGTTGGATTAAAAACAAACCCGACGCCGCCATGCTCGCCCGCTTCGGCGTCCTTCTCGCCTCGGGCTTGATCGTCGGCGAAAGCCTGCTCGGCGTCGTCAATGCGGGCCTCATCGTCGCCGCCGACAACCCGGCGCCGCTCGCCCTCGTTGGCCCCGATTTCGCGCTGACTGCAAACCTGCTCGGCCCGGTGCTGTTCGTGGCCTTCATCCTCGCCAGCTACGCCTGGGTCAGCCGCCAGGCGCGGCCTTGAGAATGGCAAACGCTCGCGCAACACTACATTCCAACGCAAGCGAGTGGTCCGACCCCCGCCCCGGGTCGTAGTATCAATAGCATTCTAGGGGGAATACGTGATGTTCGATCGTCGCGAAGCAATGGTCGGCGCCGCGGCTTTGGCCCTCGCCGGGCGTCCGGCATGGGGCGCCGATATCAACGGCCCCGCGCTAAAGAGCGACATCGCCATCCTACGCCGCGCTTACGCTCTTCTCCACCCCGGCCTCTATCGCTATGCTTCGCCCGCGGAAATTGCGGCGCGCTTCGACGCGCTTGAAAGCGAATTCGCCCAAGGCCCGGCACGCGCGCAAGCCTATCTCGCGCTCTCGCGCTTCCTCGCCTCGATCCGCTGCGGCCATTCCTACGCGAACTTTTACAATCAATCGGACAAAGTAGTGGCTGAGCTTTTCTCGGGCCGCAACAGACTGCCGTTCTATTTCTCGTGGGCCGGCGAGCGCATGATCGTCACACGCAATCAATCGAACGATGCGCGCCTCAAACCCGGCAGCGAGATTCTGGAAATCGACGGCCGCGCGCCGGCCAAAATCCTGCGCGAGCTGATGCTCTACGTTCGCGCCGACGGCGGCAACGACGCCAAGCGTCGGGCGCTGCTTGAAGTCTCCGGCATCGATCGCTTCGAAACCTTCGACATCTTCTTCGGTCTGCTTTTCCCGCCACGCAACGGCGCATTTAGATTGAGCGTGCGCGCGCCCGGATCCGCCGCCGCGCAAACGATCGAAGCAAAGGCGCTCGACCTCGCCGAACGCCGCGCCGCCATGCCGCCCGAAAGCAGCGACAACGCGCGCCCGCTGTGGACGCTGACCTATCCGCGGGCCCGCACGGCGTTGCTGACGATGCCGAATTGGGCCGTCTACAACAGCAAGTGGAATTGGCAGGCCTTCCTCGACGACGCCTTTGCCGACTTTGCGAAACGAAACACGCGCGGCCTGATCGTCGATCTGCGCGCGAACGAAGGCGGCAACGATTGCGGCAACGAAATCACCGCCCGTTTGATCGACAAGGACATGCCGTTCGAATCCTATGAACGGCGCGTGCGTTACCGCCGCACACCGGCCGACCTCGATCGCTATCTCGACACCTGGGACGATTCGTTCAAGACGCTAGGCGAGGGCGCAACCGACCTCGGCAACGGCTTCTACCGCCTCGAACCCGAAGCCGGCGGCGAAGACGGGCAGCTGATCCGAGCCAAAGGTCCGCGCTTCCGGGGTGAAGTGGTGGTTCTGACCAGCGCGCAAAACAGTTCCGCCACGTTTCAGTTCGCGCAATGCATCCAGACCAATCGCTTGGGTCGACTGATAGGCGCACCGACGGGCGGCAATCAGCGTGGCATCAACGGCGGCGCGTTTTTCTTCCTGCGCCTGCCCGCGTCGGGATTGGAAGTCGACCTGCCGCTGATCGGCCGCTTCTCGACCGCGCCCAAACCGGATGCAGGCCTCACGCCCGACATTCTGGTGACGCCGACGGTCGACGACATCGCCGCCGGGCGCGACCGCGTGTTGGAAACCGCCGTCGGTCTACTTGCGCGCGCTTGACGCGGGCGCGCGATGGGCGGTTTGATCCGCCCTTCGCAATTCACCCGAGGGACACAACACCATGGCCGAATGGACCCAACTGAAAGCCTCCGACGGACACGCACTCAAGGCTTGGCGCGCGGCACCTGCAGGCAAACCCAAGGGCGCAATCGTCGTCGTCCAGGAAATTTTCGGCGTCAACCACCACATCCGCGACGTCGCCGAACGCTTCGCGCGCGAGGGCTACCTCGCGATCGCGCCCGCGATGTTCGACCGTTATGAGCGCGACTTCGACGTCGGCTACGGCCCCGACGATATGACGAAAGCGTTTGCGATCTATCCCAAGATCGACATGCCCAACGCCCTCCTCGACATCGAAGCCGCTCGCGCCGCCGTCGCCACCGCAGGCAAAACCGGCGTCGTCGGCTATTGCATGGGCGGCACGGCAGCTTGGCTCTCCGCCACGCGCCTGAAATTCGACGCCTCGGTCTGCTACTACGGCGGCGGCATCGACGCCTTCGCGAGCGAAAAGCCGCACTGCCCCGTCATTATGCATTTCGGCTCGAAGGACGCGCACATCCCGCTGGACAAGGTCGACGCAATAAAAAGGGCGCAGCCGAACATCCCCGTCTACGTCTACGACGCCGATCACGGCTTTTCCTGCGACGAACGCGCAAGCTTCGACAAAGCCGCCCACGAGCTCGCCTGGTCCCGCACGACCAAATTCTTCGCGGAAAAACTTCACGCCTGAACGTGGCGGTGGCGCTTTTTTGACCTGAGACCCACGCCCGCTCTAGCCTTGGCGACAGACTGATTCGGGGGGAAGCGTGCGTCCATGGCCGCCAAGCGCCTCTGGTATTTGCCCATCATCGGCATCGCCGCGTTCGTTGGCGTCGTCGTCTCACCCGTCGTTCGCGCCGCGTGCGGCGGCGGAGGTGGATTGAACGCGCAGGAAGCAGGCCTGCTCGCCGATTTTCTGATCCTCGCCGTCAAACCGGAAGGCGACGACAAGGATTACAAACTCGTCGAGATCGGCGACACCAAGGTCGACGCAGGTTTGTTGGGCATGGTCATCAACACGCTGCCGCTCGATTTTCTGGGTCTGGGCTCGAGCGATCGAGGTTACGACGAAGCCGCCGAAATCGCGCAGTGCCACGCTGCGTGCCGCGCCAGCGCCGAGTGCCGCGACGTTTCCTATAGTCGGCCCAACCCCAATCAACCCGTCGGCGTTTGCCACTTGAAGCGCCGGATCGAAACCGAGTCCTTCGGCGTCATGCAACCGGTCGCCGAGCCCGGCGAACGCGCGACACGCCTGCCAGAGCCGCCGCGCGAAGTCGCGCCGCCGCCGCCGCGCCTGCCGCCGATCGTGGCCGAGTATGTCCCGCTGCCGCGGCGCGCGGAGCCAACCGCGCCGCCGCGCGACATCACCATTCCGCCGCCGGTTGTCGCTGAAGCGCCGACACCCGAGATCGCTCAACCCGCGCCCGTCATGCGCGAACGCAAACCGCTGCCCATCTGGCTCGCGCTCGGCACCGTCGCCTTCATGTTCGGCGGCGCCGGCGTCTACTGGCATTCCCATCGCAAGCGCATTCTGACGCGCCTCTCGACGCGCCTCGTCTCGAACGGCCTCGACCGCCACACGATCGGCATCGAAAATCCCCGTGCTCCCGACATCGGCCTGCGCTTCGTTATCCGCCAAAGCGCGGCCCTCGGTGCCGCCGGCACCCGCATCGACCTCGTCCCAGCCGGAGAACAGCCATGAACGCGCAATCGGCCACCCTCGTTCAGTTCTTCGATTTCGAAAACGCGGCTGTGCGCAAAGACGGCTTGCAAGCGCTCGGCGCCACCGGCGCGATGCGCGGCGTGCAAGCGCTGCTGACGGCCGCCCCGTTGCTGCTGCAAAACCATGCGATGCAAAGCGCCACCGAAGCGTTGCAGGCGGCCCTCGACGTGCGCGTCGTCGACATTCTGGCCGCCGCCTGGAACACGCGCCTCGAATTGCTGCAATACGCCGACCGCGCCAAATTCCCCGCTGCTCAGATCATCGACCACACCATCGCCAAGCACGACGTCAAATCGAGCCACCGCCCGCGCCTGCAAATCATGCTCGACCATTCGCCCGTCGGCCCCGAAATCGAATTCGAAGTCATCGTGGGCTTAACGCTGGAAGCCGCGGTGCTGCGCGTCCAAGATGCCCGCATCATGGGCGCCCGCCTGGGCAAGATCTTCGGCACCGGTACGATCAAATGCGAAGGCGCCACGCTCTTCTCTCGCCCGACGAAAGCGGTGAACTTGCCGCTGACGGTCTCGTTCGGCACCGGCATCGCGATCGGCAAAGCGAGCGACGCTGCAATTGCGGCGTAAAAAGTGGATTCCGCGCGGAGCCGCGGCGTACGCGGAAAAAAAAGAGCAATTCAATCTTCTCCGCGTACGCCGCGGCTCCGCGTGAGATAGTTCCTTGCCTCGGCAGCGCGGCCCAGAACTTCAGCCTCCAAGAACTGTCTCCACCGCCTCGCCAACCGCACACAACTTCGCATCGCCCATCGTTTCACCCACGATCATCAGGCCCGACGGCAACTCGCCGTCGCGCTGCATCGGAACGCTGAGCGCGCAGCGGTCGAGAAAATTGATCAAACTCGAATTGCGCAACGCCAACCCGTTGGCGCGCGCGAACGCGGCCGGCTCGACCACGTCCGCAAATCGCGGCGCGACGCACGCTACAGCCGGCATCAGCAACGCGTCGTATCCGGCACTTCGCCCATCCGTTTCTCGGATCAACGCGGCGCGCGCGTGCTTGAGATCGATAAGGTCGCCGGCCGTCATGCGCTCGCCGATCTCGATGCGCGCCAGCACGTTCGGGTCGTAACGCTCGCGCTGTTCGAGCAAACCCAAGCGATTGTGGAACGCGAACGACTCGGCGTTTGCAATCGTCCCCCGCGCCGTTATCTCGGGAATACGCGCGAACTCCGGAAACCGCACCCGCTCGACCGTCGCGCCGGCCGAACTCAACGCCGAAAGCGCGCGCTCGAATGCGGCGCCGACGACGCTATCGACATCGTCCAAAACGAAATCCGCCGGTACGCCGAAACGCAAACCCGCAAGACGTAGCGGTGCATGCTCATCGATCGGCAAATCCGACAAAACCGCATCGCTCACCCGGCAGCATGCCACCGAATTCGCAATCGGCCCAACGCTGTCGAGCGTTGCCGACAAAGGAAACACGCCCTCGCGCGAAACACGCCTCTGCGTCGGCTTAAACCCGACCAACCCGCAAAACGCCGCCGGAATACGAAGCGAACCGCCGGTATCGGTGCCGAGCCCCATCGCCGCTTGCCCGCGCGCAACCGACACGGCGGCACCCGAACTCGACCCGCCCGGCACGCGCGATGCGTCATGCGGATTGGCACAGACCGGAAAATGCGGATTGACGCCGAGCCCGGTAAACGCGAACTCGCTCATATGCGTGCGCCCGAGGATCACGGCGCCCGCCTTGCGCAATCGCGCGATCGCCGGCGCATCGCGCACGGCCGGCGGTGCCTCGCGCAGGATCGCCGAACCGGCGGACGTCGGCTTGCCCGCGACATCGAACAGATCTTTGGCCGAAACCGCGAGCCCCGCGAGCAAGGACGGAACCATGCCCTGCGCCCGCAGCCGGTCCGACGCATCGGCGTCCGCTCGTGCACGCTCGGCGTTGACGCGCGTAAACGCTGCGCCGTCGCGCGCGATCGACGCGAGCGCCGTCTCGACCAAAGCCCGGCTGGTCGTCTTGCCCGCCGCCAGATCGCCGGCGAGTGCCGCGATCGTGCGGCCCCGCATTACGGCGATCCTGGCGGCCGCCCGTCCTTGCCGCTGAAGGTCGGATCCGGCAAAGGCCGCGGCGTGCGCTCGCGCACACTGCCTTCCAGCTCGTCCGCATCGACGATGCCATCGCGGTCGCGATCGGCGCGGTCGAACAAGGTGCGCCACTGTGTTGCGTACTCGGTATAGACGAGCCGCCCATCGGCGTTCCAATCGAACACCGGCGACATGTTGGCCTGCTGCCGCAGCCGCTCGTTCAGCGCCCGCGTCTCGGCGGTGTCGAGCTGATCGTCGCTATTCAGATCTTCCTTCTTGAAATCCGCCGTCAGCGTCGTCTCGAGCTCGCCGCGCGTCACGCTGCCGCTTGCATCGCCGTCGAAACGCTTCAGTGCCGCGGATTCGCGCACCCGCTTGGGCGCGTCGGAAGACCCTGCGGCCGCCGGCGTCATCCCGTAACTCGGGCCGGTCTCGGCCTTGCCGAACGGATTGAGGCTGCAGGCCTGCAAAACTGAAAGACCCGCCAGCACGGCGCAAACTATCTTGACACGGCTCATCGATGGCGCCCCGCGAATTGATCTCGCCGCACCATAGCCAGTATCCCCAGCCAAGCCCAAAGCCTAAATTGTTCGAACCGGCATCAAAGGGGTATCATCGCGCGCCCAACCATCCGAACCGCCACCGATGACAGCCCCCGCTCCCGCCGCCGTCCCCCGCGCAATGCTCGTCGAAACACACAACTACGTCGTGCGCTCGCTCGAACCGGATGACGCCACGGACGGTTGGTGCGATTGGCTGGCCGATCCCATCGCCCAACGCATGCTCAACGCAAAGCCGCATCGCCTGACGATCGATCAGGTCCGCGACTACATTGCCTCCTTCGATCGTATAGAAAGTCACATCCTGGGCATTTTCGAGAAAAGCACGGGACGCATCGTCGGCATCCGCACGGTATACGTCGATCCCCTCCACAAGGAGTATCTCGTCAACGTACTCGTCGGGGAAGCGGACGCGCGCGGCAGGGGCGCACGGCACGAAACGCGTCATGCGATGCACAGCTTCATGTTCGGCGAATTGGGAATGCTTGCCGGGCGCTGTACGGTACTGTCCTACAATACGGAAATGATCGCGACGTTGATGAGGAACGGCTGGGTTCACGAACACACGAGCCGCAAGCCCGCGGCGGCCGGCGAGGGGTTGCTCGAACTTCATCATTTCCGGCTCCTCCGCGAAACCTGGTACGCGGCCCAGGCCGACCGGGCACTGCGTCATCAAACGGGCGAACGGATGTGAGACTTCACCCACCCAACCATCGCTCGGCCGTTTCCGCGGGCGTCGCATCGGCGCGGTGTGGCGGCTCGATGCCGAGACGCGGTAACTGACGATGCACGACCGCATCCAACACCTGGTCATGATGGCAGCCGTGGCCGCGCTGCTGCTCGGGCTCGCGCACATCTACCGGACGTTTCAGAACACAGTGCCGCTAAACCTCGAAGGCCACATCGTCGTCGAAGGCTCGATGACCGCGAACCCGCCCGGGCAATGAACGAGCACGCACCGCCCAACCCCGGTCTCGTCTTGAACGTCGCAGTCGCGCGCTACGAACTCGCCGCCCACTATTCGACCGCCACGCCCGTCATTCGGCTTGTGTCGGGTTTGGCCGGCGGCGCCGATCTGCTGGCCGCCGAACTTCATCGCGACCGTGCTTCAAAAAATGTGACGCACGAGCTGGGCGCTGTACTGGATTTCGATCGCCTCGCCGAACGATCGAATGCGTTCGCCCGCATCCTGAATGAGGTTCGTGCCGACGCCGAAAATCTTCACAAAGATGTCACAAAGGCCAAGGCGCCGGGCGCCGATCCCGGATCGTGAGTTGGCCCGGCCGCGTTGTTGGCCGAAGGCTGCGCGCAACTCTTCCTCGACGAAGTCGCCGAATGGTCGGTACTCTACGCCAAGGAACTTGGAGACGCGTAAATGAACGCTGTAGCGGACGGCATCGTCATCTACCACAATCCAGATTGCGAAACCTCGCGCAACGTCTTGGCCTATATCCGCAAGGCCGGGATCGAGCCCGCCATCGTCGAATATCTGAATCAACCGCCCACCCGCGCCGAGCTCGTCTCGTTGCTCGAACGCATGGGCATCACGGCGCGTGCCCTGATGCGCGAAAAAGGCACGCCCGCCGAGGAACTCGGCCTCACCGATCCCGCCCGCGGCAACGACGAGATCATCGACGCGATGATGGTGCACCCCATCCTCATCAACCGTCCGATCGTGGTGACGCCGCGCGCCGTCAGACTGTGCCGCCCGTCGCAAACCGTGCTCGATATCCTGCCCGCATCGGCATGAGCGACCTCGCGCGTAGGGCTTTCGCCGAGGCGATCGGCACGACGTTCCTGCTTATCGCCGTCGTCGGCTCCGGCATCATGGGCGTGCGCCTGGCCGCCGGCGACGACGCCATTGCTTTGCTCGCGAATTCGCTTGCGACCGGCGGTGCGCTGATCGCCTTGATCGGCGCGTTCGGGCCGATCTCTGGCGCCCATTTCAATCCGGCGGTGACGCTGTTCGAACTTGCCGGCAAGCGCCTCGCTTGGCGCACCGCCGCGGCCTACGTCCCCGCACAAATGATCGGCGCCGTCGCGGGCGTCGTCATCGCCCATGCCATGTTCGCCTTGCCGCTGGTGCAAACCTCCGATCACGCGCGCGACACGCCGGGCGAATTCATCGGCGAGATCGTGGCGACCTTGGGCCTTCTGCTCACGATCTGGGGTACCGCACGCGCCAAGCCCGATGCGGTGCCGGTAGCCGTTGCCGCCTACATCACCGGCGCCTACTGGTTCACCTCATCCACGTCCTTCGCCAACCCCGCCGTCACCATCGCCCGCGCGATGACGGACACGTTCTCGGGCATAGCGCCCGCATCCATCGTGCCGTTTCTGTTAGCCCAGACGATCGGATGGGCGCTCGCTCTCGGCGCGGTTTCGATCCTGCGCGACGACAGCACGCGGTCCTAAGCGACCTGGGCCTCGGTGCTCTTGGGCGCCGCCGGTCGCTCGCCCGCTTTGATCGTGTCGCGGATCGCACCGAACACATTCGCCTCGTGCAGGTTGCGCGCACCCACGATCGCATGGCTCAAATCGGCCCAGGCGAAATTCGCCTCCTGGAGCCCCGCGCCCGACATGTTGGCATGGGCGAGCTTGGCGCGCGCGAACTGCGCACCGTCCAGCGTCGCGCCGCGCAAATCGCAATCGGTCAAATCCGCATCGTTGAGCAACGCGCCCGCGAGGTTTGCCTTGCGCAAATCCGCGCCGATCAGTTTCGCATGACGCAGATCCGCCCTCGTCAACGTGCAGCCCTGCAAATCGGCGTAGCTGAGATCGATGCCGGTCAGAACCACGCGCTCATCGCCGATAATGTCGACGGGCCGCCCCCATAGCCGCGTCTTCGCCGCTTCCTTCAAGAAATTAAGCCCGGAGAAATTCGGCTTGAAGTCCTTGTCGTGCCGGTGCTGGTTCCAGCGCATCACGCCGTCGTCGAACAACCACTTGTGTTGCTGAGAGGAACGAAGCTCGCCCTCCGGCACGTGCGCATGCACGGCCTCCCCGCCATTGCCCGCCGACGGTGCGTCGGGTGCGTCTTCCGCCGCTTGCTTTGCGCGCGTGGGCCAACCAAAAAGAAAACTGCGCCAATCCATGACCGGCACTCTAGCACACTCAAAAGGCGAATGTTTAGGCCGCTGCCGCCGGCGTCGTGATCTCGTAGGCGTTGACCATCGACTGATAGGCGACCTTGAGGCCCGCCAGCGTCGCCTGAACGTCGCCCGATTCCTCGGCGATCAACGCCAAACCGCGCCAGCCGTACGCCGACCAGGCATGCGGCCAGGGACTGGAGGCATCCTCCGTCGCCGCCACTTTCGCCGCCTCGATTCCGGTGAGAAACGCCTCCAGCGCCTCTTTCGCCCGGCCGGCCTTCAATTGCTCGTAGCCTTCGAGCACTTTCGACGCCACCACGTCGGGCGGCGTTCCGTCGGCCATCAACAACAAATTGCGCGCGCCGGTGCCGAAGCCGTCCGGCCGCCAGCCCTTCGTCGCCATCGCCATGCGTTCCATGAACGCGTCGGCCGAGAGATTCGCGTGCAACGCCGCGAGCGTTCCCTCCGCCGCGTCTTCGCCCGACGTCAAGGCCGCACCCAGCGTCGTGAAAAAGCGCCGCTGCTCGTAGAGCGGATCGCGCGCCACTTCGGGCGGCGCTTCGACCGCGGGCTCGGCAACGGCTGCAGGCTCGGGCGCCGCCTCGACCGGCAAGTCCGCTTTCGTCCTCGCCGCAAGAACGGTCGTGCGCGACGCAGAGTCCCTCGACAAAACGATCGGCGAGCGCGCCCGCGAAACCGGACGCATGTCCTTCGACGACAGGGCGTCGAACACCAACGCCAAAAGCGCCAACCCGATCAATCCCGCCGCAACCATGATCACCGGTTCGGCCATCAACGCTTCAATCTGCACGAGCCCAACTCCCCAATCTCGTTACACCCAGCCTAACACCCAACTCGCCGCGACCCCATCGCGTGCCCGACGCTAATTTCAAATGGAAGCCGTCGCAATCGGTTTCAACGATAATGCTTTACCAAGCACGAAATTATTATCCATCCGCTTCTGCCTTGACCAATTCTACCTTGAAACGAAAAGCACGCTCGGGTCTTCGCCGTCCGCGTGCCGGAAACAGCGCACGAGGTCGTAGAATACATCCGGCAGATCGGTCGACACGTTCAAACCCAAACCTTTTGCGACGGTCGCCGTGATCGGAAAGCCGTGCGTCCAGCGCCCGCTCATCATTTCGTCGGCGATCGCGCACGACCCGTCATGCGAGTACGATCCCTGCAGCAACTCGCACGCACTCGCGCGCCCCTCCACCATGATCTTGCGCGCGTCTTCCGCCAGGATCAGGAACTCGTCCTTGATCGCCTCGATCGGCTTCGTTTTCACCAAGTGCAGGATCGAGGGCGCCGGCCAGCCGTAAAGCTGCGTGTCGATCGGCCCCAGTGTCGCCTGCGCCCCCATCACGATCTGGTCGGCGGCCAGCGAAATGCGCGAGCCCGCCGACATCGCGTAATAGGGCACGAACACCGTCTTGCGCCCGCGATGGCTCTTGATCGCGCGCGCGATCTGGCGGCCCGCGAAGGCGTTGCCGCCTTGCGTGTGCAGCACGATGTCGAGCGGCCTTGCCGGATCGCTCGCCACGATCGCGCACAGCACGTCTTCGAGATCGTCGAAGCTGAACCCGTCGCTTTCCATGTTCTCGCCGTGAATGACGCAGATCACATGCGAACCGCGCTCGGCCTCGATGCGGCGGATCAAACTTTTCGCCCGCTCGACCGAACCTTCCGGCACATGCCCGCCCGAATGCGCCAGCCATTGCGTCGCGACCGCCGGTCGCGCCGCGCGCTCGGTCACGTGCGCGATGGCGCTATCGAACACGCCGAACGCCGGCGCATGATGCGCGCGTTCGCGCAACGCCGCCGAGCGCGGTTGAGGCGCGTAATCGAGAAACGACACGCTTGCGCCGTGCGCGTGCCCGCGCCGGCACGAACGGATCAAATCGTAGACCGCGCCCGGCATGCGCACATTGACGTTGAGCCCGACGTCCTTGGCAACCTCCGCCGTGATCGCCCGGTCGCGCGAAAATTTTCCGCTCACGAGTTCGTCGGCAAGCCGGCACACCCCGCTGTGATCGTGCTTGGAGTGCATCAACTCGCAGGTCACGCGCTTGGCCTCGTCGACCATCTTGCGCGCGATGTCGGCGCACATCACGGTTTCATCCTCGACCTTGCCGATCGGCTTGCCGGCGATCCCCTTCAGCACCGCCGATGCGGGCCCCGCCGGCGTGAACGGATCGACCGGCGTCAAGCCCGCATGCGCGCTCATCACGATTTCGTCGGCGGCGAACGCCATGAACGCGGCAGCGCCCAGCGCGAAGTAGGGCACGAACACCGTCGTCTTGGCCGGATGCGCCTTGATCGCGCGCGCGATCTGCTGGCCCACACGGATATGTCCGCCCGGCGAATGAAGGATGATGTCGAGCGGCTTGTCCTTCGGCGTCAACCGGATCGCGGTCAGCGCATCCTCGAGATCGGCGACGTCGAGAAATTGGCGCTCCATATTCTCGCGATGAATGATCGCTATCACCCGCGAGGAGCGTTCGGCCTCGAGCCGCGCCATGATTTCGCGCGGCGAGCCCAGCGGACCGGTATGCACCGCCGGCGGCCCCGCATCCTCTCCCGCCCATAATCCGTGTTCCGACGCGGACCGAGGTTCGAACGCAAGCGTGACGCGGTCGGCCGGAGATCTCCCGGGCCGCTTATTCGCCGCCCGCGGCCGCAACGCCAGCAGCAACATGACCAGCGCCGCGGCCAAACATGCAGCCGCGACCGCAACGCGCGGCGGCACCGGTCCGAAGACCGCCAGCGCATCGTTCCAAAGCCGCCACGCGGCCTCGGCAATTGCGGAAAGCACGACCCAAACGTCCAAACGAAAACCCCATCATCTCGAAGCGGCAATGCCCCAACGCCGGCCCGAGATCCCAGCAGACTTAACAACGCCGCCACCTCCCGCGGCGAGTGACCCGCGAGACACAAACGGACGAATTCCCCCGCATGCTCAACGTGACAGATTTAACCTATCGATGACTCAACCGAAAGCTGTAGCGGAAATGCAAATCTAATCCGTCCCATCACGCCATCACAACGGCCCATTTCCGCCAAAAATGCCGTCACGCATCCATCACGAAGCGGCTTCTGCCATCACGCGCCATCACGCACAAGTAAACGCCGGCACACGCGAACACTCACACCAACGATGTCAAGAAGCAGCCAGACGAGGCCGGAAAACTCTCGCAAGATATAGCAGAACCAGGCGCAAAAATCAACCGCGCGCCAGCGGCGCAAACGAAGCGGCGAAGCGGGACCGAGCGCGCATTATTATGTCCCTGTTATATGAAAATCGCCACTTACCGGCCGCGAACGCCACCCGCCACCTTCTCGCATTCGGCCTTAAAGTCGTAAGGCACCTGCTCAGCGCAATCGGGCCAGTGGCCGGACGTTGTCCAGTACTCAACAAGACCCGCATGTGCGCATAGCCGCGCAAAGCGAACGTCTCGCTGCAGGGGAAAGCTTGCGGCCGTGAAGTAACCGGCCGTCAGAAATGCACGGTTGACGCCGCGGCCTTTTCCCATCGGACCGATCGGTCTCCCCGTTTCGAATGCTTCGAACAGTTTTTCGAACGCAATGTCGATGCATCCGACTACGGCGGCAATCTGACAAAGACCGAACTGCAATGTTGGAGTCTGCGCAGGACTAAGCATCGCGCGCACGATGATCTCTCGCCGCGGCTGCGGTGCGGCGAAGAGCGAAAGAAAGAAACGCATACTATCGACTTCGGTGGGCGTGATGTTTGCCGGTTTGGGAGCGTCGGGCGTGAGCATCGCCGCCGCGTCGTCATAGCGTCCGCTGTAGAAGAGGATTCGCCAGCGAAAGCCCCATATCCAAGCGGCATCCGGCAGACGCTTTTGCGCCGCATTGATCGCGCGTAACGAGTCCTCGACGCGGCCGAGCGTCAGCAGCATATCGGCGGCCGTCGACACCATCCAAGGCGCCATCGGTTCCAACTCCGCCGCGCGAGCAAAGTAAGGCAGCGCCTCACGCACGCGTCCGACGACAAGAAGAGAGCCACCGTATCGATTGAGAACGTCGGGGCTGTTTTGAGCGGCGTCGTACGCTTTTTCGATCAGTCGCAGCTTTTCGCCGTGCGCCGAGAACGCCGGTTTGAGAGATGCAAGCGTAACGTACGCGATTGCATTGTTTGGGTCGAGTTCGAGCGCTCGTTGGGCGGCTGCCAACGCGGCGTCGTGCATCGGTTCGCCCGCGGCGTCGTGGTCTCTCGGCAGGCGCTGTATTCGCGCATTGCTCAGAAATGCCCACGCCCGCGCAAAGGTGGGCGCCCGCGTAACGGCTTGGAGAAAGAGCGACTCGGCGCGAGCGGCGGTCTCGTCGCTGAACTCCCTGTCGTATCTGAGGCCGTTCAAAAACAACTCGTAGGCGGCAGGATCGATCGTTTCGACGGTGGCTTTGACCGGCAAGAACGACTTCAGCGCGCTCGCCACATGACCCGCAATTTCGTCCTGCAGCGCGAATACTTCGGCGATCTCGCGGTCGTAGCGATCGGTCCAGAGGCAAAGGCCGCTCGCCACTTCCGTCAACTGTGCGTTGACGCGCATCCGGTGGCCCGACTTTCGAACAGCACCATCGAGGATATGCGTCGCCTTAAGGTCGCGGGCCGCATTCATCTTTTCCGCGCCACGGAATTGGAACGCCGACGTGCGGCCTATGACACTGAAACCCGTACTGTGCGTGAGTGCGTAGTGGATCTCCTCGCTCACCCCGTCGGAGAAAAACTGCATCTCCGGATCGTTCGACAGGTTGTCGAACGGCAGCACGGCAAGCAGCGGCTCGGCGCCCTTGGGCGGCGCGGCGACCATCGCCGACGCCACGGCGGCGAGCGCAAACGCCTCGATCGTCTCGGCCATCTTGTCGAGTTTCAGTTGTCCGCGCGATACGAGCCGCTCGGCCAATGGCCCGCGGATCGTGCGGCGCACGTCCGCCGACACCAGCGCCGAACCGGGCACCGCCTGCGCCATCAACCGCGCCGCGACGTTCACCCCGTGCCCGAGTAAATCGCCGTTCGCCTGCACCACGACATCGCCCAGATGCACCCCGACACGCACCTTCGGTTGGCACTTTTCCGCAAGCTCGAACGCAGCTTCAACCGCGCCGAGGCTCGATCCGAACTCCAACATAAACCCGTCGCCAGCGGTGTTGAACACGCGGCCCCCACGGCGCGAAGCGATCCCCTCGATCACACCGCGCAAGCCCGCAACCTCGGACGTAGCCTTCGCCTCGTCCGCCTCCGTCCGCGCGGAATAGCCCGCGACGTCGAGCGCGACAATGGTTGCGAGCTTTCGCGTTGCGTCGCTCATGTTTTTGAAACCTCAGCCGCCGCCCTTTCGCATTCGGACTTGAAATCGTAAGGCACCTCGTCGGCGCAATCAGGCCACCGGCCGCTCGCGCGCCAATAGTCGATGAGACCGATGCGTGCACAGAAGCCGGGGAAACGTGCGTCGGCAATGAACGGCTTGGCTTCGGCGCGCCCGAACACGAGGCTGAGAACCGTCGCGCGCGAGGCGTGAACCGAGTTGACGTTGGAGCCCGCGATAGGCCGTCCCGCGTCGAGCTCCGCAAAGAGTCGATCGAACACGATGTCGGCGCAACCAAATCGCACGGCGTGACCACATATGCCGAGCGCAAGTGCGCGATCCTGCCGAGGTTTCAGAAACTCCACAAACACCGTTCTTGTTTGCTGTTGTGGAAGAGTGGGCAGCGTGAGCAAAAAGCCAAATATCTGTTTCAATTCTTCATTCTGCCCCAAGATCGAGTCATTGAGATACGCAGCTGCCTCCGCGAATCGCGATGCGTTGAAAAAAATCATGAACTTGACCACCGCCGTCCATAAGCTCGGCGGCTGCACCTTGAAGACGGTGTCGAGGTAGGCTAGCGCCTCGTCTGGTCGTCCGTCGTTTTCGAGGTCACCGGCGACGGCCGATGCATTCATCGGGTTCATCGGATCGAGAGTGGCTGCCCTCAGGGAGTACGGCATTCCCTCCTTGCGTCTGCCGACGGTATACAGGGTGGAGCTGTAGCTCCGCACAAGCGAGGAACCGTTCGGCGCGAGTTCGACGCCGCGTCGCGCGAGTTGGAGCCTTTCAGCGTATTGCCCGAAAGCGGGCATCAAGTTGGTCAGATTCCAGTATGCGATGGCGCAGTTGGGATCGAGCGCAAGGGCCCGGCGTGTGGCCGCGAGCGCCGCATTGTGCTGCGGTGTTCCCGTGCTGTCTCGGTCGGCTGAGAGCAGCATCGTTCGCACCGTACCCAACAAAGCCCAGGCGTCGACGAAGTCTGGCTCCCGGGCCACGACCTCTTCCAACAAAAGCTGTGCGCCTCCGAAGCCCTCGGGCGAAATCAGCGACCGCTGTTGGTAGGCCTTGAGATATAGCTCGTAGGCGCGAGGATCGATCTGCGGCGTTCTGGGCGCAGAGCGAAGCACGCCGCGCAGCGACGAGGCCACAGTCGCGGCGATGTCGTCCTGCAGTGCGAGCACGTCGGTCAGGTCGCGGTCGTAGCGCTCCGACCACAACGCCGCGTTGGTGGCTGTCTCCGTCAGTTGGACGTTGATCCTCAAGCGCGCGCCTGCCTTGCGCACCGTGCCGTCAAGGATATGCGTCGCCTTAAGTATGTGTCCCGCTTCACCCTTGCGTTCGCCGCGGAATTGAAACGACGAGGTGCGTCCGATGACGCGCATGCCGGCGCTGCGCGTCAGGGCTTGCAGAATCTCCTCTGAAACGCCGTCTGAGAAGAACTGCATCTCTTTGTCGTCCGAAAGATTGTCGAATGGGAGAACGGCAAGCGTCGCCTCTGTCGCCTTTTCTGTTCTAGCCGGCGCCTCCTTCGCCGACTGCGCCGCGTAGGCAGGCGTCACCAGCGCGAATGCTTCGATCGTCTCTGCCATCTTGTCGAGTTGCATCATGCCTTGGGAAACGAGCCGCTCTGCCGACGGACCCCGAATCGTGCGACGCACGTCGGCTGAAACCAGGGCGGAGCCCGGAATGCTCTGCGTCATCAGACGTGCCGCGACGTTGACGCCGTGGCCCAGGAGATCGCCGTTCGGCTGGACGACGACCTCGCCGAGATGCACGCCGATGCGCACGCGCGGTTCGCATTTGTCCGCGAGTTCGCTTGCGGCTTCGATCGCTGCGACGCTCGAGCCGAACTCCAGCATGAAACCGTCGCCGGCAGTGTTGAACACGCGGCCCGCGTGCGCATTGGCGATGGCCTCGATGACCCGACGCAGAGCCGCGACCTCGGTTGTCGTCTTCGCCTCATCGGCTTCCGTGCGCGCGGAATACCCGGCGACGTCGAGCGCGACGATGACGGCGATCTTGCGCGAGGCGTCGCTCATGTTTTCGCAACCTCAGCCGCCACCTTCTCGCACTCGACCTTGAAATCGTAAGGCACTTGGGTCGCACAATCGGGCCAGTAACCGCTCGAACGCCAGTAGTCTACGAGACCAACGCGTGCGCAAAATCTGGCAAAGCGCTCATCAGCTCTGAAGGCCGCACCGTCGGCGCCGAACACACAATTGAGTGTGGTTGCGCGGGTCAGGTGAAGAGCGCTGGAGCGCCACGCAGTGATCGGGCGCCCCGCGTCGAGGGCGGCAAACAGATGGCTGAAAGCGCTGTCAGCGTGGCCGAAGCGCGCTGCAGCTTGGCACACTACGAGATCGAGCGCACGACCCTGTTCGGGTTCGAGCATGCTTTGGACGAGTGCACCGCGCTGCTCCCGCGGCAGGGAAGACAGTGCGAGCAGAGAGCGAAACAGCCCACTGAGTTCGACCGCGCCGGCTAAGATTGACGCATCGAAGTGCGCCACCGCCTCCCCGAAGCGAGACGCGTTGAAGAAAAGCATGAACTTGGCCGAAGCAGTCCATAGACTGGACGGCTGCGCTTTGATGGCTTCGTCAAGATGGGCGTGCGCCGCCTGCTGTTGTCCTGTGGCCTCCAACACTTGCGCTCTGCTTGCGGCCCGCAGCGGGTTCATCGGATCGAGAGCGGCGGCCCTCAATGCGTGCGCCGACGCGTCGTTGCAGCGGCCGACCGAGATAAGCATCCGGGCCATGTACGTCGCAGGTACCGGGTCACTCGGCGCCAAGTCCCCGGCGCGGCTCACCAAGTCGATCTTTTCGGCGTGCTCGGCAAACGCAGGCTTCAAATTCGCGAGAACAACGCTCGCAAGAGCGCAATCGAGATCGAGCGCAAGCGCGCGCCGCGCTGCGGCAAGCGCCGCGCTGTGGGGAGGGGTGCCAATGCAATCGCTATCGCGCGGCAGCTGCAGCATTCGCATCCCGGCAAGCCACACCCAGCCGTCTGCGAAGTCCGGCGCAGAAGCCACGACCTCTTCAAACAGGATCTCTGCGCGCCTATGGCCCTCGTCGGTCGCCGGGGTGCGTTCTTGCAACGCCTTGAGATACAGTTCGTATGTGCGCGGATCGATCTTCCGATCGCGCGTCGCAGTAGGAAGCACAGCACGCAGTGCCAATGCGACCTTCGCCGCAACATTGTCCTGCACCGCAAAGATGTCCGTGAGGTCCTCGTGGTACTGCTCGGACCAAAGCGCAGCACCGCCCGCAGCTTCGGTCAATTGAGCGCTCACGCGCAACCGCGTTCCCGCCTTACGAACGGATCCGTCGAGAATATGGCTGGCTCTGAGTGTTCTCGCTGCTTCGCCTTTGCGCGCACCGCGAAACTGAAACGCGGACGTGCGTCCGATCACTCTGAGGCCGGAACCGCGCGCCAAAACCTGCAGAATCTCCTCCGACATACCATCGGAAAAATACTGCATCTCCGGATCGTTCGAAAGATTGTCGAACGGCAGGACGACAAGCGTGGGCTCGTTTCTGCTCGGCGGCGCAAGCGCACCGGCGGTAGCAAACGCCGAAATGGCGTACGCCTCAATCGTCTCGGTCATCTTGTCCAGCTGCATCAGCCCGCGCGAGACAAGGCGGTCAGCCAAGGGCCCTCGGATCGTGCGGCGGACGTCGGCTGAGATCAGCGCGCCGCCCGGATCGCTCTTCGCCATCAACCGCGCCGCTACATTCACGCCGTGACCCAAGAGGTCGCCGTTCGGCTGCACGACGACGTCGCCCAGATGCACGCCGACGCGCACTTTCGGTTCGCACTGCGCGGCGAGGTCGTGGGCGGCTTCGACGCCAGCGAGGCTGGAGGCGAACTCCAGCATGAAGCCGTCGCCCGCCGTGTTGAACACGCGCCCGCCGTGGCGCGCCGCGATTGCTTCGATTACTTTACGCAGCGCAGCAACTTCGGCCGTCGTCTTTGTCTCGTCAGCCTCCGTACGCGCCGAATACCCCGCAACGTCGAGCGCGACGATTGTGGCGAGTTTGCGTGGGGCGCTTTCGGACAACGGGCTCTCCTCCTCGAGGGCGAGAATAGCACTTCCGCCCGGCGAGATCAGCCTTGCGCCGGCGCGCCCACCGGCACCGATTGTGTTAATCGGTGGTGCGGTTATGGTCTCGGCCGACTGAATTCCTGGCCAACGCCGCAGGACAAGCCGGAGATCGATGATGGTTGCTGCAGCGGTCGCGCCGATTGGTGCGCCGGCCTCCCTTTCGGGCGACTTCAAGCGACACCGGCGCTACACGCTGTTCATGCTGACGCTGGTCTTCATGTTCAGCCACATCGACCGCAGCATCGTGGGCATACTGGCCGAACCCATCAAGGTCGAGTTCGCGCTGTCGGATACCCAGCTTGGCGTTCTCACAGGATTCGCCTTCGCTTTAGTCTACGCGACATTGGGCATCCCTTTGGCGCTGCTCGCCGACCGCTCGAACCGCCGCAACATCATCGTCGCCGCAATCGCGGTGTGGAGCACGATGACCGCTCTCTCGGGCCTGGCCGCGAACTACACGCAACTGGTGATGGCGCGCATCGGTGTGGGCATCGGCGAAGCGGGCTCGACGCCGCAATCCCATTCCATGATCGCCGACCTCTATCCCCAACACGAGCGGGCGCGCGCGCTCGGCATCTACTCGTTGGGCGTGACCCTCGGCGTCACCTTCGGATTCATGGCAGGCGGTGTCGTCAGCTCGATCTGGGGCTGGCGTGCAGCGTTCTTCGTCGTCGGTTTGCCGGGACTGGTGCTGGCCGCGATCGTGCGCCTGACGGTGCGCGAACCGGAACGCGGGCTTGCCGATGGCGCACCGGTTGGCGAAGCGTCAACGCAGATGCCCTCCATGCAGGCACTGAGTAGCGCCGCGAAATTCATGTGGCAATCGGGCGCCTGCCGGCACATCGTCATTGGACTGACCCTCACCGCTATCGCGGGGTATGGCGGCCTCATGTGGATCGCACCGTTTCTGGAACGTAGTTTCGCGGTACCTCGTGCCGAACTCGGCGCTATTCTAGGACCGGCAGCAGGGCTGGTCGGCGCCGCGGGTACCGTACTAGGCGCCTACCTTGCCGATTATTTCGGGCGCAGAAACTTGGCCTGGAAGGGTTGGATTGTCGGCCTCGCAAAATTTACCGCAGCACCGCTAGCCATCGCCGGGTACTTGCAGGCAGACATCACCAGCGCGATGATGTTTTACCTTCCGGCAACGCTGTTTGGTGCTTTTTATCACGGTCCGGGCCTGGCGATAATTCAAAGCGTGACGGCGGCGTCGATGCGCGCGACCGTCTCTGCCATATTGATTTTCATCGTCTCGTTGGTGGGCTTGGGCTTCGGGCCGCTGGCGGTAGGCATGCTCAGCGACTTTCTCACGCCGCTCTACGGCAAAGAGTCGCTGCGCTACGCCCTCATGACGATGGCGTTGCTGAATGTCTGGGCGGGCGTGCACTACATCTTCGCCGGAACAGCATTCGCCCGCGAAATGAAAGCAACGGTCACGCCTTGATCAGGGTTGCCGCCTTCTCGCACTCGGCCTTGAAGTCGTAGGGCACTTCGCTCGCGCAGTCGGGCCAGTGGCCGCTTGACTGCCAGTAATCGACCAGCCCGACGCGCGCGCAAAAGCGCGCAAACCGGGGATCAGCTCTCAGCGCGCGCGCCTCGGCGCGCGTGAAGAGGACGGCGAGGAGGGTTGTCGAGCGCGTGCCAGCCACGGGACCTGGCGAGGGACGAATTGGTCTCCCCAAATCCAAGGCGGCAAACAACTCCTCGAAGGCGAGGTCGACGCAGCCAAACTGTGCGGCTAGATAGCAGGTCGACAGGATGAGTGGCTGATCCGGCGCGGATCTAAGAACATTCGAAAGTAACAACTTGCGCGTGTCGAGCGGCAACGAGGGAAGCGCGAGCAAGCCACGGAGCGCTTGATACAACTCGTCACCGGACAGGATCGCGGCTGCGCCGTCAAGGTAGGCGGCGGCCTCCGCAAAGCGTGAGGCGTTGACATAGATCGTAAACTTGGCGACTGCCGTCCTCCAACTCGGTGGTTGAATTTTGAAAACGTCGTCGAGATAGGCATGTGCGTCTTCTTCCCGCCCTTCGTTGTCGAGGAATCCCGCCATGACCGACGCATTCAACGGGTTCATCGGGTCGAGCGCCGCCGCTCTCGCGAGGTGCACAAACCCTTCTTTGCATCGTCCTACACACACCAGAGTCGCAAACAGCGCCATTGCGGGTGGTCCGCCGCTGGGCGCCAACTGCACCGCGCGCTGTGCCAACTCGATTTTTTCGGCGTGCCCGGCAAAAGCAGGCTTCAATAACGCCAGATTCATGTATGCGTTCGCACAATTGGGATCGATGTCGAGCGCGCGGCGCGTCGCCGCGAGCGCCGCATTGTGGTGAGGAGTACCGATGCTTTCCCGATCATAAGGGAGCTGCCCCATGCGCACCGTGCCCAGCAAGGCCCAGGCATCGACGAAGTCCGGCGCGAGAGCGACGACTTCCTCCAACAGAACCTGCGCGCGCTGAAAGCTCTCCATGGTGAGCAATGTACGCTCTTGAAACGCCTTCAGATAAAGCTCGAAGGCATGCGGGTCGATCTGCGCGCTTCGCGGCTCGCAGTGAAACACTGCCTTCAAAGCAGAGGCCACGCTTGCTGCAATGTCGTCTTGCAAGGCAAGCACATCCGTGAGGTCGCGGTCGTAACGCTCCGACCAAAGCGCGGCGCTCGTGGCCGCCTCCGTCAATTGCGCGTTGACTCGCAGTCGCGCGCCGGCCTTGCGAACCGCCCCGTCGAGCACGTGCGTGGCCTTAAGAACGCGCGCCGCTTCGGCCTTACGCTCGCCGCGAAAGTGAAACGAAGAGGTGCGGCCGATCATGCGCATGCCGGCAACGTGGGTCAGAACCTGCAAAATCTCTTCCGACAGCCCATCCGAGAAAAACTGCATCTCCGGATCGTTCGACAGATTGTCGAACGGCAGCACGGCGAGCAATGGCTCGGCGCTCTTCGGTTGCGCCGCGATCAAAACCGACCCCACCGCCGCCAGCGCAAACGCCTCGATCGTCTCGGCCATCTTGTCGAGTTTCAGTTGCCCCCGCGAGACCAACCGCTCGGCAAGCGGCCCGCGGATCGTGCGGCGCACGTCCGCCGACACCAGCGCCGAGCCGGGCGAGGCCTGCGCCATCAACCGCGCCGCGACGTTCACCCCGTGCCCGAGCAGATCGCCGTTCGCCTGCACGACGACATCGCCCAGATGTACCCCGACCCGCACCTTTGGCTCGCATTTCTCCGCCAACTCGAACGCGGCTTCCACTGCGCCAAGGCTCGACCCAAACTCCAACATGAACCCGTCGCCGGCGGTGTTGAACACGCGCCCCGTATGACGCGCGGCGATCGCCTCGATCACGCCGCGCAACGCCGCAACCTCGGATGTGGTCTTCGCCTCGTCGGCCTCCGTCCGCGCGGAATAGCCCGCGACGTCGAGCGCGACAATGGTTGCGAGCTTTCGCGTTGCGTCGCTGATGTTAGCCTCCATGCGCGAGCGCATTGGCCGTGAGCGCTTACGTTATCAGATTGCCGTCGCAAGCCGCCAGACTATTGCCGCGGACATCCGAATTCACCTCAGGCGCTACATCCGATTCCAATGCGCGAGATTACCCCGGCCCCTGACAAACCATTCGAGGTCCGCTATATGCGCCTGAGATCCGCCCAAGGAGACCCCGCCCCGTGAAAGCTCTCGTCAAATCCCGCGCCGAGCCCGGCCTCTGGCTTGCCGACGTGCCGGAACCCAAGGTCGGCATCAACGACGTTTTGATCAAAGTCCTGCGCACCGGCATCTGCGGCACCGACCTGCACATCTATAACTGGGACGAGTGGTCGCAAAAGACGATCAAGACCCCGCTCGTCATCGGCCACGAATTTGTGGGCCAAATCGTCGAGGTCGGCCCCAACGTCACCGACTACCGCCCCGGCGAAATCGTCAGCGGCGAGGGCCACATCGTCTGCGGCCGCTGCCGCAACTGTATGGCGGGGCGCTATCACATGTGCGCCAACACCAGCGGCGTCGGCGTCAACCGCGCCGGGGCCTTCGCCGAATACATCGCCCTGCCG
>JANOFM010000095.1:0-36371 GCA_031413635.1 Alphaproteobacteria bacterium | reverse complement strand
GTCCGGGCGCGCTATATTTAGCATAGGCAAGTCGCGGCGAACGCGGTCGTCACCGCACGCGAGGACTCCTTAAGAATGCTCCAAGATGCGAAAGCTGCTCCCGGCCCGGATGACGACTTTCGCGCACGCTTGGTCGAGCTCCTGCCTTACCTTCGCGCTTTCGCGCACACCCTTTGCCGCAGCCGCGACGGCGCCGACGATTTGGCGCAAGAGTCGCTCGCGAGCGCATGGAAGGCACGCGCTTCGTTCGAGCCGGGGACCAATCTGAAGGCCTGGCTCTTTATGATCCAGCGCAATGCGTTCTACTCGGCCCACCGGCGCAAATGGCGGCAAGTCGATTGGGACGACCAGGCGATGGACCGCGTCCTGATCACCGATGCATCACAACAGGTAAGTGTTGAATTGACCGACCTCAAGCGCGCGATGTCGATGCTGGCCGACGAGCAACGAGAAGCGCTGATCTTGGTCGGCGCCGGAGGCTTCAGCTACCAGGAAGCGTCATCGATCTGCGGCTGTGCCGTCGGAACGATGAAAAGCCGCGTGTCCCGCGCCAGGAGTGCAATCACATCCCTGATGGCTGAAGGGACACGCCTGCCCCCGTCAAGCGAAAGCGCCAGCAGTGCGTACCAAGGCATTGTGAGCGAATTGGACGCCCTGTCTAGGCGCAAGACGACAGCTTCCACCTGACAAAACGACACGATTGGTATTGAAGTCGTGGAACCGCGCCGCGGTTCGAGGGTTGTCACTTTGAGCATCGAGCGGAACACTGCGTTCCACCCCGGCTCCGATCCGAGGCTAGGAACCATGGCAAAGATTCTTCTTCTGAGCATGCTCGGCCTCGTTTCCGCGCTTCTGTTCGGCTACGCTGGCGGCGCGGTCATGGCAACGGAAATCGGGCGGGTCTCATTGGCAGCGGCAGCGGTCTTGCTGACATTGATCGCCGCTTCGGAGACCACGCGCATGATCGCGGGATCGCACCGCGTATAACTAGCCCAAAGCGACACAATTGACGCAGGTGGGCGGTCGCTAAGTACGGCGCGCGGAATGATGGAACCAAATCGCATCTCCATGCGTTGTCATCCCGAATTTATATCCGTCGCGCACGGATGGGACCAACCTTAAGAGGCCAAGCCGTCATGAGCACGTCAATTGGAGTGAAGTTCGCCGGCAGGTGCTCGATCCTGTCGCTATTGGCACCGGCGATCGCGGCACTCGTATTTCTGACCACCGCCCTTCCAGCTCAAGCGGCCACGCCGCCGAGCGGCTCTTACCGTCAATCCTGTAACGACATCAAAGCCAGCAGCCGCGTGCTCAAAGCCCGTTGCCAAACTCGCAATCGCACGTTCGTGCGCACCAGCCTGGCCGGCTACCGCAATTGCATGGGCGACATCGCCAATGCTAATGGCCAACTCGTTTGCCGCGCGGTCCAGGGTGACATCACGCTTTATGAGCACACTTACTTTCGCGGCCGCTCGCTCGCCGTCACGTCGGACGTTTCGAACCTGCCGCGCTGGTTCAGCGATATCGCTTCGTCGGTCCGCGTGCGCCGCGGCTCATGGCAGGTGTGCACCGATTGGGGCTATCGTGGACGTTGCCAGGTTGTTCGTCGCGACATCGACAATCTGAACCGCATCGGTATGAACGACCGCATTTCTTCGCTGCGCAGCGTCTCGGATCCCTATCCCGGCGGCGGTGGCGGCCAGTATGGCCCGCCTCAGGGCAGCTATCTGCAATCCTGCCGCGACGCGACGTTTGACGGACGGTACTTGAGCGCTGCCTGCCGCGACCGCCGTGGGCGTTATGAAGTCAGCCGCCTCGATGTGCGCGCCTGCGATCGCGGCGACGACATCATCAACCGTGATGGCGAGCTCTCCTGCGAGGACCGGCGCGGCGACGACGACGGGCACGATCAAGACGACAATACCCGCCTGCCGCGCGGCTCCTATCAACAGACCTGCCGCAACGCGTCGATCGACCGCGACATGCTGCGCGCGGAATGCCAGGACCACAACGGCAACTGGCGGCGCACCGGTTTGAATGTTGACAATTGCCGCAACGACATCGCCAACGACAACGGCGAATTGAGGTGCACGGGCGTAAATCCTCCGCCGCCGCCAGCACCGCTGCCCGGCGGCTCGTATCAGCAAAGCTGCCGCAATATGGTATTCGCGCGCGGCACGTTGTCGGGCGAATGCCGCAACGCGGGCGGCGAATGGCGTAACACATCGCTCGATATGCGCAGTTGCTTGCAGGGCGCCGACATCGGCAACGCCAACGGACAGCTAACTTGCGCAGGCGCCAATCCCCCACCGCTACCAGCACCGCTGCCCGGCGGCTCGTATCAGCAAAGCTGTCGCAATATGGTGTTCGCACGCGGCACGTTGTCGGGCGAATGCCGCAATGCGGGCGGCGAATGGCGCGCAACCAGTCTGGATACGCGCACCTGCACGCAGGGCGCCGACATCGGGAACGATAACGGCACATTGAAGTGCGCGAGCGCCACGCCGCCGCCGCCCCCACCCGTTCTGCCGGCGGGTTCATATCAGCAAAGCTGCCGCAATATGGCGTTCGCACGCGGCACGTTGTCGGGCGAATGCCGCAACGCGGGCGGCGAATGGCGCGCAACCACTCTGGATACGCGCACCTGCACGCAGGGCGCCGACATCGGGAACGACAACGGCACATTGAAGTGCGCGGGCGCCACGCCACCGCCGCCTCCACCGGGAGGCCCGCGGCCGACGCCGGTAGGCTCGTATCAAACGAGCTGCCGCAACATCGCGGTCGAGAGGGGCACACTTAACGCGGAATGCCAGGATGCAAGCGGCGCCTGGAAGCAGACATCCATCGAGCTGCGCAGCTGTCGCGGCGCGCCCGACATCGCCAACGATAATGGCGCTCTGAAGTGCAGCCCGCCGCCGGCTCCATAGGCAGTTCCGATCCATGCCGCCCGCGCGACGCAGCAACACTTTGAACGAGGGCGGCATACGATGAAAATTTCCACCCTTTGTCTTGTGGCGGGTATCGGGATATCGGGTTGCGTGACACTGCCACGAGGCGATCATCCGCCGCCGGGTTCTCCGCCTGTTGCGCCGGTCGGCTTCTCTCCATCGGTACGCGCTCTCGGCGTCGATTGGCGGCTCGAACGGCCGCCCGAGGAGATCTTGAAGGGATTGCGTGCCGCCGCGACGGATGGCTCGCTCGACATTCTCGCACTTTCGGGCGGCGGCGCCAGCGGTGCATTCGGCGCGGGCGCGCTTGTGGGGCTGAGCCGCGCCCACGCGAGACCTCAATTCGAGTTGGTGACGGGTGTTAGCACCGGCGCTCTCATCGCACCATTCGCTTTTCTCGGGCCGGCCTGGGATCCAAAGTTGACCGATGCGTTCGTCGGCGGTCTCAGCAAAGAATTGATGCAACGGCGCGGAATTGAGATGTTGTTCGCTGCTTCATTCTATGAGGGCGAGCCGCTTAAGAAGCTGGTCGACGACTTTGTCAGCGAAAGTATGATCCAAGAAGTCGTGCGCGAGACGGCCAAGGGCAGGCTTTTGTTGATCGCCACCACCGATCTCGACCGAAGCGAAACTGTTGTCTGGAATCTAGGCCTCATTGCGGCGACGGGCGGCGAAGGGGCGCGAACGCTGTTCCGCGACATACTTGTCGCATCGTCCAGCGTCCCCGGAGTCTTTCCACCCGTCATGATTCCCGTCCGCGATGCGGCTGGTGTCGCTTTCGAAGAAATGCACGTCGATGGCGGCGCCACTGTCCCCTTTTTCATCGCACCGGAAGCCGTTCTTGTCGCGCCGGGCCAGCCGTTGAATGAGCGCGGGGGAAACATATATGTCGTTATCAACACCGAACTTAACGTCGTTTCCCGCACTACTCCGGTCAACACATTGTCGATCGTCGAACGCGGGTTTAATTCGGCTCTCTCTCATGCATCGCGAACGGCGCTTGCACAGAGTGCAGCATACGCGCAGAAGCTGGGAATGAGCTTTCGGTATACGGCCATCCCGAGCAATGATGGCTTTGCTGGATTCTTGGATTTCGACCCGGAGAAAATGCGCGCCGTCTTCGACTACGCTTCATCGTGCGCCGCGCACGGACAGATTTGGCTCTCGAAGGTGCAGCAAACGCTGAATCAAGCGGCTAACCCGATTGCCCCGGCCGGGCCAGTGGCGCCGCAATGCCCCGTCGACAGCGCCAACATCGCAAAAGAAGCCATGCAAGAGTAACTCCGGAGAGGCGCCTGATACTCAAGCGGGAAACGTGCGTGACGTTTGTTTCGGAGTATGTGCGCGCAAAAACCCCGGCAGCCTTTCGGCTACCGGGGTTTCGCGCGAAACGATGCTATTTAGTCGCGATCGCCATCGTCACGCCAGTCGTTGCGCCGACCTTCGCGCCAATCGCGGCGGTTGCGATGGTTGTCCCCGTCGCGACGCATTTGATAATACGTCCGACGGTGGTTGCGCTCATACCAATTGCGCTCGTCGTCGTTGCGCCAGCCGTGCCAGCGGCGGTCGTTGTCGTAGTAGCCGTCAGAATATCCGAACACGACATGGCCGAGCGAAACGGAGAAGTCGACCTCATTTCTGTCGCGCCCGTCGAAGCGCCAGTCTGCGCGCCTGCCGCGCAGCCAATCGCGACGATACTGGTCGCGATCGCGGTAACGGCGCATATGGTAATACGAGTCACGATGATGCTGGCGGTACCAATTGCGATGGCTGGTGTTGCGCCAGCGGTGCCAGCGGCGATTGTGGTCGTAGTAACCGTCGGAGTATCCGAACTGCACATTGCCCAGAATTACCGAGAAGTCGGCGTTGCCACCGCCGCGCCAGTCCGAGCGTCTGCCGTCGCGCCAATCGCGACGATACTGGTCGCGGTCGTTGTCGCGATCATAGTGATAGTAGGACTGGCCATGATTCTGCCGGTACCAATTGCGTTCCTCGTCATCACGCCAACCATGCCAGCGGCGGTCGTTGTCGTAATAGCCGTCGGAATATCCGAACTGCACATTGCCAAGCGAAATGGAGAAATTTGTATCTCCTCGGTCTCGCGCGGCGGCAGGCATTGCCGTTGCGACCAAGCCGGCAGCGCACAATGCGCCGGCGGCAAAGACGCCGTAGGTGAATTTATTCATGAAGGTGTACCTCTTGTTAGGTCAATGGTGAACGCATCTTGTGCTGCATTGGTTGCATCGCGGCACCGCAGGCGCCCGCGAACGAGGCAACCAATGGTCGTTTAGTGCTTAATGCTATTCGACGCTGTCTGGCGGGAGCGTGTCGTCGGGACCGTTGTCCTCGCCCTCGTCTTCTTCCTCGTCGGTTGCGTCATCCGTGCCCAGGTCGTCGGGTTCCGGTGGACCGTCGAAACTCGGACCACCTTGGCCGTCGGCTTCGTCTTCGATCTCCTCGTCTGAGAGCGGCATCGACATGCTTGAACCAGTTTGGCCCCGCGCGTCCTCGAGCGACTGGATATTTAGCGCGCGCGTTTCCTCTATCTGGTCGTCATAACTACCCGCCAGCGCCGGCGTCATCATTGCGCCGGAAAGCGCCGCCGTCGCCACTCCGGCCATCAGAATGAATTTAAGTGTCATGGGTGTCTTCCTCTCTCAGGGGGAGCCTGAGGCCTGGAGAACGCTTGCGGCCCCGAGAGAGTTCCCGCCGCGCAGCATGCAGCATAGGGAACGATTCGACGCCTCATCGGTTATCTTCCCTAGCGCAGCCCCAAGGCCGTGCGACCGCAACCCCATTATGTATCCGCTCGCGCATTTGCGTGGGCGAGTAGACGGAGAATCGACCTCATGACCAGAACCAAACTTTCGCTTCTTGCAGGGGCCACGCTGCTGGCCCTTACGATCGCCCTGCCCGCCTCGGCCGCACCAACCGGATCCTATCGACAGTCTTGCCGCGACATTCAGCAGCACAACGACCGCACGCTCAGCGCCGAATGCCAAACGCGTGATGGCGACTGGGTGCACACGGAGTTGCGGTATTCCAATTGCGACGGCGACATCGCCAACTCGAACGGCCGCCTGGTCTGCAACGACGATGACGATGACGATGATCGCGCCGATCGTGCCTATGACAGCGACCGCCGGTACGGCGACAACGACAGGCGGTATAACGACAGCGACCGCGGATACGTTCAACCGACCGGCTATGTTTTGTCGCGAGCCAGATTGGTCCAGAGGATGCACCGCCAAGGCTATTATGCGGTGCGCGATCTACGCCCGATATATGGTCAAAGAAATTGGCGCGCCCTGGCGACGTGGCATGGCCGGCGTGTTGTGGTTCGCCTCAACGCCAGCACAGGGCGTGTGATCTCCGCGCGCTATATTTAGCATTCCGCAAGGCATTTGAAGCGTCAGCGCCGGGCTCTGTGCCCGGCGTTCGCGCGTTCGCGGACGCCTTACAAATCCTTCACGTCCCGGCGCTGGAACCAATGCCCCCGCCACCCGTTTAGAGCCCATCCCAGTCCCCCAGTCCGAGGTAGGTAACATGCGTGCCAAATTGCTCATTGTCGCCGGAAGTGTCGCTTTAGGTATTGCCGCGCCTGCAAACGCCGGCAATTTCAAGGGCTGGTATGTCGGCCTCGAAGGCGGCGCAAACTGGGTGTCGGACAACGACGCCACGTTCAGCACCAGCCTGCCCAGCACCGGGCCTGCAACCATCGCATTCGACACAGGCTGGGCCGGTATCGCGACGGCCGGCTATGCCTTTGAAAGCCGCTGGCGCTTGGAAGGCGAACTCGGCTACCGCCACAACGACATCGACGCGATCAACGGCGTCGCCAATGCGCCGGGCGGCGAACTCAATTCCGCCTCGCTTATGGTTAACGCACTTTACGACATCCCCTTAACCGATCGCGTGACGCTGAGTTTGGGCGCCGGCGCCGGCGCCGTGCACGCCGTGTTCGACGACGGAATACTGGACCAAGACGAAGACATCAGCTTCGCCTATCAAGGCATCGCCGGTCTCAACTACGCCGTCAGCTCGCGCATGGACCTCACAATGAACTATCGCTACCTGCGAACGGATGCGGCCGAGTTTCAAGGACGGCACTTAGGCCACACCGACTTCTACGATACCGATGACCTTCAAAATCACACGGTGACGATCGGGCTCCGTTACGACCTCTATCCCGACCAAGAACGAGTGACGACCGTGATGCCGCCGATGGTCGAAGCCGCACCGCCGCCGGCAACACCAGCGGCGCCAAAACAGTTCCTTGTCTTCTTCGGCTTTAACAAATCGAATTTGACCGCCGAAGCGCAAGGCGTCGTTGCCGACGCCGCCGCGGCCGCCAAGCAATTCGGATCCGCGAGCATCGTTGTCGTTGGACACGCCGACACGGTTGGTTCGCCGCAATACAATCAACGTCTTTCCGAACGCCGGTCGGACACGGTGCGCAAGCAACTTGTCGGACAGGGCATCCAAGCAAACAAGATCGAAGCGTCGGGCCAAGGCGAGACCGAGTTGCTCGTTCAAACAGGCGACAACGTGAAGGAACCGCAGAATCGCCGCGCCAGCATCAATCTGCAGTAGAGCGGTGCAGGAATGCCCGCCACGTCAAGCGATGTGGCGGGAAGTCGGGAACTCAAATCCAAGCTCGTGCGTTCAATACCTGCAGTAACCATCCCGGCCAGTCCGGTGCGGTTGCCGCGCCCGGCCACTGGCGTTGGCACCAGGCGGGTCAACCCTCCTGCCATCCAAGGAAGAAAACATGGAAACGCTTCAAACATTCTTGAACGACACCAACGCCTACCTGCAAGTGGGCTTTGCTCAAATCAATGCCGTGCAAGGTCTCTTGATTGCGATCGTCTCGGCTTTCCTGATGCACAGGTGGAGCAATGTCTTTGCGGTTGCCGCTGGAGCGACAGTCGTTCATCTCGTCGCCGACGTGATGCTTCCCGTCATCGCCAACTCGGCGCCATTCCGCTTGCCGCAGATGGTCGATAACGCATATTGGCAGTACGCGCTGGCTCTCTATGTCGGGTACTTGGCCGTCATCACGATCTTTTACATCGTCAAGCGCGTGTTAGTCCGCGTTGAGCATCAAGCGGCGTAACACGTGGCGCGGGTATCGGCCGGTCGCCAAGGGCGGCCGAAACCCGCGCGAACTGCCGCACCCACGGAACACAACAAGCTCTCTCGCGTTTATTGAACTGGCGCCGCGCTCGGCATCGGCCCGCTCCCGGACGCATCCACCACAACCAAAGGAACATGACATGTTGAAAACATCGATGTTAGCCTCGGCGGCACTGGCCGCGTTGCTAATGACTACGGCGTGCGAACAAAAGACGCCGCAGGCACAAAAGCAAGACAGTCAGGCAACAGAACTCGCGGCTCAACCCGCCCCAAACGCGGCGGAGCGCACCGCTGCCGAGGCGGCAAACGAAGTCGAACAAGTTGCGGCGCCGAACGCCCAGATCTCGCCGGGCGAGTTGGCCGCCGGCCTCAACGCCAAGGACGTTCCCAATCCTGCGACGACGCTGTCCACCGCGTCGGTCAAAACGTCGGATGGCCAAACCATTGGCGAAGTTCGCTCGGTTGTCGTGGGTCCCGACGGCAAGGCCAACGCGGTCATCGTCGAAGTTGGCGGGTTCTTGAACGTCGGCGAACGCGCGGTCTCAATCGAGGCGACGAAGTTCACCTATCTGAAGGACCGTAACATTCTGGTTGCTGCGCTCGCCAAATCCGACGTCGAAAAGATGCCGGCGGTACCTGCCCCTCAGAATTGAGCGGGTGACCTGCAGGTCGCGAGCGACGATATGGGGCGCCGGATCACATCCGGCGCCCCAACTTTGCATCAAACTCTGAGCTTTCCAGCCGGAACCATTGTTGGGCATGCCGCGTTTCCTTCAAGCGGCAGGCCTGACAACCAGGCGGCACAACTGAAGGAGCACACGGATGAATTGGGATCAAATTGAAGGCAATTGGAAGCAGATGAGCGGCAAAGCCCGAGAGACATGGGGCAAGATCACCGACGACGAATTGACGAAGATCGCCGGCCAGCGCGACCAGCTGATCGGCATGATCCAAACACGCTATGGCGTCGCGAAGGAAGAAGCCGAAGCGCAGGTTCGAAAGTTCGTAGAAAAACTTCACTGAACCAGTTGCGTGCGCCGACCGACAGGTCCGCGCACCAGTCCCTACGCTGCAGCTTGCGTCGGGAACTATGACGCCAGCTTGGCGTTCTCTGTGTCAGCGCGGTGTCCTACACCGCGCGACCTACCATCTCGAAATTTGAGCGACAACAAAAGGAATGCAACATGAGAAATACGAAACGAGATTTCATGGCCGCCGTTTTCGCGGTCGCAACGGTACTGACGCTGGGCGTCACAAGCGCAGCGCAAGCCGCAACAGCCGAGGACCTGAACAGGGACTCCGCTCAGGCACTTCAAAATCTGAAACAAACCAATAGGACCGCTGCGGACATCGCGAAGAACGCGCGGGCCATCCTTATCTTCCCGAATATCGTCAAAGCCGGGCTTGTCTTCGGCGGTGCTTACGGCGAAGGCACTATGATGAAGAGCGGCAAAGTCGTCGACTACTACAACTCGGTGACGGGTTCTTGGGGGCTTCAGGCCGGTGCGCAGTCGTATGGCTACGTTGTGTTCCTGATGAACGACAAGGCTGTCGATTACGTCGTCAAAAGCGCCGGTTGGGAAGTCGGCGTCGGACCGACCGTCGTCGTCGTCGACGAAGGCATGGCGAAGAACCTGTCAACCAGTACATTGAAGGATGACGCGTATGCGTTCATTTTCAACCAACAGGGCTTGATGGCGGGCGTCAGCATTGAAGGCACGAAGATCTCGCGCATCAATCGCGGTAACGACAAGCGCGTAGAGCGATAGTCGAACAGCTCCGGGTCACGGTTGGTTCTCTCCAACAAGCGCGACTAAAATCGCGCGCACCGTGGCCCGGATTTTCCCTACTTTTTCGTTGCAACTCGTTCACCAGGCGCAGCGCGATCTGGAATTAACCGCATAACCTTCCCGCTCGGCAACGCTTCTGCACGAACTTAGGAGACACGAACATGAAACGTCTTGGCAGTGTCGTCGTTTCCGTTTGCCTGACGGCCTCGACTGCGGTCGCTGCGTCTCCAGACCTACGTCCGGCGCTTCATCCAGGCACGACGGCGGCAGCAGCTGCAAGCGTCTCGATGAAAGCCGTCGATCTGCGTACGGAAATGAGAAGGCTCTGGGAAGATCACATCGTCTATACCCGAAACTTCATCATCAGCACGCTCGCTAATCTTCCCGATCAACAAGCGGTGACACAGCGGCTGCTCGCCAACCAGAAGGACATCGGGGACGCTGTGAAACCATACTATGGCGCGGCAGCCGGCGACAAACTCACCGGTTTGTTGCGTGAGCATATCTTGATTGCCGCCGATGTCGTGAAGGCCGCCAAGGCCGGAAACAAGGATCAACTTGGGAAAGCGCAACAGCGCTGGAATGCGAACGGGAAGGATATTGCAACCTTCCTCAGCGGCGCCAATCCAAATTGGTCCAAGTCAAGCCTTGAAAGCATGCTGCAAAAGCACCTCGACTTTACGACGGGAGAGGTCGTCGGCCGGCTTCAAAAAGACTGGACAGCCGACATCAAATCCTACGACGACGGCCACATGCACATGCTGATGTTTGCGGACGCATTGACCGACGGCATCGTGAGGCAATTTCCTAACAAATTCTCGGGTTGAATTCGATCGACCAGGGCGAGAGTTTGGCTCTCGCCCTACGACCCGATTGTTAGTTGCTGGCGGTTGACGCTGTGGCGCCGCGAACGGGCGCCAGCGCTTTCAATTGCACTTCCGTCATCGCCGTCTTCAGCGGCTGGTCCGAGCTTGTGAAGAGCAGCGTGGATGTCTTGACCGCCACTTGCTTCGCGCCCACGCCCATCGTTCCGCCGACCGAAAGCAGCGCGTACTGCGCATCGCCGACGGGCGACAGCAACACGTCGTTGACGATGGCGACCGTTTTGTTGTCGGGACCGACCACTGTCGCACCGATAACGCGCGCAACGGATTTCATCTTTTTGTCCTTGAAGTCTTCGTGCATCGCTTCGATCCGGGTCAGAAACGCGCCACCGCTCGACGCTTTGTCGAGTTGTACTTCGGTGACATTGGTGCGCGCATGAAGTTTTCCGCTCTTCTCCCGCGAGATCGTGATCAGACTCGGCTTCACCGGAATCTGTGCGTTGTTGATGCCCAGGAAACCGCCGTCCGAAACAACGATGGCATCGACGTGGTCGTCCTTGCCGAGGATCAAGTCGGATATCGAACCGACTCGCCCTTCCTTGGCATTCTCGATCGGCGTGCCGATCAGTTGCTTGCCCGAAAATGCCCCGGGCAGAGCGGTCGCCAAAATCACGTCCTGCTGCGACTTCCGCGTAATCTCATCGAAGGCGTTTGCCGTCGCCTGCCATGCGTCATACGCGCCAGTCTGTAGCGAACGCCAAGCCTCCGACAGCGTGCCGGTGCCTTTGTCCGCCGGCTGAGCGCTTTGTTGCGCCGGCTTTTCCTTGGGTACGGCGGCCGACAACGCCACACCTGCGGGAACAAGCAGTGCGATCGTCGCCGCGGTGATCATCAATCGATTCATAGTACTCCTCCAATGCGAGAGACCTCGCGAAGAAGTAACGCCCCGGGGGCGGTTGCGTTCCAAAAATGCCGGGAAACCAATTGTACGATACGTGCCCGTCATCGCCATCGCCGGCCGTCAAATGGCGCTTAGTCGGTACTCGCTATCGAGAACGCAGTTCTGATATGTGGGTGCGACGCGATATTTCACTTCGGCGGTATCAACCCGTCACCCGTGCAAGGATTTGCGATCAATGACGCTTGAGATCGTTCTCTGCTTGACCATCCTCGGCGTCGCGATCGGGTTGTTCGCGTGGGATAGGATACCGGCGGATGTCGTTGCGCTAGGCGTTATGCTCGCCTTGGCCGTGTTAGGGTTGCTCACGCCGGCGCAGGCGTTCGCAGGTTTTGCAAGCGACACGGTCCTCATGATTCTTGGGCTGCTGATCATGACAGCCGGCCTCGGTCAGACCGGTGTCGTCGATTTCGCGGGCCGCAAACTAATCGGGCTCATCGGTCGCAACGATTCTTACATGCTGCCGGCGATCATGATTTCGGTGGCATTTCTATCGGCGTTCATCAGCAACACGGCGGCGACGGCGTTCTTTATCCCCATCGTACTCGGCTTCGCCGCCAAATCTGGCGTCAGTCCGTCAAAGTATCTGCTTCCGTTGGCCTTCGCATCGATAGTCACAAGCTCGGTGACACTGATTAGCACATCGACCAACCTGGTGGTCAGCGATTTGATGACGCGTCAGCAAATGGCCCCCATGGGTATGTTTGAACTTGCGCCCGTCGGCATCCCGATCGCCGTGCTGGGACTCTTCTACATGTGGTTCGTCGGTGTGCGGCTGATGCCCGAACGCGCCAAGGCGCCGACTGCTGACGATGTGGGCGAGCGCGACTATCACGCCGAGTTGGTTGTCCTCCCGGGCTCGGCGCTGATCGGCAAGCCGGTAGCCGAGACCCGGTTGGGCGAAGACTCAGGCTTGGGAATTGTCAAAATCGTGCGTGACGGTGGACCGGTGGCCGGATCGCCTGACGATGCCATCTTGAATGCGGGCGACGATCTGAGGGTTACAGGAAAGCGGGCCGACGTGCTCAAGGTCAAGGAGATCGCGGGAGTCGAGATCCGCGCCGATGCACATCATGCGGATGACGACACCGCGACTGAGGCGCAGACGGTTGTGGAGGGTACGCTGTTGCCGAACTCGCCGCTGATCGGCGCGACTCTCAAGAGCGCGGAATTCAAGGATCGTTACGGCCTACAAGTTCTGGCGATAAACCGCGGCGGTTCGGCCATACCTCAGAAACTGAGCCGGGTTGCCTTGCGCTTGGGGGACGTGTTGTTGCTGCAAGGAAAGCCCGAGAACGTGAAGGCGCTGGAACAGGGCAATCTGTTCAGCATATTTGGCGGCGTGGACCATACGCGCTTGAATGTGGAGCGGGCACCACTCGCCGCCGCGATCTTCGCGTTTGCTCTCGCGGTGGCGACGTTCAAGGTCGCGCCTTTGGCCGTTGCGGTGCTGAGCGGTGCATTCTTGATGCTAGTGTCTCGTTGTATTTCGCCCGAGGAAGCCTACCGCCAAGTCGAATGGAAGGTTCTTATTCTAATCGGCGCGCTTTTTTCCTTGGGCACCGCCATGGACACCACCGGAACAGGCCGCTTCCTGGCGCAGCAACTCATCGCCGTCGCGGGCGATCAACCGCCCTGGGTGATGCTGTCTTGCTTTTTCGCTCTCACGCTGGCGTTGACCCAGCCCATGTCCAACCAAGCGGCGGCAATCGTGGTTGTTCCCATCGCGATCGCCACGGCGCAAGCGATGGAATTAAATCCCCGCACGTTCGCCATGATGGTCGCCGTCGCCGCGAGCTGCTCGTATTTGACGCCGCTCGAACCGTCATGCCTGATGGTCTACGGTCCGGGCCGATACCGCTTCTCGGACTTCTTCAAAGTCGGACTTCCGCTGACGGTTCTGATCTACGCCGTGGCCATCCTGATGGTACCGATCATCTGGCCGCTATGAGCCAACACCCGATACTTCGCTTGGCCGCAGGTTAGAGCAGTGGGCTTTGACTCATGTAGTGCGCCACGGCGGCATCGCGTAGGCGAGCCGGGTCGCGTTCGCCGAGTTCTGCTGTCTGAATAATGCCCTTCGCCAGAATCTCGCGGACCGCCACTTCCGCGACCACGTCGGGGTGAATTCCCTTCGCAGACAAAATTCGCCAGGCATCGGAAAGCGCGCCGAGCATTGTGTTCACGACTGCCGGCGTGAACGTGTTGGGATATGCAAGGCTTTCAAATGTCGTCATCGGAGATCGCGCCTTTGGTTCGCAAAGCGAATGGTTTCAGCCAACGACGCGCTCGAACAACAAGCGGCTGATAGGTGCAGTGTGCCACCCCGGCTTTACAATTTCTAGGGCCGACGTGAGGTCGGACCGACCTCAGTATTTGGTAGCGATCTCGAAATCACGCCATAGAAGGGAACCGGCCAGCGGCGAGCCGTCAGAGCAAGCCTTAGCGCTGTGAAACCGAAAATGTCGGTACACCTTCGCGGATTGCGATCGAGAACGCCGGACCTACAAGCTCACGGTCGAGGGCCAAGCGCGCGGCGGGCAATATGTGCCCTTCGGTACGCAACCCCGTAAGCGGACGCGCAGTATCGAGAATTTTTAGATCGTAAAGCAACTCCGGCAGATATCCCGACGCCAGGATGCGAGAGTCCTTTGGCTTGCCCACGCCGAGCGCTTCGGTGAGCATCCAAACCTCCGTGGTGCAGTTTTCGGTGAGCGTGTTGTAGAAGACGGGCGTCTTCGCCAACTCGTTCGCATTGTCCAGAAGCGCCAACAGAAGCACACGCGCCTCCAATGGGTTCGCGCGTGTGCGGAAGAGTTGAATGTCCTCCTTCGGGAAGAAGACACGCCAGCCATAGAAAACTCGTTCGTCGCCGGCCAGGATTGAAAGTTCGTAGGCTTTGAAGAAACCGCCGATCGGGGAATAGGCTTCTCCCATCTCCTTGCGAATCTCGACCGAGATCGAGAGCGCTTCGCCGTTCGACCATACGAAGCTGAAATAAGTGTGCGCGATGCGCGGACCCTTCCAATAAAGCGAGAGCACATCGACGGATTTGAGTGCGTTCAGATCGTAGCGCCGCTTTTCCCAGCGTTCGACGGCCTTTGCGGGACCCGTCCAATTAAAGTTGCGCACGTTTGACACGACGATGATGTTGCTGTCGCGGTCATAGGTCAGAGCGCGCGCCATCTCGGGCGACCAGACGCGGTCGTTTCGCGGCTCGATTAGGGCGAACCATAGAGCAAGCGCAGCGAAGGCAAGCCCATAGCCGATCAGCGCGCGCCCGCCGGAGCCGCGACAGAACCAAGTCGCACAAACAACGGCGAACACAAACCATGCACCAATCGACAGGGCGCGAATGAGCACAGCCTCTGGACCCTGGTACCACAGCACACCCGCGGCAAAGCCGGCGCTCACTACCAAAACGAGCACCACGAGCACGCGGACGGTGAAAGATACTTGGTGGCCTTTCATCCCTAAGCCTCACATCGCCTTGTCGCGCGTCCGATCGGAAATCAATCAAGCAGCCAATGGAGCGTGCGCTGGTAGAAGCTAGGCCCGCAGGTCGCCTGCTCTGGGCATGGCATCTTGCAGACCACGACGGATTGCGGTTCGGTGGGGTTGCATATGAGCCGTTTACGATCCGGCGCCGGCTTACCGGCCAACGCAGCGCGTATATCGTCGACCATCACTTTCGACTCCGCGAAATAGGAATGGGCGTAAGGGTCGGTCGCCCTATCGGTCGCGTCAATGATCTCGGTTCCGGAAAGATCTTGAGCAACCGAAGCACTTAGGCCCTCCCCGACGCGCGAGCGTCCGGCGTGCATGGATGTCGACGCCGACATCGCCACATCGAATTTCGAGGTGTACACTGTCAGACGCTGGGATTGCGGCATCGCTTTCTCGGCTAAGTGCATAAATGCTGTCGTGTCGATGTCGGGCGCCGCCAGCACGACATAACGCAGTGCGGGTGCATTGCTTTCGTTGATCGCGCGCAATGTGAGCCTCGCACCCATACTATGAGCGATCACATCGACGGACGGCGCACCCGCGGCATCGCCACGCGACAGTGCGGCCATCAGCCGATGAAGTGCGGGCGCCGCCAGTTCGCCTGCCTCGGTATCGTTGATGTAGTCGCCGAAGCGGCCGGCGGCGGCGAAACTGAACAGAATCGGCGCGCCTTCATACGACAGATCGAGCGCCAGCTGCGCCATTCGCTTTGCGCCGAAAGCAAATGTCGTGTTGTACCCGTGCACGAATATCAATGCGCAGCGGCACGGCGTGTTCAGCACCACCTGGCGAAGCGCCGCGAAATCATGGCCGCATTCGAGCGATACCGGCGAACCGACCGTGGTTGCCGCCTTTTCGTCCGCGTCAGGCGGCATGACAGCGACGGTTGCCGAGCCGCAGGTGACCTTGCCACTGTCGGCCATGCCGAAGCCTAGGCGAAGCATCTCGTCGTTCTTGAGGTCCTCGTCCCAGCAGCGTTTGCTAAACAGCTCTTCCTTCGTTTCCGGCGCACCGGCCGTTTGGTCGTCCGTGCAGCGCGTGGTGGCGAAATAGACCGTCTTAGGCGTCGCCAAATCGATCGCGCTCGCCTGCACGGCGCGGATGGCACCGCCGGTGTCGAAATCCTTGGGCGCAACGCAACCGGTGATGAGCAGCAGGCACACCACTGCCGCAACTGACTTGACCGAAGTCCCCACAAACACCCCGTTTTAAGCTGAATACCGAGTTCGAGCTACGTTAGCACACGTTACCTCCCCGCGCCCACTTCAGGAAAGCGCACGATGGTTCGCGACTGCCCTGTCGCTCCCGCCGTGAATTTAACCGTCTTGGTCAAGCGACCCTCGAAGGTGGCGCTGACTCTGTATTTTCCCGGACGAAGCTTGGCGAGAAACCAAGGGCTATCGCAATGCACCCTCACGATTGTCACACCTCGGGCGGTCGCAATCGAAATGTCCAAATCCGAGAGGTATTCCGCTTGGCCGTCCGCGAATTCGATACGCACCGGGTAGGCCAGCCAACGCGGATCGTCGGCCGCTTCGTCGCCGATGCCTGAACAAGCCACTTCGACCCCGTTGATCGTGGTCTCCTGATCGACAGGCAGCGTCTGAGCATTTTCGGCTCGGGCGAGGCTACCGGCAAGTAACCCCGAAAGGGCGAGGCAAAGGGCAAAGACATTTGATTTCATGGGTAAACTCCGCTCAACCGTTTGAGACAACGCGCCTTTGAGACAACGCGACAAAACGAAAAGAGTTCCCGGCGCGGAACCAAACCCCAGGCCACACGTTTTCAACTGGAAGCGTGGAGAAGATCGATGCGTAAATTCGGGCGGCTGGCGGTGAGCAGTATCATCGGAATGACCCCCGAAGAGCGCCTGGAGCACATCGAGTACTACCGTACTCGCGTCCAAGAACTGCGCGATATGGGCGAGTGGACCGGCGCCGACGCTGAGGACGCGCGCGCAATGATTTCGACCAGAATCGTCGCCCTTGATCGGATGATGGCGATCCTAGGTGAGTCTCAATCGAACACGCCGTCTGCAGATTAGTTGAATGGCAAACGCCGCAAATTCTCGGCGCCCTGGGAACTCGGACCTAGCTTGAAGCGTTTACGTCACTGGACCGGTTAACGGAGAACGCCATGTTTCCACTAGGCAGCGTATCGCGCAGCATCACCAGCGCGCCGTTCGTTACCGTGCTGGTCATTCTGATCAATGCGGGCGTGTTCTATCTTGAGATGACCCAAGGCGATGCGTTTGTCATGCGCTGGTCGGCCGTCGCCAACGAAATCACGCACGGGCGGCATCTCGAGACCGTCGTGACCTCTATGTTCCTGCACGGCGGCTGGATGCACATCATCGGCAACATGGTGTTCCTGTGGGCCTTCGCGCCACCGATGGAGGGAGCCATGGGCTCGCTTCGATTCCTCATCTTCTACTTACTGGGTGGTGCGGTGGCGATGGCGGCACAGATGTACGGCGATCCGAATTCGACAGTCCCTTCGCTCGGCGCCAGCGGCGCGGTCGCGGCCGTCATGGGCGCGTTTCTCGTCACCTATCCGCGCGATCAGATCAGAACGCTCATCTTGGCGCCCACCGCACGCATCGTGTCGATACCGGCAATCGTGCTCATCGGGCTTTGGATCGTGACGCAGGTGATCAGCGTTACGACCGAAACGACCGAGGCCAATGCCGGCGGCATCGCTTATCTCGCCCATATTGGCGGCGCGATCTTCGGCGTCGTGACGGGCCGCCTTTTCATTCGAAGTGAATAGGCATTCAACGGGTCCGGGTTTGCAATCGCGGCCCGGCACCGAGCACCAACGAAAGGCAGTCGCGCATGCAACCTCTTAGTCACTTTATCGGACAAACATGGCGGAGCATCGTCTCGTTCTTTCTCTCCTTCGTCATGCTCGGTCTCATGGTCTGGTTTACTCCCGATTGGGTGCAGACATTTGTCCAGACCGCCGGAAGCCTAAAATACTTAGCGATGGATGGTGCGGAAGCAACCCTCGGCTACGGCCAGCCTTCGGCGTTGTTCGGGCTGGTTGTCGGCGATACCGCGATTGCGCTGACTCTGATGACGCTGTTCACACGCGTCGTCGTTCTGACGTTGATCTTATGGCTTGGTGGACTCATCTTTGGCGGCCTGTTCGGCGGAAACGCAGCACGCCACGTCGAGGCTTAGCCGAGAGCACTTGGCGCAAACCTATCGCGGCCACTCCGCTTCCGCTTTCTGGCGGCGAGATTGGAGTTCCGGTTTATAGGGCGGATGCGGCGAGCTTGGTTGGATTTATCCCGGCCGGTTGGGAACTCGGTCGCGGTTCGAGCGTTGCAAATTGGCCTGCGTCTGCCGGAACCGAGCCGAAGCGAACCTTTGCACAAGGATCCAAATGTTGAATTCAGCAAACACCGCCGAACGCATTGCACCTTCATCCACACTCCGCGTTCAAACCTGCCAGCAGGTCGCAAGACGATCACTTAGTGACTGTTTCGCATACGCACCGGTCCGCCACTTTGGGCGCGGTGAGCAACTGTTTGCCGAAGGCGACGCTAAATCGCACGTGTATCGGGTCGAGGCTGGATCCGCGTTGATGTCCTGCATACTGAAAGACGGCCGCCGCCAGGTTGTCGGCTTCGCCTTTCCGGGCGATTACATTAGCCTCGTGTCCGCGCCTCTGCACGCCTTCGAGGCACGGACCATTGCGGCCGCTCAAGTGCGCTGCATTCCAATCTCAAGCATGCGACGGTGGGCATCGGAGGATTTGAGCGTCGCCGATGATCTTCATGAGGCTATTTCCAAGGAGTTTGCGCAGTTGCAGGCGCACTTTTTGACTATCGGCCGGCTCGGCGCGAACGGTCGTGTGGCGACGTTCTTGTTGGCACTTGCCGAACGGTGCTGTGACAAGGACCTTGGCCCGGCCGAGGTTCAGCTGACGATGCTGCGCAGCGACATTGCCGATTTTCTTTGTCTCTCCGTCGAAACCGTCAGCCGCGCGCTCACCGAGTTGAAGGACGCGAAGATAATTACGCTGAAAGGTACTCACCTTGTCACGGTTATCGATCACAAAGCGCTCACCCAACTGACTTATGCCGAATACACCAGTCGCGCAAAAAATATGTGTCCGGCCGCGGGAACTTAAGCCTGCCGCGCGCGATTAAGCAGTCCCCGCCGTCCGGTGCTGTCAGGACGACCGTCGATTCGAAGCGTCGTTGTCCATTCAAATCGTCAATCGTCGTGCGTATGTCTTCGGAAAGGCGGAGGCTCTGATTTCAACCCGCAGGCGACACGGTCACCGACCAACTCGACGCGACGGGCAAGCGCAGGGTTACTTCCTGCAACCCCGACTTATACTGCGCCGGGACAGGCTTACGGGGCGCTACTGAAGCGATCCACACCGACGAAGTGCCGCGGGAACTATTCAGTGACTTCGTCGTTTTCACTCATGCCGCCGTGATGGCCGAGTGCCGCATTTCCATGGAAACTCCTTCGGGTTGGCGTAGTCCGGCCTTCAGGTGACAGGGGTGACCGACATTGAGCGCGCGACCGACGCTGACGTGGATTGTCTGGGCTGTCGTGGGCTTGGCGCTAGTGACCGCAGCGACGTTCACGTTTCGCTTCGTCATGCGAGCGCCGGACCTTGTGGTCGTCACAGTGAGGTCTGAGGCGATTGAACGAATTTTGGCGGCGGTGGGACGCGTGCGCGCCGAGGAACGAGTATCCGTTTTCGCGCGGGCCGCTGGACAAGTCGTCACACTTCTGAAGGACGAGGGCGAACAGGTTGCAGCCGGCGAAGTGCTTGGTGGAATTGATCCGGGCCAACCGCGAGCAGTATTGGCGCAACGCAACGCCGCGGTCGCCGGGTACACGCGCCAGCTGACGCAGTCCCGGCGCGACCTTGCGCGCGCGCAGGCGCTCATGCGCAAAGGCTTCCTCGCGCGAGCTGGAATGGAAACGGTTCGTCTCGCGGTCGAGCGCGACGAACAGGAACTCCTTAGGTTGCGCGCCGCGGCGGGAGAAGCGGCAAGCAGGCTCGAAGACTTCGTGCTTCGCGCGCCAATGGCGGGACACATTCTTTTGAGGCCGATCGATCCCGGTCAGGTGGTCGATGTTCGCACCCAGATTTTCGAAATCGTATCGGCGGGGGCTCCCGAAGTAGAGACGGACGTCGATGAAGCGGTCGCGGGCGCATTGCGAGTGGGAATGAATGCGCGCCTGGCTCCGGCCGGAATGAACGATGAAGTATATCCGGGCACGATCACGTTCATATCGCCCCGCGTCGAACCGACGACCGGCGGACGGACGGTGCGGTTATCGATCAAGGCCCCATTCGTAGATTTGCCGCCGGGTCTATCGGTCGATGTCAACATTACGGTCGAAACGCGAAACGAAGCGTTGACCTTGCCTCGCGGCGCTATCGCACGCACTGCTGGCGCTTCGTTTGTCATGATCCTGCGCGCCGACAAGGCAATCAAGCAAACCGTGACCTATGTGGATTGGCCTGCGGAGCGCATCGTCCTCACATCGGGGGTCAAGGCCGGCGAGGTCGTGGCGCTCGATCCGCTCAAGGCGGTTGAGGGATTGCGCGTGACGCCGGTCGCCGCGCCGGACGCACGCTGATGCAACGCCGCCCAACATGAACTTCGCGGCGACAGTTGCTTGGCGATATCTGTCCAGCAACCGGACACAGACCGCCTTACTGCTCGGCGGCGTAGCGGTCGGCGTTGTCGTATTCGTATTCATGACGGCGCTCATCGGCGGCTTGCGCCTATTCCTGATCGAGCAAACCACCGGAAGCATCGCCCATGTCACTTTGGAACCGCCCGAGCGGGTCGCTCGCGTTTTTGCGCCCGACGATGGGCGGACACCGCTCGTTGCCTTCATAGCCTCCAACACGAAACGCCAGCAGATTTTCGCTTGGCAAACCTTGTTGCGGACCGCCGAAGAAACACCGGGCATCAGTGTAGCGTCGCCGCAAATCAACGGAAACGCATTTCTGATCAAGGGGCAAGCGACGTCGCCGGTGCTGCTGAATGGCCTACGGCCCGATCGCCTGGACGCTATCTCTGCGATATCGCCGAAAATCATATCGGGCACCGCACTTCTCGACATCGACGGCGTGCTCATCGGGGCGAAGCTCGCCTCAAATCTCGGCGTGCGTGTCGGCCAGCCCTTGGTCGCTCGCACGGACCGGGGCCGCGAACGCACTTTAAGCGTGCGAGCGATCTTTCGCACCGGCTTGGGTTCGCTCGACGAGCGGGTGGCCTTTGTCAACATACAGCTCGCTCGAACCTTGCTCGACCTCCCACAAGGCATCTCGCAGATCGAACTCAAAACCGACGACGTCAACCAAGCGCCCGAAATATCCCTTTTGCTCGCCCGCAAAACCGGCTTGAAGGCTACAAGTTGGGTCGATCGAAACGCCCAGCTGTTTGTCGCGCTGAACAGCCAGGGTCAGACCGGCAGCCTTATTCAAATTTTCAGCTTGATCACTATAGTGATCGGCGTCTCGAGCGCGCTGTTGCTTACGACCTATCGACGCCGCGGCGAGATCGCGATCATGCGCTCCATGGGTATTTCGCGCCGGTTCGTCGTTCTCGTGTTCATCTTGCAGGGGCTCTTCGTCGGACTCTTGGGCGCCGGCATCGGTGCGTGGGCGGGCTATGGGTTTTGCGTGCTGCTGGCCGATCTGTCGCGGCGCGCAAACGGTACGCCGTTCCCCATCGACCCCGCGCAAGGCGGTTACCTCGCCGTCGTCGTGCTGACGACATTGGGTAGCGTCCTCGCGGCGATTTTGCCCGCACGTGCGGCCTCGCGCGTCGATCCCGTCGAGGTGCTGAACCAATGAGCGACCTGCTCTACCGCGTTGGCAAGCTCGTGAAGGATTTCGGTACCGACGAGCTTCGCACGAGGGTCCTCAAAAACATCAGTCTTGAGTTGGTGAAGGGCGAGTTCGTCGCTCTCCTAGGTCCCAGTGGCTCGGGCAAAAGCACGCTGCTGTCGATTCTGGGAACGCTGTTGACGCCGACGAGTGGCGAACTGGAAATGCTCGGCGAGAGCCTTGTTCATCTCGACGAAAAGCGCCTCACACAGTTCCGCAACCGCAATATCGGGTTCGTATTTCAGTTTCATCACCTGCTGCCCGATTTCACCGCGACCGAGAACGTATCGTTTCCGGCGGCGGCAAGTGCCGGTGTCGAGACGCGTCAATCGCGCGATCGCGCCCGCGCGTTGCTCGAGCGTGTGGGTTTGTCGGACCGACTTGATTTTCGCACCCCGAAACTATCGGGCGGCCAAAAACAACGCGTTGCGATTGCGCGAGCGTTGATGAACCATCCGGCGCTCGTTCTGGCCGACGAACCGACAGGAAACCTCGATCGGAACACGGCCGATCAAGTCCTGGCTCTGTTGCGCGATATGAATCGGACGGACAGAACGACGTTCTTGATTTCAACTCACGATCCGGATGTCGCGGCATTCTGCGATCGGCGAATTACAGTTGTCGATGGGCAACTGGCCGCCGAGACGAAGCAACCACCCTAGAATCGAGGCCTTGGGCACTATTGTCCATCGCAATCGTCAAATGTCGTGCGTTTGTCCGTGAAGTGGCAGAGACTCTGAACTTAACCCGAGGACACCCCTATCCCCAACCGACTCGACGATACAAGCAAGCCCATCGGCGCAACCGATATCCCCGACACGACAGCGCCGGGACAGACCGATGAGGCACTGCTGAAGGCTGGCGCTCTGCAAAGAGCCATTTTCAACAGCGCCAACTTCTCAAGCATCGCGACTGACGCTAAAGGAGTCATCCAGATCTTCAACGTCGGCGCCGAGCGCATGTTGGGCTACACCGCGCTTGAGGTGATGAACAAAATCACGCCGGCCGATATTTCCGATCCACAGGAAGTGATAGCGCGCGCCAAGGCATTGAGCGTCGAGCTCGGGACCTCAATCACGCCGGGCTTCGAAGCTTTGGTGTTCAAGGCCTCGCGTGGGATCGAAGATATTTACGAGTTGACCTACATCCGCAAAGACGGAAGCCGGTTCCCCGCGGTGGTGTCCGTCACGGCGCTGCGCGACGCCCAGGACGCCATCATCGGCTATCTGTTGATCGGTACCGACAACACCGCGCGCAAGCTGGCGGAAGAGGCGCTGCTGAAGGCGGGCGCCCTGCAGAGCGCGATCTTCAATAGCGCCAACTTCTCGAGCATCGCCACCGACGCCAAGGGCGTCATCCAGATCTTCAACGTCGGCGCCGAGCGGATGCTGGGCTACACGGCGCTTGAGGTGATGAACAAGATCACGCCGGCCGATATCTCCGACCCGCAGGAAATCGTCGCCCGCGCCAATTCCCTCAGCGCCGAACTTGCAACACCCATCACACCAGGCTTCGAAGCCTTGGTGTTCAAGGCCTCACGCGGCATCGAAGATATTTACGAGTTGACCTACATCCGCAAAGACGGAAGCCGGTTCCCCGCGGTTGTGTCCGTAACCGCGCTACGCGACGCGCAGGAAACCATCATCGGCTATCTGTTGATCGGTACCGACAACACCGCGCGCAAGCTGGTTGAAGAAGAGCAGAAAAAGTCCGATCAGCGGCTGCGCGACCAGCAATTTTACACCCGCTCTCTGATCGAATCCAACATCGACGCGCTGATGACCACCGATCCATCGGGCATCATCACGGACGTCAATAAGCAGATGGAAGCGCTGACGGACTGCACGCGCGACGAGTTGATCGGTGCGCCGTTCAAGGACTTCTTCACCGATCCGGATCGAGCCGAGGCAGGAATCAAACTCGTCTTGAGCACAAAGTCCGTCACGGATTACGAGCTTACCGCGCGTTCGCGTAACGGAACCGAAACGGTCGTGTCCTACAACGCCACCACGTTTTACGACCGCAGCCGAAAGTTACAGGGCGTGTTTGCCGCGGCGCGCGACGTTACGGACCGCAAACGGTTCGAGCTGGAATTGCAGCAAGCCAAGGCGATTGCCGAGAGTGCGAGCCGAAGCAAGTCGGATTTCCTCGCCAGTATGAGCCACGAGATCAGAACGCCGATGAATGCGATCATGGGCATTGCGGATTTGATGGCAAAGACCGAGCTCTCGGCGGAGCAGGACAAGTATGTGCGTATTTTCCGGCGCGCCGGCGACAATCTTTTGAACCTTATCAACGACATTCTCGATCTCTCGAAAGTCGAAGCGTCGCAGCTTGAGCTCGAGCAAACCGGCTTTCTTTTGAAAGACCATATGGAAATCGTGACCGACATGGTCGCGGCCCGGGCTCATGAAAAGGGACTGAAGTTGGTTTGCGAGATCGCACCAAACGTCTGCACGGATTTGATCGGTGATCCAACGCGATTGCGGCAAGTGCTTCTTAACCTGCTCGGCAATGCCATCAAATTTACCCAAACAGGCGCGGTATCGTTGCACGTGACCCAGGACACCGACTCCGCGGTGCCGACCGCTTTGCGCTTCACCGTTGCGGACACCGGCATCGGCATCCCCTTTGACAAATTGAACCAAGTGTTCGAACGCTTTACGCAAGCCGACACCTCGACGACCCGGCGGTTTGGCGGCTCGGGCTTGGGTTTGACAATTTCCAAACGCCTTGTCGAGCTTATGGGTGGGCGCATCTGGGTCGAAAGCGAAGTTGGATCGGGCAGTGCTTTTTCGTTCACCGTCCCATTCGAACGTTGGGCGGGTGCCGACAGGCGGGCATCAGCGCCCTCCCGTAATGGCACCGGATCGACCCTGTCGGCATTGAACATTCTTCTGGTGGAGGACTCTGCCGACAACTGCACGATCACCATGGCCTATTTGGAAGACACCCCATTCCGGATCGACATCGCGGAAAATGGCGCCAGTGCCTGTGAGATGTTCAAGGCGAAAAAGTACGATCTTGTATTGATGGATCGGCAAATGCCCATCATGGACGGCTTGACCGCGACACGGACAATTCGAGCGTGGGAGCAAATGGCAGGTCGACCTGCCACGCCGATCATTGCGTTGACGGCATCCGCATTGAAGGGCGACCGCGAAATGTGCCTAGCAGCGGGATGTACGGCTTTTTTGACGAAGCCGATCAAGCAGGACGTGCTTCTACAAGCGATCGCGGAACACTGCACCACAACGCCACGTCCATCAACGGCGGATGGCGTCCAGGAGGCGTTCGTTTCATCGAGCGTGAATCAAAGACTGGCGAAACGAATTCCCGCCTATCTGAGGAATTGCAGAGAAAACGTCGCGGCCATGTCCGACGCCCTGGACCGCACCGACTTCGAGACCGTGAAGTATCTGGGACACCAGATGAAGGGCTCCGGGAGTGCATTTGGATTTCAGGTCATCACCGACATTGGTGCAGCGCTTCAACAGGCGGCCGAAAACGCCGACCCCGTCGCATCGCGCAAGTCGGTGGGCGAATTATCCAGCCACTTGGATGACGTCGAGACCGCTTCCAACGGTGCATGACCGACCCAAGCCGACGCCTCCCTTCCCAGTCGCGCGGTTTGTCGCAGACGCGCTTGAAGCCGGAACCCCGCACCGTCTCACGCGTTAATCCCTTTTGTGTGATCGCTTTCGCGATGGCGCACCAAATCGGACAGGAGAAGACGCAATGAAACGCATTCTGACGGCCTTTACGGCCTTAGCGCTGATCGCGACGGCACCGCTGCCGGCCTTCGCGGCCGACAATAATAAATCCACCGGCGATCAAATCGCAGATGCCGCAAGCGATGCCTGGAAGGCATTGAAGAAAGGCGCGCGCGAAGCCTGGGACGCAACCGTCAAAGCGTTCGACGCAATGACGGAAGGCACCAAGGACATCCTACTGCCGGCGGCCCTGCCCTCCGCACTTTCGGGCAAGCAGCTGATCGGCACTGCCGTCGAAAACGCGAAGGAAGGCAAAGTCGGACGCATCTCCGACGTCGTCGTCGGCAACGACAACTTTATGGACGCGTTCGTGGTTGAAGACGGCGGGTTCCTAGGGATCGGCGCCGACAAGGTACCCGTGAAGACGCGGCTTATCACGGTTACGCGCTCGCCAGACGGTTCGCTGAAGGCGCGCACGAACGTGACGGAAGGTCAGCTCGACACTGCGGCCGACGGCGCCTTCGTCTCGCGCATCGAAGCGATGAACGAGAGTTTCAAGAACCCCACGGTCAAGACGGTGGCGCGTTTGCTGGCATCGTCCGTGACGGGACCCGGCGGGCGCACTGTCGCGACAGTCCACGATATTCTGCTCTCGCCGATCGGAGAGGCGCGCTACGCGGTTTTGAAGGTCGAAAGCGCGGGAGGCGGCATTAAGCTCGTCGCGGTACGCGTCTCCGGACTTAGCTTTACGCGCGGCGGCGAACCGTTGAAGACCACAATGACCCTCGATCAGCTGCGCCTACGGGCGGCTGTCCGTTACTAGTCGACTAAATAGTGCGTTTCTCGCGACGCACGCACCACAAACAAAAGCGCCCCAAGAATGGGGCGCTTTTTGCCTCTCGATTTCACTGCCGAAATCACGCAGCTGGCGGCGAACGGACAATGCCGAATACGAGACTGAGAACGAACAGCACAACGAAAGCGAAAAAGATGAGCTGCGCGATGCCAGCCGACGCGGATGCGATAACGCCGAATCCGAACAGACCCGCAACAACTGCGATGACCAAGAACGTGATTGCCCAACCAAGCATGGTAGAATCCTCCAAATGTTCGACTCGCGGCGGGACCGTCCAGACGCGAATGAACCAATAACGTCAATCGTCCGGATTCGTTCCTCGGGGAACGCCGCGGACCCTTCCGGCCCGCTTCATGACCGCTTATGTGCACCTGAGTGTTTAGAACCAAGATTTGAAGCGATCAGGCTCTCATTTGGAAGACATGTTCGCGAAGTGCCCGGCTTAGTGCGCTGCAACCATGTGCGCAACCGACTCCTGCAACTCCCGTTCCGTGTACGGCTTTCGGAGGCAGCGAGCGCCTTCGACAAATAGTCCTTGCATCTCGTCGGTGAGCAAATGGCCGGTCGTGTAGAGAATGCGCAACTGCGGGCGAATTTTAACCGCCTGTTGCGCAAGCCTGAAGCCGCCATGAATCTCCTTCTTGAGGTAGATGTCGGTAACAAGGGCGTGGATGACGTTCGACGAATTGAGATGCGAAAGCGCTTCATCGACATCGCCGGCCGAGAATGTGCTGTGGCCCCACTCTTCGATCATCATCTCCGCGACTTCGCGAATGAAGGCGTCGTCCTCGACGACAAGGATTGTTGCCACCGCCCTCATGCAGCCTGTTGCTTGGCCGGATGGAAGAACAGCGCCTGCCCCACCGCCGCCATGACGGTTTCGGACAGGAACGGCTTCGTGATGAGGTAAGTCGGTTCCGGCCGCTCGCCGGTCAACAGGCGTTCCGGATAGGCGGTGATGAAAATCACGGGAACGTCGAAACTGCGCAGGATGTCGGCGACCGCATCGATGCCAGAACTGCCGTCCGCCAACCGGATGTCGGCAAGCACCAATCCCGGCTTGTGAGTTAAGGCCTTACGCACGGCATCGTCCCTGGTCGCGGCAATGCCCACAACCTCGTGACCCAAGCCCTTCACGATGGATTCAAGGTCGAGCGCGATGATGGACTCGTCCTCGATGATCAACACGCGTGAGGTCAACTGGAGCTCGATTTCCTTTTGCGTCTTGGAAATTTGCGCATCGACCTCGGCTTCGGTCTTGTGCAGAATTCGGGCGGTTTCGGCGCGGCTGAAACCTTCAAGGGAATTCAACAGCAACGCCTCGCGATTGGAGGGAGATAAGGCCTGCAATCGTTCGTCGGGCGAAGTGGCGTGTTGCGCGTTTTCTGTAGAGCGGTCAGCGCCGCTCGTCGTCGCCCAGATGGCATGGAACACCCGGTAAAGCGCAATTCGCGGAGGCATGTCCGAGGCGAACTCGCCCGGCTTGGCGAGAATGGCTTCAAGCGTGGCGCGGACGTAGGAATCCCCCCCCGACTGGGATCCCGTGAGGGCGCGGGCGTAACGGCGCAAATAGGGAAGGTGCGGTGCAATGGCGGCCGAAAGGCTCATGAGGCGGTCTCTCCAGCTTACGATTAGACTAAAACGCACCAACCCAAGAAAAGTTCCCTGACGACCGGAACCATTAGCGGGGACTGGCGTTGTGAATAGGCAGAGGCAGCAACGGCCTATGGTAAATGGCTGAAATTCGGACTCCAACGGGTATTTCTTGAATGACGAATAAAGTAGATGAGAATCGATCGGATCGGCCACCGACAAGCGTGCCGTCGGCCGCAACCGAGACCCCGGCCCACAAACCAAATGCCGGAAGCGTCGGAAACGCGGGTCTTGGCGTTTCGGCAGAGGACTTCAGATCGGACATGCCCCCGTCCGACTCTAGTGCGGATGAAGGCGGACCACGCCGGCGGCGGACCAAAGGGAAGACGGACATGCCATCGAGAGATCCAAATGTGGAACTTGAAGCGCGCCACAAAGTGATCGGAACTGGTCTTAAACGCATATTCGACGAGATCGTGGAAGAACCGATTCCACCTGAATTTCTTGAGCTGCTGGATCAGATTGACCGTAAGCGCGAGCAGTAGCAGTGGCTATGGCGGTCCCCCACCCCAAAGAACGCGGCGATCGCGCAGCGGAAATCAATGATTCCGCTTTCCGCGCTGAATTGATCCCGTTGATCCCCTTCTTGCGCGCCTTCGCCCGCACATTGAGCGGTCATCGAGACAATGCCGACGACCTATGTCAGGAGACGTTGGCCAAGGCCTGGCAGAGCCGTGACGCCTATCAGATGGGTACGAACCTGAAGGCTTGGCTTTTCATGATCCTGCGCAACCAATTCTACTCCGAACGCCGCCGCTCCTGGCGACAACAGCCGTGGCACGACAGCGACGCGGAGAACGCGCAGGTTACACACGACGCCCAGGGGGCCAAGCTGGACCTTAGCGACCTGTCGCGCGCGCTGCGCCTTCTGTCGGACGAACAACGCGAGGCGCTGATCCTCGTGGGAGCCGGCGGCTTCTCGTATGAGGAAGCGTCTTCAATCTGCGCCTGCGCGCTGGGTACGATCAAGAGCCGCGTGGCTCGCGGGCGCACCTTGCTGCAAGAGCTGCTGGAATCCCAGTCCGCCGAACCGCTAGGCCGGCGCGAAGATCGCGGCGACGCCGTCGATGAAATACTGGGCGAGCTCGACCGCTTGTCGCCCAAAAGCCTCCAGGGCCGATTGTGAGCGACAAGACGAGAAAACTCGGAGTGTGGCAAAGCGGTTTGGGGATACGGTTTCTGGCAATCGTATCGCTTGCCCTCCTACCCGTCGCGGCCTTGAGCATTTGGCAGGGTATTGAGCGAATCCGGTTGGATCAGGAACATGTACGCGAGACGCTGCGCCAAAGCGCCCTGACAGCCGCCAGCGACGAAGCAAGTATCTTCACCGTCTCGGAGCAATTGTTACAGACGCTTGCCAAGCAAGTCGAAATTCGCTTCGGCAATAACGGATGCGATCGCCGGCTTGAAGATTCCGTGCGCGACCTGACGGTCTTTGAAAACATTGCGAGGGCGTCGCCCGACGGCGCCATTCTGTGTGCAGCCGTGCGACCGCCTCCGGATTTCAACGTCACCAAGTTGGCGTGGTGGAACGAAGCACTGGTGCGACGCGAGTTTTTCATCGGCGGTCTGTTCTACAGCGAAGCGTTGCGCAAAAACGCATTCGCTGCGGTTCTGCCGTTGATGGGTGCGGACGGCGCCTTCGAAGGCATATTGTACGCGGCAATCGATCCCGAGAGGCTGACGTTTGAGCTTAGTCAGCAAAAGAAACTGCCGCCCGGCGCTCTCGTTGCCATATTCGAAAAGTCCGGCAGCGTTGTCGCTTCCAACGCGCCGATGATCGCGGCCACTGTGTTCGCGGGCGGGCCCGGATTGGCAAAGGGCAACGATGGGATGCGCTCCGCCCGCGGGCCCGACGACGAAGCGTGGTCGCTCGCGATCGCACCGGTTTTGCGTCACGACTATTTTGTCGGGTTTGCAATGCGCGATAGCGATCTGTCTCGCCTCTCCTACATTTACGTTGCAGTCGATCTGTTTCTGCCCCTGCTGATGATCATACTCGCATCGCTCGCGATCTGGCTGGCGACGGACCGGCTCGTTATACGTTGGATCGACGTGCTCGCCCGGATGGCCACCGTCTATGCCGGAGGACACTATGCGATACGTCCGCAAGCGCTTAACGAGGCACCACGCGAGTTCCGCGAACTGGGCAACACGCTGTCGGATATGGCGCTGGCGGTCCAAGAACGAGATCGCGCCCTAAAGGAGGCGCTTGGGCAAAAGGAATTGCTGATCAAAGAGATTCACCACCGTGTCAAGAACACGCTGCAAATCGTGATGAGTCTCTTGAGCCTGCAAGCCAATCGTCTGCGCGACCCTAATGCGCGAGAGGCCATGGGACAGGCGCGTGCGAGGATCAATGCGCTGGCGCTCGCTCATCGCGCGATCTACGAGCTGGACCTCGGCAGCTCGGTCGACCTCAAGCCTCTACTTTCAGATGCGATCGAGCAGGTGCAGCGCGCCGACGATGGTGCACACGCGCACATGACCGTGAGCATGGATGTCGACCCGTGCCGGGTCAGCGGCGACACGGCAATTCCTCTGGTGCTGTTCCTTACCGAGGCCATGACGAATGCCTACAAGCATGGGAATCCGGAGTCGAACCGTGGCAGTCATATCTCGGTATCGCTGAAGCCGGACGGCAATGGCCGGATGGATCTCGTTATCGCGGACGATGGAGAAGGACTCGAACCCGAGTCCGAACCGCCGGACGCTGCCATAGGCACCCGCTTGATGACGGCACTTGCGCAGCAGATTTCCGGAAAGGTATCGATGCAGTCGAGCAAGGGGGGCACTATCGTCAAGTTAAACTTCGCGCCGGACCGGCCGACCATGGCGACGCAAGTATAGGTCCCCAAAACAAAAGACTGTGATCGCGAGTTGGCGTGCCGCGATCACAGTATAACTTCGAAAACCTCAATGTTTATCGCGCGACGATGCGCCAACTTCCGTCGTCCATCCGGCAAGCAACGCTGACGTCTTCGTACGGACGGCCATTGTGATAAAAGGTTTGGCTAAACTCGCGGCACTCGCTCCGATAACCATAGCGTGCGCCATCGGCGCGTCGATTCGGCGTGACGTAGCCGTAGTTGCCGTTGTGCGGATTGCGCCACTCATAGCGGCGGCCGTATTCCGGCTCGTCGAAGGCGTCGTAGTAGGTGTTGTTGTAATAATAGGCGTCCGCCCGTTCGTTCCGGCACGCGTCTCTGGCGATCGCATTGCCTGCGATTCCGCCCAGAATAACGCCGCCGATTGTTGCCGCAGTATTCCCACTGCCCCTTCCGAACTGGTTGCCGATAACGCCGCCGGCAACAGCGCCTACAACCGTTCCAACCGCGGCGTTGTCACTGCAGCCATCATAGCGGCCGGAGTTCTGATACCCGGGTCCGGGCCCCGGTCCTTCGCTGTAAACTCCGCCGCCTGCGCAACCAGCTACCAGAACCGCAACCGCCGCGCTTACCATCAATCCCTTCAACATTGCTCAACCTCCATGTGATGCAAACCTAACGTCCGCATAGGGACAAAAGTTCCGTGCATTTGGTTCGGAATCGTCAGTGCGACCGATTGTTGCGCGTCGCTGAGGCGCGCGACGTTGCCCTAAATCCTGCCCACCAAAACCAAGACCAGCACGACCACGAGCACGAGGCCTAACCCTCCGCTGGGGAAGTAACCCCAATCGCGGCTGTGCGGCCACGACGGAATGGCACCAACCAAAAGTAGTATCAGCACAATCAGCAGAAGCGTTCCCAAACTCATGACCAATTCCTTCCAAGATTCACCGAGATGGAACGTGCCGACAGCGCATTGAGTTCCCCACTTTTTCGGTCATTTCCGTTGCATTTCCAAGACGGGGTGGAACTCAAGCTCATATGCCGCGTTACCAGGTCGATCGAGACCGGCGATGCCGCGCTTGGCGGCTCGTCAACAAAACAGGAGAAGCAATATGACAACCACAGTGAATGGACTGTTCGCTAGCCGCAACGATGCATCGGAAGCTGTACGTGAAATCAAAGCAGCAGGTGTGCCCGACGCGGAAATCAGCATCGTCACCAACAAGGTGGAAGGCCAAGGCGCTCAACGCAGCGCGAAGGATCGCACGGTCGACAACAACATGACCGAATCCGGCGTGGGCGACGGTGCGGCGATCGGCGGCGTCCTCGGCGGCGGCGCGGGTCTACTCGCGGGATTGGGCGCGATCGTAATTCCAGGCGTCGGCCCGTTACTCGGCGTCGGCTGGCTGGTCACGACCGCGATCGGCGCCGCAGTCGGCGCGTCCGGCGGCGGTCTCATCGGCGCGTTGGTCGGTGCGGGCGTCGACAACGACGACGCGCAGATCTATGTCGACCGCATTCGCAGCGGGGGCACGCTGGTGTCGGTCCGGGTTTCCGATGCAGAGGTCGCCAACGTCGAAGCCATCATGATGAAGTACAAGGGCTTGGACCACGAAAGCACGCCGATGGATCGTACCGTCGAAACGCGCACGACGCGCGTGAGTACAGCGCGAACGACGACGCCCGCCGAATAGCTCGAACCGGCTAGTGTTGGGACGATCGGGGGCGGAGATCATCCGCCCCCTTTTTCAACAGTCTTAGCACCGGTCGATTCCATCGAGTCAATTTCTTCGGCCGGTGAAATGCCAAGGTCCAGCAGTGCGTTCGACACGGATTGCAACCGGTCCGGCTCGCCGCCCGCCATCTTCTCGGTGGCGCTTTCTTGCAAGCGCACGGCGTCATAGTGCCATTCGCGGAGAATCGCGATTTTCTCTTCCCGTGTCAGCGCTTCATCGCTCAACACGTTTTTCGGATAGCTATAGCTTACGCTCGGGTTGACCTTCTTTTCCTCAACGCTGTCGCACGAGTCCATTTGGGATCCTCCGACCACTGCGAATGACGCGTATGGCTATAAAAGTGCCGGACAAATCCCCACTCATGGCCGGCGGCCTAAATGAAACGCGCCGAAGCCACGAAAGTTCATCGCTTCGGCGCAAAGGCGAACCGGAGGGAACCAGAACGACCTTGCGGCGTTTGAACTCTGACCGGGGTCCAAATCGTAGATGCGCCGAAACATCCATTCATCCAAAATTGACGACGGCGCACAACGAGCTGCCAGTCCGCCGGCGGCGTCTGTGACTTTTACCCGATCCGCCAATCGATCCTTGATTGCGCTTGCTGTCATCGCCTGCGGTGCGGCCGTTTGGGCGACGCAGGATTTCTTGATGCCGACCGCGACGGCCGTCGTTGTCGCATTGGCGTTAACGCCGATCGTGCGAGGACTCGAACGGCTCGGCTTGCCCACCGTGGCCGCCTCAATCGTCGTCATCGTTGCCACCAGCGCTGTCTTTGTCGGCACTGCAGTCGCAATCGCGCCGGGCATCTCGGAATTGATCCATCGCGCGCCGGAAATAACCCAGACGATCGAACGCAAGTCGCGGCCGTTGAAGCAATGGCTGGGCGCGTTGCAATCCGCGACCGACAAACTCGACGAAGTGACCCAGATTCCGGGTGGTGACGGTGCGACCGCTGCCGCTATGCCGGTCCAATCGTCGGGTGGCGCGGTCCTGGAACTTGCGCCGCAAGTGATCGCGCAAACGATCTATGCGTTAGTGTTGGCGATCTTTCTCATCTCCGTGCGAGAAACATACCGCAGGCGGCTAATTCTGCTGCCGGCCGGACATGAGAACCGGCTCAAGGTTGCGCGGATCTTGAATGAATCGCTCAATCAGGTCTCGCACTATCTGTTTCTCCTGACCCTTATCAATGTCGGTGTGGCATTCGCGGTGGCGTTCGCTTTCACATTGCTGAGCGTGCCGTATGCGGCGGTTTGGGGTTTCGCGTTCGGCATCGCAAGCTTCATTCCCTATGTCGGCCCCACGGCAACGATCGCGTTGTGCGCCGTTGCCCAGCTGGTCACTACGTCAACCCTCGGGGAGGCCTTGATTGCCCCACTCGTATTGGTCGGCATAAACTTCATAGAGTCGAGTTTCGTTACACCCTGGCTAGTGTCGCGTCGCATTGCCGTGAGTTCTCTTGCAGTCTTCTTGACGGTCGCAATGTTCGCGTGGCTTTCGGGACCCTTTGCCGCCATCGTAGCCGTTCCGCTCCTCATTCTGTTCGCAGCGATCGCCCGGCATGTGCCAGGGCTTGAGCCGTTGGCAATCCTCTTGTTGGCGGAGAATGAGACCAATCTCGAGTCGAAGAAGAGCGGTCTGGAGAAACTATTCGCCGACGAGGCGGCCATGGGGAAAGGCGGAGCCGAAAGACCCGTGTGGTGGCGCTGGTCGAGGGTTGCCAACTCAGTCGAGGTCAAAGAGGTTTTGACGGCGCACGCAGCGTAGCGGCACACCTCAATTTCCTAACCATATGGTATTTCTTATCGGGGAACCGCAGCGCGTACTATGCGTTGTGATAGTCGGGCGGCGAGGAACAACACCGAATGCGTATTTCCAGAAAGACGATCCGGCAACCAATGCCGGCCCGCACATCAAGTTCAACGCCGTGACCGACGAAAGCAACGGCGCGCCTAATTCGCAGGCCTCGAAGCAACTGCCGCGGCACCGTAGGCTGCTCGCGGAAGCGGAATTGCGCCGGATCTTCAACCACATCGTCGAGCAGCCGGTTCCAAAAGAGCTCTTGGATCTGCTCCAGCGCATCGACGCCCGCTGCATCATTGGCGCTGCCTAAGTCTGAACGAAATGATGCGGAGGAAATAGACTGATGCCAAGCACATAGCGCATGTGGCGTCTCGAAAAAATTCCTGGATCGCTTTGCGGCTGCGTGGAACCGCCACGACGCGGACGCGGTTGCGATGACGGCGATCTGAAAGCGAGCCCGATGTCGTCTCTGCCACCATACGTTCGGCGCCGCACTTTGGCCGATGATGCCAGTAAATCAGTGCGTCGCTTGTCCGATGTCGTCGCGATATAGCGCGGCGCACCGGATCAAATCCCCAGCTCTTGCAAGACTCGCGGACACATTCTATATGGCGGGCGTCATGAATGTGATCCGCCACCGCGCTGGTGGCGGCCGTGCCTGCACCTAAAGCTTGGACGCTCCAAGGCGACGGTGACCTGAAGAAATCCGGCGGTATTGCCGATTTCGGTCAAGGTCGCGTCGCCATTTTTGTTGCGCCAGCGCCGGATCGAGGTCGTCACGAACCGCAGAGTATGGAGCGGTTTTGTGGTCACGGCGAACAAACAGTTCAAGGCACGCCGCAGTCGCCGAATTCCCGACGGCGTGCCCAGCAGCACGGCGTCAACGGCCACGGCTGCTACAGCGAACGCCGCCCTGATCGCGCTCGCTCGCCTTCTCGGGCGCGTTGTCGCGCGCGAATTCGCCGGTGTTGGCGACGGCGAAGGCATCGGCCGCATCGGCGCGGCACCTTGCAATCAGCCGAGCAACAGCCGGCGGAGGCGCGCATGAACGCACCGTCGCCGCCCCTTCCCATTTTTCTGACTGTCGCGGAAGTCGCCGCGCGGTGCCGGTCGAGCGTCCGTACGGTGCGACGCTGGACCGCCGACGGCCGCATTCCCGTTCATCGCGTCGGCCGACGCGTCTTGGTCGCCGAAACCGACCTTGCTGCGTTCTTGGATGCTTGCCGGCGACCGATGACGAGAAGTGACAGACAATAACAATGTTTGGTGGATTTACACTATGTCTCGTCTTTCGTTATTACAGTACATATGGAAGCATCGAACTTTCTATGTTGACTTTCTCACGAATTAGTCCAATATACACGTCATGTCATCATGAGTCATTCCATGGCACAACTTATGCCTTCACGAAACCCCTTCAGCGCACAAGGCGCGCCGACCTTGGCCGACGTGATCGCCCGCATCCGCGCCGACGGCGCGCTTGCCAAGAGCGCCCGGCAGAACTGGGTCTGGGCGTTGCGCACGATCGCGCGTATCTCGGGATCGGATTTGTCCGCCCTGCCCGCTCGTCCCGATTTCTTGCGCCGAGCGATGGCGAAGGCGGCGCCGGAGGCTTGCGGGTTGACGCCGGCGGCTTGGGCCAATGCACGCTCTCTGTCTCGCGCCGCTTTCGAATGGGCCGGCATCTTGTCGATGCCGGGCCGGTATCAGGCGCCGCTATCGGGCGCGTGGGTGGAACTG
>JANOFM010000094.1:0-16594 GCA_031413635.1 Alphaproteobacteria bacterium | reverse complement strand
GGCGCCAGCGACTGCACCGCGCCCGCCGAACCCCGCGCCTGGTCCTCGCCGATCTATGTCGACTTCGCCAAGGGTGGGTGAGGGCGCCAAATACCCTCTGACCGAGCGGCCAAGTCTCACTTCTTCCCATCGGCTTGGGTGGCGTACATAACTCTGCGCTTGTACGCGATGTAGAGGTGAAGTTGTTTGATTTCGCGCATGCCGAGCGCTAGATCGGTGTCTTCGAAATCGCCGAGCACAACGCTGACGTCGTTGAACACCAAGCCCGACACATTCAAAACCTTGAACGTGTAGGAATAGAGAGCAAGCTTCTTACCGCCCGCTACGCTCTGTTCTCCGAGAATTGTGATCCCGGGTGAAGTTGGCGTAATCCCAAAAAGGCGCCGGGCAATGTCCAAACTCATCAGAGTTCGACTGGCGCCAGTGTGGAATGTTGTTGCGAATACCTCGCCGTTGATTTCGGCCTGCAGTTCGGGGATATCGTCCTGCAGCTTGAGCGGAATCTCCGTCCAAGCGTCCGCCCAACGGACGAGACTGCCGGAACAAAAGATGTCAGGTTGATAAAGCGATACAACACTTGTTGCGCCATCGATCTCCAAGTCAAACGTCGAAAGGCGTTCCGCCCCCAGAAGTCCACCGAGGCTGTCGAGGGGCGTTTCATCGTCGTCCGGCCAAACCAAAAAATCCGCTTGGCGAATAATGAGTTCGCCGAGCGCGAAGACAGGGACAACCACATGGTGAGTCGCGCTGTCGCCCGCGACCCCGCGAAAATCGGTGGTTCGTATTTTCTGCGGCCTAAGTCCTAGTTCGGTCACAATCCCCTGCCGCAACTCGCTCCAGCCGCCGGTCACAATCGCTAGCCATGTCTTGCGTTCGCCGAAAGTCGCAGGCACGAGCAAAATGCCTTGGTCATCCGCTTTCGCGTCCAACTGTGCGAGCCGCCGCAGATCGCAAACCTCCGCACGTGCCATCGTTGTAGTCAGAAGTGCGAACGCGATGGCATATTTGAACATCGACCCCTCCGGATGCAGGGGTGTAAATTGGCATGAAGAATGATCGTCCGGCGATTCCCCTGCTGGTTGCGGGCTAAATTTGATTATCGACCCAAACCTCGCGAAGTGGTGAAGCAGCGACCGCCAGGCATCTAATTGAATTCTCGGCGCCGCCATCGCACTCTGCGCGCCGGAATTCGGGGGAAGTCATGACTATCAACATCAATCGCCGCGTCGCACTTTTGGGCGCCACAGCCGCCGTCGCGGTCGGCTGCCAAAGCCTGGGAAGCGGGGGGCAAGCGCCCACGGCCAAGCCGGTCATCGGCACCTGGGGCTTCGACCCCGCCGCGATGGATCGTGCGGTCACGCCCGGCGACGACTTTTTCCGCTACACCGGCGGCACTTGGATGAAGACGACCGAGATCCCGCCCGACCGTACGCGCTGGGGCTCGTTTAACATTCTGGGCGCCAAATCCGAAGACGACGTGCGCGCGGTGATCGACGCGGCGGCTGGCGTCGCGGTTCCCGCAGGCTCTGTCGAACGCAAAGCCGTCGACTACTACAGCAGCTACATCGACGCCGCCGCGATCGACGTCAAGGGACTCGATCCCGCGAAACGAGACTTGGCCGATATCGCCGCCGCAAAAACGCACGAGGATCTGGTCAAGCTTGCCGCCCGCTCGGACTTCCGCGCCAAACTGCCGATCGGCATGGGCGTCACTCTCGATGCCAAACGCCCCGACGTTTACATCATAAGCATTGGCCAAGCCGGCCTCGGCATGCCCGACCGCGACTACTATCTCAAAGAGGACGCAAAGTTCGCCGACACGCGTAAGAAATACCGTGCCTATGTCGAGACGATGCTCAAGCTTGGCGGCGACGCCGCCCCGGGTGTAAACGCGGACGCCATCGTCGCACTGGAACGCATGATTGCCGAGTTGCACTGGCCGCGCGAGAAATCGCGCAATCGCGATCTGACCTACAATCCCAAGTCGCGCGCCGCGCTGTTGGCCTTCGCGCCGGAGTTTCCCTGGGAAGCAGGCCTCGCGGCCTTTGGCGCGGCCTGGCACGACGAATTCAACCTCGTTCAACTCGATGCCGTCCGGGCGCTCGCGAAGTTGTTCCGCGCCACGCCAATAGCGACGCTGCGCGCTTACCTGACGTTCCACTATCTCAACGGCAATGCCGATGTCCTGCCCAAATCGTTCGACGACGCTGCCTTCGAATTCAACGGCCGCGCCGTCACCGGCCAGCTGCAACAACGCGACCGCTGGAAGCGCGCCGTCAGCCAAATGAGCGGCACGCCGTTCAACGCCGCGATGGGCGAGGCCGTGGGCCAACTCTACGTCAAGCAAAATTTCACGCCCGACGCCAAGATTGCCATGGGCAAGCTGGTTGAGAACCTGCGCGCCGCCTACAAAGTGCGCATCGCAAAACTTTCGTGGATGAGCGATGACACGAAGAAGGCGGCGTTGCGCAAGCTTGAAACCATCAACGTCAAAATCGGCTATCCCGACAAGTGGCGCGATTATTCGACGCTCGACGTCAAAGCCGGCGACGCCTTCGGCAACCGCCGTCGCGAACAGCAATTCCAACGCGCGCGCGATATCGTGCGCCTGGCCAAAGGTGCCGACCGCGCCGATTGGGGCATGGCCCCCCAAACGGTCAATGCCTATTACAGTTCGGTGTGGAACGAGATCGTCTTTCCCGCGGCCATCCTACAGCCGCCGTTCTTTGATCTGAACGCCGACCCCGCGATCAACTACGGCGGCATCGGCGCCGTGATCGGCCACGAGATGGGCCACGGCTTCGACGACCAAGGCTCGAAGTCGGATGAGAAGGGTGTTCTGCGCAAATGGTGGAACGAGGAGGACGAGCGCCGCTTCAAGGAGCTGGGCGACAAGCTCGTTGATCAATATTCCAAATTCGAAGCGCTGCCCGGCCTCTTCGTCAACGGCCGGCTGACGCTGGGTGAAAACATCGGCGACCTCGGCGGGCTCAACGTCGCGCTCGAGGCCTACAGGATCTCGTTGGGCGGAAAGGAAGCGCCGGTCATCGACGGCTTCACCGGCATTCAACGCTTCTTCCTGGGCTTCGGCCAAATCTGGCGTCAGCTCATTCGCGAGGAAGCGCTGCGTAACCAAGTCGTCTCCGACAGCCACTCCCCCGGCGAATTCCGCGCCAACGGCACCGTGCGCAACATGGACGAATGGTACGCAGCGTTTGCCGTGAAGGAGAATGCGAAGCTTTACCTCGATCCGGATAAGCGCGTCCGAATTTGGTAGGGAGCAGACCGGCTCGCGCGAAGGCGCTAATCCTTCCACTCAATCTAAAACCGCGCGCACACAGTGCGGTCGACGCGCAGTACCGACTCTTGCGCGAACTGCGTCTTGAAAGCGTCGATGATCTCGTCGATTGCCTGATCATGCGACGCGCCCTCGGGGTGGATGCGCAGTATGACTTTGCTTTTCTCGGAGATCGTCTTTTCAAGCGACCGGTTCAACCAAAACCCTTGCGCGTCCAGCACTGCAAATCCTTCGGCAAAACGAGGAACGACACTGCGGTTCAGAAAGGACTTCCACTCGGCCGGCGAGACCTCGCCGTGCTTCTTGCTCAGACCGAAGAACAACTGCGTCTCGACCATGGGCTCGCCCATGGCACAAGGTCGAGTTGCGACCTGAAGAGATTGACACGCGCCGAGCGCCAGCGCGGTTGACAACAACACCGTTCGAAAAAGGAACTTCATCGCCCTCACGCGCTCAGTTCATTCTTGTGGAAACTGCCGGCCTTCATGATCGCGCGCAGATGCCGGCCCCGATCCTGAAACAGACCGAGGTCCTTAAGCGGATCGCCGTCGACGACAATCAAATCCGCATAGGCCCCCGGTTCCACAACGCCGAGCTTGCCCGTCTGCCGCACGACATCGGCACCTACCAACGTCGCTTGCCTGATGATCTCGATCGGCGACAGCACTTCCGAGCGGAACAGAAACTCGCGCGATTGGTCGACCTGCAACTGCCCCAACAGGTCGCTGCCGTAGGCGACCGGAACGCCCGCGCGCTTGCAGATTTCAAGCGACCTCAATCCACCATCGATGACGATTTCGTTTTTGGCCAGCATGTCCGCCGAAAGCCCCAGATCGCGCCCGCGCTCCTTCATCGCGTAATAGGCAACGAGATTGGCGACCATCAGCGCCTTGCGCTCGGCCATCAATTTCGCCGACTTGTCGTCGATCAAATTGCCGTGCTCGATTGTCCGCACGCCGTTTGAAACGGCGCGCGTGATCGCCTCCGGCGTATAGGCATGCGCCAGCACATAGCGGCCGAAACTATGCGCCTCCTCGACCGCCGCCGCGATCTCGCCCGTCGTGTATTGCAAACTGTCGAGCGGATCCCACGGGCTGGCGACGCCCCCCGAAACGAAAATCTTGATCTGATCCGCGCCCTGGCGCATCTGCTCGCGCACCGCCTTGCGCATCGCATCGACGCCGTCGGCCGTCTCCAACACGAACGACAGCGCGTTGCAGCATTTGCACGGCGCATCCCCCGACGTGCGCCTTCGCGAGTCGCCGTGCCCGCCGGTCATGCTGATCGGCCGCCCCGAGATGAAAAGGCGCGGCCCCGTGATGACGCCGGTATCGACCGCCTCCTTGATCCCCCAATCCGCCCCGCCCGTGTCGCGCACGGTGGTAAAGCCGCGATCGAGCATCGCCTTGAGCAACACGGACGCCTTCGCCGTCAGAAGAGTCAGCGGCATGGACTCGAGTTTGTGCAACCCGAGCTCGACCAAATAGACATGCACGTGGCAGTCGATCAGCCCCGGCATGAGAGTCCGCCCGCCGCAATCGACGACTTGGGCGCTCGCGGATTTGATCGGCTTATCCGAAACCTCGCGGATGAGGTCGCCTTCGATCAGAACTTCATACCCGCCGCGTGCGCGATCCCAACGCGGGTCGAGCAAGCTCATATCGCGGATCAAAATACCGGTCATACTGGCCTCGTATCGAATTTCAGCAAGGCTATGCCCGCGATCGGCACAAGGCAAATCGGTCAAAAAAAGGGGCGGAGCAAACAAGCTCCGCCCTCGCTTAACTCTATGCCGATTGGACTAATTCAGATCGATCGTCGCCCGGCGGTTCTGCGGTTCCTTCACATTGTCGCCGGTTTGAACTTGAAGTTCGCTCTCGCCCTTGCCGCTCGGCGTGATGCTGGCGGCCGAGAGCCCCTCGGCAACCAACCCTTCCTTCACGGCGCCCGAACGGCGCAGAGCGAGCGCGTCGTTGTACTTGCTCGAACCCACCGTATCGGTGTGGCCCACGATAACAATCGACGCCGAGCCTTGCGACTTTGCGGCGGCTGCAGCGTCTTTGACCACGCTCATGGCTTCCGGCGTCAGGTTCGACTTGTTGAAGCCGAAGAATACGATGAATTGCTTCGTCGGTTCGACAGCGGGTGCCGGCGGGAGCGGCGGCGCGGCCACGACCGGCGCTTCGTCCTCGTAAAGGTCGTAGCGCAGGCCCACGGTGACCGTGTGCTTTTCCAAATCGTCAAACGAGTAGGCGTTTGAGAATCCCGTCACCGTGTCGGCATAGTCCGGCTCGTTCACGTGCAGATAGCGATAGGTCAACGTCAAATCCAACCGGCCGGTGATCGCGTAAGAGAGACCCGCAATGGCCTGATAGGCGAATGTCACGTCGTCGTCTTTGAAGCCTCGACCGTCGTCGAACTGCGTATAGTCGGCGCCGGCGCCCAGTCCCAAGCTGAGGCTCAATTTTTCGGCCAGGGGAATGTCGTAGAGGACATTCACCATCGCCGAGTACTCGGTCAGATCGCCCCTGTTGGTAAAATCGTTGTTCTTACCCTGGAAGAAAATATCCGCGTCGTTCTGGCGAAATCCGATTTCGCCCTCGATGCGCCAATTGCTGTCGAACGCGTAGCCGACCGTTCCGAGTGCGGCCCAACCGGTGTCGAAGTCGATCGTATCCGAGAAAAACAGCGGATCGAATCCAGGATCGGTCGGATCGTCGCCTTGGTATACGAACTGCGTGTCGTCGACCCAATTCGCACCGGCCTCAAGGCCGATGTACCAACCCTGATGACGCGCTTGCGATTCCTGCACGGCGATCAGCGACAAAGACGCGACCGTGCCGAGCAACACTAATTTCAATTTCATGGAGAACCCCTGTTGTACTTCGCGCTGCGAGGGGCAGCGCTGGCCGAATTGGCGCGCCTAGTTAGCAGCGTTAATGTTCGCGTCAATGCCAAAAGTGTAGCGTTTTCCAAGAAAATATGATGACGGCCGCTCGCTACCGCAGGAGTCGTATAGTCAAACGCTCGTTGCTCGTTTCGCGTGCAGGAATTCACTCCTACGGGAGTACTACCTTCGGATAGCAGCACGAAGCGCGTGTATGCCCGGCACTGCACGGCAGCCGCGAGTTGTGTTCCGCGCCCGCCAACTCGGGCGCTTGGCAATCAGGGCGCCGACACTTTGTTCAAGCCGAGCGCCACTTGAACGATGCGAAGAAAGTGAACGACCTCGATGCGATGCAGAAACAGAATAACCGCGCTCGCGATCCAAACGCCGCACGCCATGGTGAACAACAACCCGCCGTCGCCCATGATCTCGACGCCGAGCGGCGTAAACAGGTGAAACATGATCGCGCCGGAAATCACGCCGAGTGCGATGCCCGCACCGAAGATCCGCGTGCGCGGAATAAACAGCAGAACCGACGCCACCAACTCCGCAAGCCCGATGATCCAACGTCCCGCCGGCTCGAACAAGCCGATGCCCGACCAATCGCGCAAGGTCGAAAAGATGAAGACGCTCTCCGCCGAGCCTGTGAATTTGTAGAACAGCGACTGCACGAACACGAACGCGATATGGAGCGACAGGACGAGAACGATGACGGCTTTGCGGTCCATGGCGAGGCTTCCTTATGCGTTGTTGTGATGACGGGCGGCAAGCCAAAGCGCGGCCGACTGACGCCCCATGAGTTGCGTCCACGTGGCAATGGCGTTGTCCGCTTCGTGCGGGCGGCGGTCGAACTGGCCCGAAAGCCAATAGTCGATGCGGCCGCGGTTCAAACTGCGCAAGGCGTTTACGAGACGGATCATTGGCTTACCCCTTTTGTTTTCAGTGAGCGGTCCACCCGCCGTCGACGGGCAAGGCGGTACCGGTGATTGACGCGGCGAAGTCGCTCGACAGGAACACGGCGAGCGCTCCCATCTCTTCGACCGTGGCGAATTTCTTGTTCGGCTGATTGACCAACAGCACGTCGCGAATGACTTGCTCGCGCGGAATGTTGTGGGCCTTGGCCTGATCCTCGATCTGCTTCTCGACCAGCGGCGTCCACACATAGCCCGGGCAAATCGCATTGGCCGTGACGTTGAACTCGGCACCCTCGAGCGCGGTGACCTTGGTCAGACCGACGACCCCGTGCTTGGCCGCGACGTAAGCCGATTTGAACGGCGAGGCGACGAGCCCGTGTGCCGAAGCCACATTGATGATGCGCCCGAACTTGCGTTCCTTCATGCCCTTGAATGCAGCCTTCGTGGCGTGGAACACGGCCGAAAGGTTGAGCGAGATAATCGCGTCCCATTTGGCGGTGGGAAACTCTTCAATCGGCGAAACGTGTTGGATTCCGGCATTGTTGACCAAGATGTCGAGCCGGCCGAAGTCGCGCACGGTCCGTGTCACCATCGCTTCCGTTTCCGTCGCGTCCATCAAATTGGCGCCGTCGAAGGCGACCTTCACGCCGTTCGCCTCTTCCAGCATGTTGCGCGTGCGCTTGATCTCGTCCATGTCGCCAAGCCCGTTCAGCACCACGCTGGCGCCGGCTTCCGCCAGCGAGCGCGCAATCCCCAGACCGATACCGCTGGTCGAACCCGTCACTAGGGCGACCTTCCCGGCGAGCGGGCGTTGCATCTTCGATGTCGCGTCGAGCTTCGACTTGTCGGTCATGGACTGTGTCTCCTGGGGGTTCGAACGAGCGTTTTCTGTTGCTGCCACACTGCCGATGGGAACGGCCAAACGAAAATGCCGTTTGACTGGCGATTGAATAGCCCCGGGCTATTGCTAAAAAAGGCGCCACTACTGGCGCCCTTTATAAGACTTTGACCGCAAAGGGATGGTTAAGCCGCGTCGCGAAGGGACGCCATTTTCGACGCCGTATCGTTGCCGGTGATCAGCCGCACGCCGCGCTTGTAAGTCAGATACGACCACGCCCAACTGGTGGCGACGAAGAATCGGTTGCGGAACCCGATCAGAAAATAGACGTGCGCCACCGACCACAACACCCACGCTAACAATCCCTTAACGCGGATCCATCCGAAATCGGCAACGGCCTTGCTGTGACCGATCGTGGCCAGATTGCCGTAGTCGGCGTAACGGAAGCGGTCGGGCAGCACGCGACCTCTGACATGCGCGTCGATCAAGCGGCCGACATAAAAGCCCGCTTGCTTGGCCGCCGGTGCCACGCCGGGCACCATGGTTCCATCCTCGCCTTCGAACGCTGCCGTGTCGCCGACCACGTAGACGTCGGCGATGCCCGGGACCGAGAAATCGCCGTTGACGATCACGCGGCCGGCGCGGTCGCAAGCGACCTTCAACCATTCGCCTGCGGGCGAGGCACGAACGCCCGCACCCCAAATAACTGTCTCAGTGGGCACAGGCGTAGTTCCGATCATCACGCCGTCGGCGGATATATCGGTTACCGCCACACCCAAACGCACGTCGACGCCCTTTGATTCCAATGCGCGCTTGGCCTCTTCCGACAGGGTCTCCGGAAAACTCGGCAAGAGGCGAGGACCGGCTTCAACCAAAATGATGCGCGAACAATGAGGCGTGATAGAGCGGAAATCCGCGGTAATCGATCTTCGTGCAAGTTCGGCGATCGCACCCGCCATTTCCACGCCCGTTGGACCGCCGCCGACAACGACGAACGTCAGCAGTGCATCGCGCTTGGCCTTGTCGGTCTCGCCTTCCGCCCGTTCGAACGCAAGCAGGATTTTCCCGCGCACCCGCGTCGCGTCGTCGACCGTCTTAATGCCGGGCGCATGCGCTTCCCACTGGTTGTTGCCGAAATAGCTGTGCCGCGCCCCGGTCGCAATCAGCAGATGGTCGTAAGGCACGTTGTGGCCGCCCGCGGTTCGAACAATTTTCCGCGCGCTGTCCACGCCGGTCGCCTCTTCAAGCAACACGCGCGCATTCGTTTGCGACCGCACGATGCTTCGAATCGGCTGCGCGATCTCGGCCGGCGACAGCGACGCCGTCGCCACCTGATAAAGCAGCGGTTGAAACAGATGATAATTGTGCCGGTCGATGATGGTGACCTCGACCGGCGCACGGGCCAAGGCCTTTGCAGCCGAAAGCCCGCCGAAGCCCGCTCCGACGATCACGACGCGCGGACGGCCGGTCTTGATGGGCGTTCGCATGGTGCCTCTCCGTTTATCTAAGGATATAGGTGCATTCTTCGCCGTGGTCAGCATCCAAATTGGCGTTAAGGATCAGGCGCGCGGGTCCTTCAGTTGCTGCGTCAGCGCAGCCGACGCCAACAGGACCAAAGCCAGCACGAAGACGGTTTCAGTCCAGCCAAACATGTCGAACACCAAGCCCAAGACCGCGCTACCCGCAAGTCCGCCGAGATAGTAGGAGGCGAGATAGATGCCGCTCGCGGCACCGCGCTCCGTTGTGGCCGTTCGGCTGACGAATCCGGTCGCCGCCGCTTGCGCAAAGAAGGTGCCGCAGGACACCAACACCAGTCCGCCGAGCACGAAGGGCAGGCTTTGCACCAGCAACAAAGGTAGCCCGAGTCCCGCGACCGCGAACGAGGTCCAGAATGTCGGCCGGCTTCCGAATCTTGTCACCGCACGCCCGGCGAGAGGCGTCGTGAATACCGCAGGCAAAAACACGAAATACACAAAGCCCAGCGACATCGGCGCCAGCGCGATCGGATCGCGCGCCAACACGAAATTGACGTAGGTGAAGGTACCGAGAAAAACGAACAGAACGAGAAATCCGATCCCAAATGCAGCGCGCAGAGGCGGGTTCCTAAAATGCGCGACCCAAGCCGCGAATGGCGACTTGGATACCGTCATGGTCATGGGCGCCATCTGCTTCAACGTGAAGAACACAAGCACGGCACCGGCGAGATTGAGCGCCGCGAACACATAGAACGTCACTTCGAGCCCAAATGAACTGGCAAGCGACGCAGACATCAGGCGCCCGAACAGATTGCACGCGACATTGCCGGTCACATAGGCCGCAAGCGCGTTGGCGATGTCATGCGAACTGTATTCTTCGGCCAGATACGCCATGGTCAACGTAAACGCCGATGCCATGAACACGCCCTGCACGATACGCAGCGCCGTAAATGTCGCGAGGTCCGGCATCATGCCTAGAAGCGTGGTGGGAATGGCAAGCAGTGCCAGGCTGATCCAAATGCCCTGGCGGCGGTTGATCTTGGCGGCGAGAAAGGCAATCGCGATGCCGGCCGCGGCCATGCCCAAGGTGCTTGAATTGACGGCAATTCCCATCTGCGCTGGGGTGACGCCATAGGCTTTCGTCAGCGACGGCAAGATCGCTTGCGCCGCGAACAGATCGACCAAGGTCAAGAAGCTGATCACGCCGATGACGACCAAACGAAACGCGGCATTCGACCGAGCTGGCGTTTCTGCCATCGTCGGTACTTGGCTTGTCATGGTGAGAATCCTCGACTGCTGCCGAAACGAAAGCGGCGTCCGCTCGGGGAAAGCGGACGCCGCCTTTTTTGGTCTCGCGCTTTTGAGAGAGGCTGAGGGGAAGCGCGAGGTCTAAGTTGCCTACATGCCGCCTTCGTTCATCATCGGCGTCGCCACGATGTCGGCCGAAATTAGGACGGCGGGCTTCGTCGTGTTGTTCTTCCACCAATGCGCCAGGTCGCCGGATTCGACGGCCACTTCGCCGGCCTTGTGTTCGATCGGAACCTTGCAGGTCGAGCGATATTCTGTGACCGCGCCCTCGACGACATAGATGTTGGCGGGGCGCTCAGCATGGCTGTGCCACGGCACGACGCCGCCGGGCTGCACGACCAGCTTGCGCATGCGCATCGTCTTGCCGGCGATGTTATAGCCCTTGCCCAGGTCGATCGAGCCGATGACGTTGTCGGTCACGTCTTTGGGCATCGTGGCGCCTGGCTTCATTGCATCTGCGGCCACTTGACCGGCGGGGCACTCGCCGGCGTAAGCGGCGGGTGTAAGGGTAATGCCGCCAAGCACGAGCATGCTCGCCATTGACAGCGTCTTCAGAGTGGAATTCGACAACATAGGTTTCTCCTTGGGTCCGGGTTCGGGCTGAGCGTTTTCTCAGCGTCGGACCGCAAGATCGCTGAACGGCGCAGCGAACTGAAATGCCGATTGCCTTGTGATTGGATAGCCGCCCGCTATTGCGATTCGATTGCGGTGTGAGCGTCCGGCACATTAGATTGGTGCGATGAAAACAAAATCGTTAGCCGAGAGGCTCGCCGAATTGCGCACCCAAATTGGGGAGCCTTGGGAGTCGTTGGGCAATGCGCTTGTGCGCCGCTTGGTGGAGGCCAAGTCGGCTGATGGCGCGCTCAAGGCGGGCGACATGTGCCCTGGCTTTGCCCTGACCAGTGCTGACGGAAGGCTCGTTCTCTTGCGCGACCTTTTGGCGGATGGCCCCGTTGTATTGAGCTTCTATCGCGGTCGTTGGTGTCCGTTCTGCTCGGCGGAACTTGAGGCGCTTCATACTGCCGAGCCTGCGATTGTCGCAGCCGGGGGCAAGCTCGTCGCGATCTCGCCGGAGGCCGGCGGTGTGCCGCTGAAGGTCAAGCAGGAGCGTGGATTTGAGTTCGAAATTCTCTGCGACCTCGACAATGGCGTCGCCCTTGCCTTCGGTCTGGTCTATCGTGTGTCGGACGAGATGGTGGCCGCCTTCATGCGCGATGGCGACGATTTTCCGCTCATCTATGGAAACAAGAGTTGGTTCCTGCCGATCCCGGCGACCTACATCATCGCAATCGACGGCACGATCGCGCACGCGTTCGTTGATCCCGAATACCGCCGCAGACTTGACCCCTCCGACATTGTCGCCGAGCTCAATCGATTGAAATAATGTGTGGCCCATGAACAAACAGTTCTTACTCGCTGACGCCCTCGCCGAACAACGCGCCAACGCGAGTCCCGCGGGCCGCATTATGTATGACGGTCTCATCAAGCATCTGATCGACACCTCCGCGATCGGCAACGCGCTCAAGTCCGGCGACCGTGCGCCGGACTTTCAACTCGCAAGCGCCGATGGACAGTTCGTCCGCTCGTCTGAAATCCTCTCGCACGGTCCCGCCGTCCTCAGCTTCTATCGCGGCGCATGGTGTCCTTATTGCTCGGCCGAGTTGAACGCGCTTGCCGACATCGCGCCGGACATCCGAGCGGCCGGCGCCGCATTGATTGCGATCACACCCGAGGCAGGCGGCGTCGCGCTGCGGACGAAAGTCGGCAGAAGCTTGGAATTCGACATCCTCTGCGATCTCGACAACACCCTGGCGTTCGAATTCGGTCTGATGTTTCGCGTGCCCGACGACGTGCGTCAGGCTTATCTCGCCCGCGGCATAGATTTCTCGAAGATCTATGGAAATGACAGTTGGATGCTGCCCACGCCTGCAACCTACATAGTACGGCGCGATGGTGTGATTGCGCACGCTTACGTCAATCCGGACTTCCGTTATCGCCTGGAACCGCGGGAAATCTTGGTGGCTCTGGCCAAAATCGCCTGAACGGTGAGCAATTCACGGCAATTCAAGCGGCGCGGCGTTGCGCTGACTCCGAGCTTGCCGCATCTTTGCCACTGATTCTCCGCCACAAACGAGAAGGACGATCATGGCAAGCCCTTCCGAGTTCGCTGTAAAACACAGCCTGGCGACCGCCGGCGCGATTCCGCTGACGGTCGCCACGAACTGGTTTCTCGAAACGTTGAGCACCGCGGGCATCGCGCTCGTCTTCATTCTGTTCTTGGCCGCCCTCAACGGCGTCGCGACACTCGTTTCGTTGCGCGGAAAGTAAAGTCGGGCGCATTCTCGTCGACCGAGGGTCTTTTGAATGCAGGTATCCAGGACCCACCTCGTCGTTGCGGTCGTCTTCTTGTGCGTGTTCGGCGCCAGCTACACGTTCTTGCAGCTCAGAGGCCATTTGGGTCCGCGGCCCGCTGAAGAGATAGACTTCGCCGTTCCGTTGAGGCCTACCAACAGCCTGCCGCCGCCCGCCGCCGAGGCGACACCGGTGGTCGCGGCATTGCCCGCGCCCGAACCGAAAGTCCTCAACGAACGGGATTTTGTGCAGATCGAACCAAGCGCCGGCCTGCCGGAAATCGAACGCCCCGCGGTGCCGAGCGTCTCCCTTCCGGCAAGTAACCCACCGACGGCGCCGCGCGCCGTCCCGCCGCCGGCGCCGAAGGTGATCGGCAACAGCGTTGCGATGGTCCCAACCCCGACGGCGCTGAGCAGACCGCCCTCCCAGTTCGGAAACGTGGGCGATGGCGGCGCTCTTCCACCCCGCGAACCACGAACGCCGCAGGCCGTGCTTGTTGCGAAACCGCCTGCCGCGGCCGTTGTTTTGTCAACGCCGCCTCCTGCGCTTGTCGCGAAGCCTGTCGCGACCATTGTTCCGACGCGGTCGCCGCCCGTTCCTGTCGCGAAGCCGCCCGCCGCAGCCTTTGTTCCGCCTCGGTCGCCGCCGGCGCTGACTGCGAAACCGGCTGCCGCTGCCGCCGTTGCTTCGCCGTCGCGCCCGCCGCCTCCCGCACGTGCGGCAAAGGCGATAGTCCCTCCCGGCAATCCACCGCCGCCATCGCCCGTGCCCACGGCGATCCAGCCGGCCAGTGTCGGCGATCGGCCCGCAGCAGCCCCCGCACTCGCCCCGATGCCGTCAAACGGTTCCGATGCCCAGCCCGCGGCACAGCCCGTACTCGCCCCGGTACCTTCCGCGGGAGCCGATTTTCCTGCCGAGGAATCGTCACCCGCACTCGCCCCGATGCCGTCGTCCGATTGAGCAATTCACAGCCATTTGGGTGGCCTGGCGTTGCGCCGTCGCGGAGCATGCCGCATCTTCGCCACTGATTCTCCGCCACAAGTGAGAGGGACGGCGATGGCAAGCCCTTCCGAATTCTCCGTGAAGCACAGCCGGGCAACCGCCGGCATCGCGGCGCTTGTGTCCTTGGGGCGCAAATAAGCCTCACGAAGCTCATCGATCGAAGGTTATTCGGATGCATGGATCTCGCACGGGCTTGATCGTTACGATTATCTTCACCTGCGTTTTCGCCACAAGCTATGGCTTTCTGCAATACCGAGGCAACTTGGCGACTACACCTTTGAGTGGGGATTCGAAGCCTGCACCCGAGAGTGTCTCAATTGAGCCGCCGGCTGCAGCGCCTCAACCGGCGCCACCCTCAGCGCCGCCGGCATTTCCGGCCGAACCCATCGCCGAGGAGCTTGCGGCGATCGAACCGGCCGCCGGTGCGCCGGACACTGAGAAGTCGATGGACCCAGGCGTAACACAAGCGGACGAACTCGTGCCGCCGGGCAACCCGTCCCCGAAATTGGATGCAGCTCGCGACACCATCCCGATGTCGCCCGCCGCGCACGATCCGGCGCCCACGCCCGCACCGGGCGCGATGCCGCCGGCCGCCGCCGGCGATCCTCCGCCGGCCGCGCCCGTTATACGCAGGACCCCGCCGAAGAAGAACGGCAATAGCGGCAGCAAGGTGCTCAGTTATTTCCAGCACACCCGAACTCAGGTCGACACGAGCAAGGCCTTCGGCTTCGTGCTTTTGCCGAGGGTCGCCGTCACCAGCGAAGAGCGAGACGTTCAGAAGCGGTTTTGCGACATCATGCTCGCAACGATGGACTTCATGACCCCCGGTGCCGTCGCTGCCGCGCGCACCGAGGTGCTCGCGACCTATTGGCCGATCGTGGCCTCGCACGAATCGTTTGAGATCAAAGCGGCCTTCCTCGCCCGCGATTGCGGCTTGCTGATCACCTGGTACGACCACAAGATCGCGCGCAGCTTGGCCGCGAAAGCGGGCGTCGCGCATTTGACCGGGCCGCTGTTGATCACCTGGCCGTCGTCCGGCGCCGAAGGCGAGCAAGCGCGCAGCCCCTTGATCGTGGACTTCTCGAAAGCCGATCACGAGCGCGCCACGAAAGCGCTGCAATACTGGTTCCGCCAACTGCGCGCCAAGCCCGAGCTTTGGACCAACCGCATCCGCGAAGGCACGATCCGCGCCGAACTCGCCGACGCCGTCAACGACACGGCCGGCGTCGTGCTCGCGGTGCTCAACGGCAAATGGGACAGCCTCACGGTCGTGGCGTCCGCGACGCCGTAACTCAGCTCGCGCCTCCGCTGGGCTGTCCCCAATCGCGCGACCGCGCGAGCTTCACGAACGCGTCGCTCGCCGGTGTAAAGCGCCGCCCAGCGACAGTGCCCAGCGTAATCGCCCGTTCGAATTTCGTGCCGTCGATCGGCCTAACCACCAATCCCGATTCCGCCGCCATGCTCATGGGCAACACGGCGACCCCCAGGCCCGCGCGTGCCAACGACAGCATCTGACCGCAATTCGCCGCACGCGTGCGCATTTTTGGTTTCACCCCAGCCGCTTCGCACATTTCCTTAAATCGCGGACCGACGGGGCAATGCAGGAGTTCGATCATGTCCACGCCGTCGAGATCGGCGACGGCGATCTTGTCTTTGCCCGCCAAGGGATGCGTCGCCGTCATCACCACCGCGAGCGGCTCGCGCAAAAGCGTGAAGCTGCGCAGGCGATCGGCATCGGCCGGTTCGTCGCCGATCACCACGACGTCGAATTCGCCGGCCACCGCATCGTCGAGCAACTTACCGTCCGGACCGCTGCCCAACGTCAACTCGACCGACGGCACCGCACGTTGAACGTGTCCCAGGACGCATGCGATGGCATCCGCCGACACCAGACCCGACACGCCCAACCTCAGATGCGCGACCTCGCCCTTCTTGAAGCCGGTCGCGAGTTGCTTGGCGGACTGCGCCGCGTCATAAGTTCGCTCGAGATGGGGCTGCATCGCGCGCCCGAGTTCGGTGAGGTGCGTATTTGCCCGCTCGCGGTGGAACAGCAGGCCGCCGAACTCCTCCTCGAGCTTTTGAATGGCGCGCGTCAGCGACGGCTGCGCGACGTTGCACTCTTCGGCCGCCTTGGTGAAATTCAGCGTCCGGCAGACAGCCAGGAAGTATCTAACTTGGTGCATTTCCATGGGACGAACCATAGACAATTCGAGAGGTTCCAATCCAGCCCTTTGATGGCGCGCAAACCCCGAAATCCGGGCGCCGATCCCTTGCCTCGCCGCACAACGGAATGCAAATCTAATCCGATCCATCACGCCATCACATCGGCGTGTTCCGGCCGTTTGTGCCCTCACGCCGCCGCCACCTTGCCATCACAAGTGATGGCACCCGGACCCAGATAGCGCTCGAACGCCTCGCTCAATTCCTCGGCGCGATAGCCGCGCACGAACCGGTCCTCCTCCATCCTCAGCGTTGCGGGCCTGAGACCGAACATGCGCAGCCGGTCCGCCAACTCGCGCG
>JANOFM010000093.1:0-2199 GCA_031413635.1 Alphaproteobacteria bacterium | reverse complement strand
GCGCGGCGGCAGCGGTCGCCGTCCGCCCAGGATTCGATCGCCCCAAGGCGCGCCATGAGGCGGGATCTGTAGCCGGCATCCGCAGCGTTGGCTACCCTCTCCTCCGTGACGGATTCGGAACACTCGGACACGCCCGCTTCTGATCCGGTGGGCTCGGCTGCGCGAGAAATTGCGCCAGCGGAAGCGCCCCCCAACACCCCGCGCAAGCGCAGGCGCAAGAAGAAGCGGCCGCGCGCAGAAGGGTCGCCGGAGAAGGCAGCATCAAGCGCCAAGAACGCGCCGCCGCCCGCGGGCGTTGGCCAAGCCGCGGCGTGCTTCGCCGTCTCGGCAGGCAGTGCGGTCTACTACGTGTGGGTACAGCCGAACGACTCGAGCCGCCCATCACGCTCGACGCCAGCATCCACATTTCGGGGACACCCGGCCCGCGCGGCGAGGCATGGATCTGCCGATAAGGATGTCCCTCCGGCCACTCCGCCAATCCGGCCGCTTCCTCCAGATAATGCCGCAGCAAAGCCGCTTGCTGCGGAAACACCCCGATGTCCCACGCCTGCGGCCCGCTCTGCAGCGCCACGCTCGTGCGCCCGTCGGCGCCCGGCGCCCGCCCGATCGCAAGATCGACGCGCTCCGGATAAAGCGTCTCAAGCATGCGGAAATTCTCGGCAACCTTCAGCGGCGAATAATGCGGCAACATAATGCCACCGGAACCGATGCGCATGGACTTGGTCTCGGCCGCCACCCGCGCAATCAAAACCTCCGGCGTCGACCCCGCGAAAGACGACGTGTTGTGATGCTCCGCCAGCCAATAGCGCGAATACCCAAACCCCTCGCAAGCCTTAGCCAGCGCGATCGTCTCATGCACTGCATCGGCCGCCGTGCCGCCCTTGCGTATAGGCGACTGATCGAGCGCGCTGAGTTTCACTTCCGCTTCTCCACCACTGCGCCCGCTTTCACCAGCGCGTCGATCTCCGCATCGCCATACCCCGCTCCCTTGAGCACCGTACGATTGTCGGCGCCGTACTCAGGCGGTGTCATCCGCGTCGAGGCTTTGCTGCGCGACATCTTCACCGGCGAGGCGATCCCGCGATAGCCGTCCTTCTCCACCACCATCTCGCGCGCAGCGGTCTGCGGATCGGTCAACACCTCGGCGATCGTATTCAGCGGCCCCGCCGGTACGCCCGCTTTCAACAACTCTTGCGCCACCTTCACGCCGTCGAGCGTCGCGAACGCCTCTGTCAAGAGTTGCGTCAGCGCCGGCCGGTTCGCGTTGCGCTCGGCCATCGTCTTGAAGCGCGGATCCTCCGCTGCATGCACAACGCCCAACACGGCCATCGCCTTCTTGAACTGCGCATCGTTGCCGACGCCCAGAAGTATGGGCCGCGTCGCCGTCGGATAAAGATCGTAGGGCGTCAAATTCGGATGCGCGTTGCCGAGCAGATTCGGCAACTTGCCGCCCATCAGCCAATTGCCCGAATGCGGGTGCAGAATCGAAAGCCCCGCATCGTAGAGCGCCACCTCCACGAACTGCCCCGTGCCGGACATATGCCGCTCGTGCAGCGCCAGCAAAATCCCGATCGCCAGATTCATCCCCGTCGTCATATCGACCATCGGCACGCCCAGCTTCACCGGCCCCGATTCCGCCGACCCATTGCAATGGGGCAGGCTCACCATCGTCTGCACGCAGGCGTCATAGCCCGGCATGCCGCCCAATGGCCCCTCCGCGCCGAACCCTGAAACGCGCGCATGGATCAATCGCGGAAAGCGCGCCGACAAAACGTCGAACCCCATCCCCCAACGCTCCATTGTCCCGATCTTAAAATTTTCGACCAGCACATCGGCATCGGCAAGCAACTTGAACACCACCTCCCGTGCCTCGGCCTTGGTCAGATCGAGCGCCATGCCGCGCTTGTTGCGGTTGATGTTCGTGTAATAGGCCGACGGCCCGCGCGCGCCAGCATCGTCGCGAAACGGCGGCCCCCACTCGCGCGTCTCGTCGCCCATCGGCGGCTCGACCTTGATGATATCGGCCCCGTGGTCGCCCAAGATCTGCGTCGCATAGGGCCCGGCGAGTACCCGGCTAAGATCGACCACTTTGACGCCGGCCAAGGCGCCGGTATTCTGCGGTGACATGGATGTGCTCCGTTATGCGAATGGCATAGCACGAGAAACATGGGGCAGGGGAATGGCCGGCCAATCCGCAAT
>JANOFM010000092.1:0-7958 GCA_031413635.1 Alphaproteobacteria bacterium | reverse complement strand
TGGCAGGCCTTCAGCTGGACCAAGGAAGGCCGCGCCGCCTACACGCGCGTTGCGCTCAACCATCTGGCCGAGCAAGTTCCCGATCCCGAAATGCGCAAGAAGCTCACCCCCGACTATCCCATCGGCTGCAAACGCATCCTCTACGCCGACGACATCTATCCGGCCCTCATGCGCGACAACGTCACCCTCGAAACGGGCAAAATCGCGCGCATCACGCCCAAGGGCATCGAGATGAAGGACGGCACGAAGCACGACTTCGACGTCATCGTCTACGCCACGGGCTTCGAGACCACGGCCTGGCATTGGTCGGTCGACGTGGTGGGCAAGGGCGGCGTGCACCTGCGCGACGCGTGGTCGGAGGAACCGCAAGCCTATCTCGGCATTACCGCGGCGCAGTTCCCCAACATGTTCATTCTTTACGGCCCCAACACCAACCTGGGGCACAATTCGATCACCTTCATGCTCGAGCGCCAGATCGAATACACAGTGAAGGCGATGAGCGAAATGCACGCGCGCAATTTGGCGGCGATGGAACTAAAACAAACAGCCCAAAACCGCTTCAACAAAGAACTCCAAGCGGGCCTCGCCAAAACCACCTGGGCCGACCCGCACTGCCATTCATGGTACAAAAACGCCCAAGGCCACATCACGCAAAACTGGTCGTCCCACACCCGCGACTATGCCGAGGCAACGAAGCAAGTGAAGTGGGAGGACTACACGGTCCGCGAACGCAAGCCGATGGCGGCGGAGTAGGGGCGCGCGCGCTTAGCGCCCCAAAATGCTCCTGAGCATCCACGCCGTCTTTTCGTGCACCTGCATGCGTTGCGTCAGCAGGTCCATCGTCGGCTGATCGGAGGCCTTGTCGGCGGCGGGAAAGGTCTCGCGGCAGGTGCGCGCGACGGTCTCGTGGCCGGAAAGCAAATTCTCGAGCATCTTGGTGGCGGCCGGCACGCCGTCCTCCTCCGCGATCGACGACAGTCCGGCGAACGCCTTGTAGGTCCCCGGAGCGAAATGCCCGAGCGAGCGGATTCGCTCGGCGATCAGATCGACCGCGGTCCAAAGCTCCGTGTACTGCACCATGAACATCGCGTGCAAGTCGTTGAACTGCGGCCCTGTCACGTTCCAATGATAGTTATGCGTCTTCAGATAAAGCGTATACGTGTCCGCCAACACGCGCGACAACCCTGCCGCGATATCCTTGCGGTCGACCGCCGATATACCGATCTCAACCATGTCTCACCTCTAACGGAACACCCCGAAGAACCCACGTCCAATCTTTGAAATAGTTCAACGCCGGATTAATTCCAGGGGTCCGCCTTTCTCGATCGCGCGTTGATAGGCCGGCCGCTCGCGAAAGCGCTTCAGCACGCCGGCCAGGCGCGGATAGTCTTTCAACCTGCCACCGGTATCGGCGACCTCCAAAATGAACGACATCTGAATGTCGGCGGCGGTGAATTCGCTGCCGGCAAAGTAATCGCGTTTGGCCAACGCTCCATCCATATATGCCAGATGGTTCGCGATCTCGCCTTCGACGCGCGGTCTCAGCGCCGCGCCATTGTCGCCCAACATCCCGACATAAAGCGCCAACAAGAACGGCAGCATCGCCGAGCCCTCGGCGAAATGCATCCAGTGCGAATGCTCCACCCAATTGGGCGCGCTGTCCGCGGGCCAGAACTTGCCCTTGCCGTAGGTCTTGGTCAGATACTCGATGATCGCGCCGGACTCGGCAACGACCCGATCTCCATCGGCGATGACCGGCGCCTTTCCCAGCGGGTGGATTTTTTTGAGTTCCGGCGGCGCCAGCCGCGTCATCAAATCCCGTTTGTGGTGGACGATTTCGTACGGGACCCCGAGTTCCTCCAAAAGCCACAGAACGCGATGCGAACGCGAATTGTTCAAATGATGAACTTTGATCATGGGCTTTCCAGTGCTCGGGTTGTGTTGAGCCAAGACTATTGGAACTCACCGCACTCGCGCCACCCCTGTTGACGTGCATTCGACGCAAAATCGAGGCTTGCGGCGCCCCTCGATCTCCGAAATCCTGAAGGGAACCAATCTTGGAGGGCCAGACCATGAACGACCGCGTGACCGTGACCATCGACAACGGCGTGGCCGATGTCCGCCTGGTACGGGTCGACAAAATGAACGCCCTCGACGATGCGATGTTCGGCGCCATTATCGATGCCGGCACGCGCCTGAAGACCGAACGCGGCTTGCGCGCAGTCGTCGTCTCGGGCGAAGGCAAGGCGTTCTGCGCCGGCCTCGACATGGGCAACTTCCAACGCTCCGCCGATGCGGGCAGCGATCCCCGACCTGCTGGTCGCCTCTTGCCGCGCACGAACGGCATCGCCAACCGCCCGCAATACGCGGCCTGGGTTTGGCGCGAGGTGCCCGTGCCGGTGATCGCCGCCGTCCACGGCGTCGCTTTCGGCGGTGGCTTCCAGATCATGCTCGGTGCCGATATGCGTTACGTCGCGCCCGACACTAAAATGTCGGTGATGGAAATCAAATGGGGCCTCGTCCCCGACATGGCCGGAACCGTCATCATGCGCCATCTGATGCGCGACGACGTAATCCGCGACCTGACCTACACGGGTCGCATTTTCGCCGGCGAAGAAGCCGAGCGCATGGGCCTCGTCACGCGCCTGACCGCGAACCCGCGCGACGAAGCGCTCGCAACCGCGCGCGACATCGCGATGAAAAACCCCGACGCCATCCGTGCCGCCAAACGCCTCCTGAACGCAGCGCCCTTGCTCTCCGACGCCGAGGGCCTGCTGGCGGAATCACGCGAACAGGATGCGCTCGCCGGCAAGCCAAACCAAATCGAGGCGGTAATGGCGCAGTTACAGAAAAGAGCGCCGCAATTCGCCGACTAACCGGCCAATTCGCGACTGCCGTAAGAGGATGATAGTCTCTTATGTCGATCGGGGATGGGGGGAGGATATAATGTTACGAACGAACACTAGAAAAGTCCTGTCATTGGCGGTTGCCGTCGTTGGACTTTTGCTTTCTGCACCATCGTCGCTTGCAAATGAGGCCTTGTCGGCTGCAAATGCATTCACGCCACTGCTTTGCAATAGGGGCGATGGCTTTCCGGGCTTCGTCGAGGCGGAGCCGTCGTTCAAGCCCCAACCGAAATATCCCAAAAATGTATTGAACGATTGGAGCGAAGGGTGGGCGCAGCTCGAGTATGCAATAAAGTCCGACGGCACGGTGCACAACATTGAGGTTGTCGACTCGCTGGGTCCTCCTGAATTTGTTGCGTCGTCCGTAAAGGCAGTCGCGAATTGGCGCTACAAACCGGCAACCCGGAGTGGTCTACCAGTAGAACAATTCTTAAAACTGACCTCCGTCCTCTACCTAATCGAGGGTTCCGGACGCGAGGCGGCGCACGAGGTATTCGTTCGCAAATACAATAACGCACGTGCGTTCATGAACACTAAGCAATATAAAGAGGCAATCGCCGTTCTCGAAACCGCGTTCAAGGCACGCTTGAACCTATACGAAGAGGCAATGGGTTCATTCGCGTTAGCAATCGCCTACGCCCAGAAAGGCGATTGGCAGCGCGCCCTGTTTCATATTCGGCACTCGACGATCGAGGAGGGTAGATACCTCGAGAAGAGTCTGCAAGCGCATGCATTCGCCCTGCAAGTTGAACTTGAAGCCAGGGATTGGAATTTCGTCGCGGCGGAATGCGCATTCAAGTCTCTGCGGTTGATCGATCCGCCATCAGCCGCCGGTACAAGTGAGCCGGCGGAAATAATCGGCCGAATTCATGCGGCGGTGAACGACGCCAAACCTCTGATCTTCGAGGCAAGACTTGCAACGAGTCCCCTAATTGAGGCGCCCGCCGTGTGGCGCCATCAACTTCTGCGTGGAAAATTCTTCTTCGCCGAACTGAAAGGGGAAGTGAGATCATTTCGCCTTGCATGCACGGGGGCGGCGCATGAAGCGCCTATCGACACGGAGACGCAGTGGGATGTCCCTTCAAATGCTGGCGTGTGCATATTGCGCGTTTATGGGGCTCCAGGCGCCACATTCCGGCTCATCGAAGAATGATGACAGCGAGCTTTCGGGACGGCTATGAGGTTATTAAGGCTTCCTCCGCACGACCAATTTTTTTCCGCCCCGGCGCGACATTGACCTTCGTGATGTCGCCGCCTGCCCATGCCATGACCTTCGGGTCCATGATGCGAAACCACAATGGTGGGATCATCGCCAGCGCGTAGCTGCCCGGATATCCGCTCGGCAAACGCGGCAGGTCGGCGAAGTTACGCAGAGCCTGATACGGGCGTTGCGCATTGGCGTGATGATCGGAATGGCGCTGCAAATGGAACAGCAACAGGTTCGACACGATATGGTTCGTGTTCCACGAATGGCGCGGCTGCACGGCCTCGTAGCGGCCGTTCGGCAATTTCTGACGCAATAAGCCGTAGTGTTCGACATAGTTCGCCTGCGTCAACCCGAACCAACCGGTGAAGTGATGGATCGCGAGGAACGGCACCATGTGCCAACCGAACAGCGCCACGCACGCGGCGGCGATGACAAGCGTGATCGCATAACCCTGCAAAATCTCGTTCTCGATCGACCAGAAACTCTTGCCGCTCTTCGACAGGCGCAGCCGCTCGTGTTCCCACCCGCGCTTGAAGGTGCCCGGTAACTCGCGCGTCGCGAACGCGTAAATCGATTCGCCCATGCGCGAACTCGCGGGATCCTCCGGCGTGGACACCCAAACGTGATGCCCGCGATTGTGCTCGATGCAGAAATGACCATAGCCGATCAGCGCATTGACCACCTTCGCCCAGAGCCGGTCGGTCGCATTGTTCTTGTGCCCAAGCTCGTGCCCGATCGTCAGCACATCGCCGTGCACCGCGCCGACGCCATAGGCGAACACCAAGATGGCCCACCACGGCAAATTCTGAGTGCCCACAAACCAAGCCGCCGCAAAGAAGCTGAGATAGAACAACGGCACCGCAACGTGCAGAAGCGTGCGATAGAACGGATCCGCCGCCATCGCATCGACCACTTCTTCCGGCGGATTGTGTGTATCTTCCCCCACGATCAGATCGAACAGCGGGATGAACACATACATATACGCAACCGGAAACAGGATTGCGAAGACGCTGCCCGTCCAGAAATAGAGTCCGATGGTCACCGCCGGCACGACCGCGAGCAGGAAGGAAAAGAACCATAGATACCGCTTGCTGTCGGTGTAGCTAATCGTTCTGCCGTCGGCGGTCTGTCCGGTGAATGTCATGCAATGTCTCCTCGGGCGCAGTCTGGCGCTTATTCGATAACACTAAGTGCATCCGGCCTCCTTCCGCGAGTATCGCCCGCGCCAGAAATGTGGCATTTTGCGCCACGCCATGGCCAAGGATTCGTCCCGCGACGTCCGCAAGTCGGTACCCGCACCAGCAGGGTATTTGAGGGTACTGCTGCGCCGTTTCGCACCGACATCCGAACTGCGCCAGAAATTGCTGGCGGGGACCGACGTGGACGAGAGCCGGTTGAACGACCCGGCGGCGGAAGTGACGCTGTTTACCTTTGTCGCGTTCAGCGACAACCTTTGCCGCGTTGTCGGCGAAACCTGGCCGATCGACGCACTACCGGCGTGGAGCACCGCCATGCAAGGCGCGCTCGAAGTGGCGGTTCGCAGTGCGGCGACGGTAGGCGAGGGCGTCGAAATCCTCGCGCGTTACGGCCATGTGCGCGGGCCGTTTCTTGTCATCCGCAGCAAACGAGACAGGACCAAAACGCGCGTGACGCTGGCCTGCGGCGTCGCCATGTCCGAGGCGGCCCAACGCGCAACCGTCGAGACGGCGGTGCTGGGCGCCAAGGCGATGCTCGATCAAGTGCTCGAGGGCGACGCATCCGAACTCGAATTTCACTTTCCATGGAAGACCCCGAAATACGCCGACCGCATGCGCGCCGCGCTTTCGGGTACCGTAAAGTTCGGACAATCGGATGTCGCGATCGTGCTGCCGAATGCCTTGTGCGACCGCCCGTCGCCTTTTGCCGATCCGACACTGCTCGCCTCCGCGATCGCCGAACTTGAACATTCCGCCCGCCGCATTCAGGGCGAAGACATGCTCACGATCCGCGTCGAGCGTCTGCTGAAGCGGCGCCGCACCGGCCGCCTGTCGGAGGATGAGGTCGCCAAGGAGCTCGGCATGTCGCGCCGCACCTTGGTTCGCCGCTTATCGGAGAGCGGCACGTCGTTTCGCCTGCTGCTTGACACGAACCTAAAACAGCGGGCCCAACAGTTCCTGGCCGATCGCAAACTGTCGCGCGCCGCCATGTCCGAGGCGCTCGGCTTTGAAGACCCCACGAGTTTCAGCCGCGCCTGTAGGCGCTGGTTCAAAACGGAAAGCTGACCGCATGACGAAAATACCGCCGGGCTTCGGCTCCGAACTCGAGCGCCTCGAATTTCTCGACAGCATGGAAGGCATCACCCGCGCCGAACCCAGCGCGCCGCCGCGCCTCTTTGCCTTTCTGCCGCGCGGCGCCTTGCTTCACGCCATCTATCCCGGCGTCCTCGTCGCGCTGATCATCGGACTTGCCTCGACGTTTCTCTCCGATCACTACGGCGCGCCGGTCATGCTGTTCGCGCTGCTCATCGGCATGGCGTTTCATTTCCTGCATGAGGAAGGCCGCTGTGTCGCCGGGATCGAGTTTGCCTCGCGCACCATCCTGCGCCTGGGCGTGGCCCTGCTTGGTGCGCGCATCACCTTCGATCAAATCGCCAGCCTTGGCGTCGCGCCCGTTTTGATGGTGATCGCGGGCGTCACCACAACCATCCTCTTCGGCCTGGCGCTGGCGCACTATCTCAAGCTCAGCCGCACCTTCGGCGTGCTCTCGGGCGGAGCGGTCGCGATTTGCGGCGTGGCGGCGGCACTTGCCATCGCCTCGGTCCTGCCGCGTAACGCGCAAACCGAACGCGACACCATCCTGACCGCGATCTCCGTAACCGCGCTGTCGACGATCGCGATGATCGTCTATCCGATCTTCGTCGGCGCCGTCGGCTTCGACAACGGACACGCCGGGATTTTCCTTGGCGGCACGATCCACGACGTCGCCCAGGTCGTGGGCGCGGGCTACATGATCTCGCCCGAAACCGGCGACATCGCCACTTATGTCAAGATGCTGCGGGTCGCGATGTTGTTGCCCGTCGTGCTCGCCATCGCGCTCGTCTTATCGCGTTACACCCCCGGCGAGCGGCGTCAGGCAACCTTGTTGCCGACGTTTCTGCTCGCCTTTGCGGCACTCGTCGCCCTCAATTCGACCGGACTGATTCCAAAGCCGGTGACCGCGGGCATCAGCGATGTTTCGCGCTGGTGCCTCGTGACCGCCATCGCCGCCCTTGGCATGAAGACGTCGTTCAAGGACCTTGTCGCGGTCGGCTGGCGTCCCGTCGGCCTTATGGTAGCCGAGACGGCTTGGATCGGCGTCCTCGTCTTGATCGCCGTGCTGTGGTTCGTCTAGCGGGAACCTAGCGCCGGCGGGACGTCGGTCCGCTTGCCGCCTTCAACTGTTCGCTCACCATCGACCACGCGGCGTTGACCGTCGCGCGCGGCGTGGGCCGCCCAGAGGTCAGCCCCAGCGTCACCGGACCCGTCTGCGGCGCGCTCGCGATATAGCCGCTGCCCGTCGGCTCGTGCGAGGAGAACACGGTTTCGAATTGCGGCCCGAACGCGGCGTAGGTGTCGGCCGTCGAGCGGCAGTTGATCGCGTGAAAACTGCCCGGAATGACCTGCAGCTGAATCTTGCTGCGTGCGCGCACGGGCCCCGCCGCCAGCGCGATCGTGGCGCTCGCGACGGCGTAATAGGCCTTGTGCCCGTTTTGCTCGCGCATGCCGGTGTCTTCCACCGTTACGTCTTTCGCCGCCGACGATTGATAGGCCGCCGCCCAGAATTCGCGGTTCAATCCCTTTTCAAACGTCTCGTCGAGCTGGGCCTGC
>JANOFM010000091.1:0-57656 GCA_031413635.1 Alphaproteobacteria bacterium | reverse complement strand
GCGAGCACTTTCTTGGCGTCGTTCAGCTCGGCGCCCTGCAGCGCTTCCAACCGCGCGATCTCGTTCAATGGCAAATCCGTGAAGACGCGCATGAAGCGGCCGACATCGGCGTCTTCGACATTGCGCCAATATTGCCAGTAGTCGTACACGCTCAGCATATCGGCCGATAACCAAACCGCGCCCGACACCGACTTGCCCATCTTGGCACCCGAAGACGTCGTGATCAGCGGCGAGGTCAATCCGAACAGTTCGACATTGTCGGTGCGCCGCGCCAGGTCGATGCCAGACACGATATTGCCCCACTGGTCCGACCCGCCCATTTGCAACCGGCAGCCATAACGCCGGTAGAGCTCCGCGAAATCGTACGCTTGAAAGATCATGTAATTGAATTCGAGGAACGTCAGCGGCTGCTCGCGATCGAGGCGCAGCTTCACGCTGTCCATCGCCACCATCCGATTGATCGTGAAGTGCCGCCCGATGTCGCGCAGGAACGGAAGGTATTGCAGCTTGTCGAGCCACTCGGCGTTGTCGACCATGATCGCATCGGTCGGCCCGTCGCCGAATTCAAGGAAGCGCCGGTAGATCTCCATATGGCGAAGCTTGTTCGCCTCGATCTGCTCGTCGGTCAGCAATTGCCGCGTTTCGTCCTTGCCCGAAGGGTCGCCGATCTTTGTCGTGCCGCCGCCCACCACCACGATCGGCTTGTGCCCGCCGCGCTGGAGTACGCGCAAACGCATGATCTGCGTCAGATTGCCGATATGCAGGCTCGCTGCCGTGCAATCGAAGCCGATATATCCGACCACGCGCTCCTTCGACATCAGGGCGTCAAGCCCCCCAAGGTTCGTGCATTGGTGCAAGTGTCCGCGCTCGGCGAACTCGATCAAGAATGCGGAGCGGCGCGCGCCCATGGTCTATAACTGCCTTCAGAGTCGAGGATATGAGCAGGCTGTGTAACACGAAATGACGCGCGTCCTGAAGGCGATAGGATTGATGAGCGGCACCTCGATGGACGGCATTGATGCTGCCATCTTGGACACGGACGGCGAGCGCATCGAGGCGTTCGGTCCCGCCCGTTTCCAGCCCTATTCGCCAGATATGCGCGCCCGCCTGCGCGAGGCTATCCGGTCCGCCGCGTCAATTCGCGCCGCAGGTCCGCTGTCCCCTGCGATGGCGCTTCTGGAGCGCGATCTAACGGACGCCCATGCACAGGCGGTCCGCGATCTTCTTGCCGAAGCGCGGCTTGAACCCGAACAGATCGACCTCATCGGTTTCCACGGGCAGGCTCTGGTTCACCGTCCGGCCGAGCGCTTGACGCTGCAAATCGGCTCGGGGCCACACCTTGCAACTTCGACGGCGATCGACGTCGTCAACGACTTTCGCACCGCCGATGTGCGCGCGGGCGGGCAGGGCGCGCCGCTGGTCCCTATCTATCACGTAGCTCTCGCGGCCGACCGCGCTCCGGTCGCCGTACTCAACATCGGCGGTGTGGCAAACGTCACTTTCGTCGGTCGCAGCGGCGAACTCATCGCCTTCGATACCGGCCCCGGCAACGCGCCCATTGATGATTGGGCGTTGAAGCACACCGGCAAACCCATTGATGAATTGGGCGCTCTCGCCGCGAAGGGCCGCGTGCATGAGAATGTCGTCGCTCATCTGCTCGACCACGTCTATTTCACAAAAACTTCGCCGAAGTCGCTTGATCGTATGACTTTTGACTGGGAGATGGCGCGCAACCTCGGCGTTGAAGACGGAGCTGCGACATTGACGGCGTTCACGGCGCGTTCAATCGCAACCGCCCGAGAACAGTTCCCAGAACCGCCGCGCGAATGGATCGTTTGCGGCGGCGGGCGTCACAACGTCACGCTGATGCGCGAATTGCGCGCAACGCTAACCGGTGTGAATGTGATCGTGGCGGAAGACGCAGGCTGGCGTGGCGACTTTATCGAAGCGGAAGCCTTTGCTTTTCTGGCCGTTCGCTCGCTGCGCGGTCTGCCGATTAGCTTCCCGTCGACGACTGGCGCGCCGCGTCCGATGACTGGCGGCGTGCTCACGTCCTCGAAGTGCTAGCCGCTTTCCTCGACCGGCGGCATGCGCATGTCGAGATAGTCTTCGACGGTCTTCACAAGCTCCGGCAGGTTTTGGTCGAAGAAATGGTTCGCACCCTCGATCTTGACCTGCGTGATTTTGATCCCGCGCTGGGCGCTCAACCGATCGACCATCTTCTGCACGTCGGCTTCGGGAGAAACTTGGTCGTTGCGGCCGTGGACGATCAAGCCCGAAGCAGGGCAGGGCGCCAAGAACGTGAAGTCATAGATGTTTGCCGGCGGCGCGATAGTGATAAAAGCGTGGATCTCCGGCCGTCGCATCAGCAACTGCATACTGATCCAAGACCCGAATGAAAACCCAACCACCCAGCAGGTTTGCGCCCCCGGATTCATCGTCTGCAACCAATCGAGCGCCGCCGCCGCGTCCGACAATTCGCCGATTCCGCCGTCGAACACGCCTTGGCTGCGCCCAACACCGCGAAAGTTAAACCTTAGAACCGAGCACCCACGCCGCTGAAACGCATAAAACATCTCATAAGTGACGCGATTGTTCATCGTGCCGCCGTGTTGAGGATGTGGATGCAGAATCAGCGCGATCGGCGCTGTCTTGTGTTTCTGATGCTGGTACTTCCCCTCAAGGCGGCCGGAAGGTCCGGCAAAAATAACGTCAGGCATCTTCGTTCATCGACCTCGTTGGGGCGTCTTTGTTGATTATTGAAGTGGGAATAGCGGCCGTCGCGCCAAGCCGAATAGTACACAAAATCAAAGGGTTATTTTCTAGACACTGCCGGTAACCACCAATACTTGACCTCCTCACTCAGGAAATCTATATCGCCCATCGGGAAGCGGCCGGGCGCGCTTTCTAACACGGGTCAGGGGCGAAAAAGCAAGCAAATCCAGCATGCTCAAACCGCTTCGGACGCCGCCGCCATAGGATATTTAGGAGTCCCGTCCCATGAATCTCAGCACCAAGGGTCGCTACGCCGTCATGGCAATGGTCGATTTGGCACGCCACAGTTCCGGCAAGTCTGTCGCTTTGAACGAGATAGCGCAACGACAGGAAATTTCACTGTCCTATTTGGAGCAGCTGTTTGCGCGCCTGCGCCGTGGTGGACTGGTGATCAGTGCCCGCGGCCCCGGCGGCGGCTACAAACTGGCCCGCCCAGCGGATGAGACGCGCATTGCCGACATCATGACGGCCGTCGACGAACCGCTGAAGGCGACGCGCTGCGAACTGGGATCGCCACGCGGCTGCACCGGACATCAAGGCCGCTGCATCACACATGATCTGTGGGAAGAACTTGGCCGACAGATCCAAATTTTCCTGAGCTCTGTCACTCTGGCCGATGTCGTCAACAAGCGCGTGCTTGGGACGAGCCGCGCTCACGATTTCATTTCTCCGCCGCAAGACCACGCCGTAGCCTGAACACGGACATGCGCACCTACCTCGACTACAACGCGACCGCCCCATTGCACCCCGAAGCGCGGGCAGCGATGACTCTGGCGCTCGACTCGGTGGGCAACGCGTTGTCGATTCACGCCGAAGGCCGTCGCGGTCGCGCGCAAATCGAAGCGGCACGGCATCAGATCGCGGCGTTGGCGGGAGCGAATCCCGAGGATGTGACCTTTACGAGCGGTGGATCGGAAGCAAACGCACTCGCGCTACGCGGTGCGATCCAAGCCGCCGCCGCGACAGGCGAGCGCATCACTCGCCTCGTCGTCTCGGCCATCGAACACGACTCGATACTTGCCAACGCAGCGGCATGCGAGGAAACCACGCCCGGCCTGCGCGTCGTGACCTGCCCTGTCACGCCGCAAGGTGTCCTCGACATCTCGGAACTCAAGCGAATTCTCGGAGAAGGTAAGGGTCGCGCCCTCGTTTCGATCATGGCGGCAAATAATGAGACCGGCGCAATCCAGCCGCTCGCCGAAGTGATCGCACTTGCCAAGACGCACGGCGCGCTCGTTCACAGCGACGCCGTTCAGATGGCAGGAAAATTGCCTATCAGCTTCGCGGCGCTCGGCCTCGACTATATGACGATCAGCGCCCACAAATTGGGTGGACCGCAAGGCGCCGGCGCGCTGGTCGCACGCCAAGGCGCACCTCTCGCGCGCCAGATCGCGGGCGGAGGCCAAGAATTCGGCCGCCGCGCCGGCACCGAAAACGTCGCCGCCATTGCTGGCTTCGGAGCCGCGGCACATATGGCGACGCAGAACTTTGCCGCAATCGGCAAATGGCGCGATGCGCTCGAGCGTAAACTGAAGGCTGATAATCCGGATGCCATTGTCTTCGGCGGCGACGTTGATCGCCTGCCGAATACTCTTTGCATCGCGGCACCTTCCGTTCCGGCCGAGACCATGGTGATCGCACTCGATCTCGACGGCTTCGCGGTCAGCGCCGGCGCGGCATGCTCGTCTGGAAAGGTGTCTCAGAGCCACGTCTTAACCGCGATGGGAATTGCACCGCGCGTCGCGGCATCCGCGATCCGCGTGAGCATTGGCTGGAATACGACTGAACAAGAACTCGCGGCCTTCGCCGACGCTTGGGGATGCATCGTCAAGCGCGCCCAAGCGCGCGCGGCTGCTTAGAGGAACCGATGGCCGAACAAGCAACAATCGATGCGGTCACTGCGCGCGGCGCCGAACGCTACAAATACGGCTTCGTCACCGACATCGAGAGCGAGAAGGCCCCCAAGGGCCTGAGCACCGACACGATTCGCTACATCTCGGCCAAGAAGAATGAACCGGACTGGATGCTTGAATGGCGTCTGGCGGCGTTCGAACGCTGGCAATCGATGCACGAACCGAATTGGGCGCGCGTCAAATATCCGGCCATCGACTTTCAGGACGCCTATTATTATTCGGCGCCGAAATCGAAGCCGAAACTCGACAGTCTCGATCAAGTCGACCCGAAACTGCTTGAGACCTACAAAAAACTTGGCATCCCGATCACCGAACAAAAACTGCTGGCCGGCGTCGCCGTCGATGCCGTGTTCGACAGCGTTTCCGTTGCCACGACCTTCAAAGGCAAACTCAAGGAAGCCGGCGTTATTTTCTGCCCGATTTCCGAAGCGCTGCAAACACATCCGGAACTCGTGCGCAAGTACCTGGGTACGGTTGTGCCCGTGACCGACAATTTCTACGCCACACTGAACTCGGCGGTCTTCAGCGACGGTTCGTTCGTCTACATCCCGCCTGGCGTGCGCTGCCCGATGGAACTGTCGACTTATTTCCGCATCAACGAAGCCGAAACCGGCCAATTCGAACGCACGCTCATCATTGCCGACAAGGGCTCATACGTTTCCTATCTCGAAGGCTGCACCGCGCCGATGCGCGACGAAAACCAGCTCCACGCGGCCGTCGTCGAGTTGATTGCCCACGACGATGCCGAGATCAAATACTCGACCGTCCAAAATTGGTATCCCGGCGACGAAAACGGCAAAGGCGGCATCTACAATTTCGTCACCAAGCGCGGCGACTGCCGGGGCGCGCGTTCAAAAATTAGCTGGACGCAAGTCGAAACCGGCTCGGCGATTACCTGGAAATACCCGAGCTGCATTTTGCGCGGCGATGAATCGGTGGGCGAGTTTTTCTCGATCGCCATCGCGAACAATTATCAACAAGCCGACACCGGCACCAAGATGATGCATTTGGGAAAGAACACCCGCTCGCGCATTATATCTAAAGGCATCAGCGCCGGCCACGCGCAAAACACTTACCGCGGCCTGGTCAGCGCCCACGCCAAGGCCGAGAATGCACGCAACTACACCCAATGCGACTCGCTGCTCATCGGCGCGAAATGCGGCGCCCACACCGTGCCCTATATAGAAAGCCGCAATCCGACCGCGCAATTCGAACACGAAGCAACGACATCGAAGATCAGCGACGACCAGCTGTTCTATTGCCTGTCGCGCGGCATCCCGGCGGAGGAGGCGGTGACGCTGATCATCAACGGCTTCTGCCGCGAAGTGTTGCAAAACCTGCCGATGGAATTCGCCGTCGAAGCGCAAAAACTGATCGGCATCAGCCTCGAGGGAAGCGTCGGATGAGCGACAGCCGTGAACTTTGGGTGATACGGACGAATTTCGGCGGACGGCAATATCCGTCCACCTGGCGCGGCTGGCTTGCGACGCTGCTGTTCGGTGCCGTCGTTATCGCGTTGGTGGCGGTTGCGGCGGCCATAGCGTCGGCGCTGTTCGTGTTCTTGATGGTTGCCGTGGTGATCACCGTCCTTGTCGGCTTCATCAGATATGCATTCTTCCGTGCCGCCGGCGCGCGATCGGATGACGATTTTCGAAGGAGCTATGATGCTTGAGATCAAAGACCTGCACGTCACCGTCGCCGGAAAGAAGATTCTGAACGGCCTGACGCTCGCGCTCGGCGAAGGTGAAGTACACGCCATCATGGGACCGAACGGCTCGGGCAAATCGACCTTGTCTTACGTGCTGGCGGGTCGCGACGGCTATGAAGTGACGTCGGGCTCGATCGTCTTTCGTGGTCAAAACTTGCTGGAAATGAAGGTGGAACAACGAGCCGCCGCAGGCATCTTCTTGGCGCTGCAATACCCCGTCGAGCTCCCCGGCGTCACGACCATTAACTTCTTGCGCACCGCGCTTAACGCCCAAAACAAGGCGCGCGGCGACGCCGAGATCGACGCGCCCACCTTCCTCAAGCGCTTTAAGGAAGAACGCGAGAAACTCTCGATGAGCGACGAGATGGTCAAACGCGCCGTCAACGTGGGCTTCTCGGGCGGCGAGAAGAAACGCAACGAAGTGCTGCAAATGGCGATGCTGAAACCGCGTCTCGCCGTCCTCGACGAAACCGATTCCGGCCTCGACATCGACGCGTTGAAGCTCGTGGCCCAGGGCGTCAATGCCCTGCGCGCGCCCGACCGCAGCTTCCTCGTCATCACGCACTATCAGCGCCTGCTCGACCACATTGTCCCTGACCGCGTGCACGTCTTGGCAATGGGACGCATCGTCAAGTCGGGCGGCCCCGAACTCGCGCGCGAACTCGAAGCGCGCGGTTACGACGAGATCGTAAAGGCAGCCTGATGGCATCAACCCAACCATCGGCGAACCCGACATCGCCCGAGAGCGAGATCGTCGCCCTCTTCGCCAAGTCGCGCGCCGCGTTGCTTGGGCCTGCATGGTTGCAAACCGCGCGCGCCGAAGCGCTGGCGCGCATGATGCGCGATGGCCTGCCGCACCGCCGCCTGGAGGCGTGGAAGTACACCGACTTCCGCAACAAACTCGCAAGCGGTCTGGAGCTGGCGCAAGGCAAAAGCGGCGGCTCACGCTCGATATTCGAGGGATTGAAAGCGCATCGCATCGACGTCAACGGCGGTATTCTCGCGCGCGCGCCGATTGCCGAAGATTTGCCGGACGGTTTGGAAATCCTTAGCCTCGCCGAAGCCATCGCGATGCCGGCACTTTGGCTGAGACAATGGTTCCGGCCCAACGACACGACCCTCGACAATCTGAACTTGGCCTTTGCCGGCGGCGGCGCGCTCGTTCGCGTGGGGCAGGGCACCCGCGTCGCCGATCCGGTCTTCCTGCGCCACCGTCTCTCCGAAAGCGGTGCCGCCGCGCACACGCGCTCGGTGATCGCATTAGAAGAGGGCGCCGAACTCACGCTGATCGAGGTCGACGAAGGCACCGTCGAAACCCAGAGCTTCGCCAACACGGTCACTGCCATCACGCTCGAACCGGGCGCACGCCTGCGTCACATCCGCGTCACGGCGAACGGCGCACCAAGCCTCGTCGTCCGCAACGACACGATCGAGATCGCGCGTGACGCGGCGTACGAAGGCGTCATCCTCTCCTCGGGCGCCGCCTTGGCGCGCCAGCAGCTGCAAGCTCGCTTGACCGGTCCCGGAGGCGCGTTCGATCTCGCCTGTGCCTATGCGGCAGGTGACGCGCAACACACGGATTTCGCGATCGAGATCGTCCACGAAGCCCCCAACACCCGCAGCCGCGTTCTTTCCAAAGGCATCGCCTCGGGTAGCGGACACGCCGTCGTGCAAGGCCGCGTGATTGTCAAATCCGAAGCGCAGAAATCGGACAGTCATCAACTGTCTCGCGCCTTGCTGCTGTCGCCGCACGCCGAGATAGACCAAAAGCCCGAACTCGAAATTTTCGCCGCCGACGTCAAGTGCGGGCACGGTGCGGCTATCGGCGCGCTCGACCTCAACCAGCTGTTCTATCTGCGCGCCCGCGGCATCCCCGAACGTGAAGCACGCAACATGCTGGTTGCCGCGTTCCTTGGCGAAATCACCGAACGGCTTCCGCTGGGCTTTTGGCGCGAGCGCGTCGAGTCGTGGCTCACGGAGCGCATGGCGCACATCGCCGGAGACCCGGCATGAGCGCGTCGACCGCAAAACTCCATCAAAAGCGCCGTTTCGATGTCGCCCGCGTGCGCGAGGATTTTCCGATCCTGTCGACGCGCGTCAACGGCCAGCCCTTGGTCTATCTCGACAACGCCGCCTCGGCGCAAAAGCCTGAAGCCGTGATCGAGTCGATGACCTGTATGATGCACACCTCCTATGCGAACGTGCATCGGGGTCTGCATGCCCTGTCGACATCGGCGACCGAGGCCTACGAGAGCGCGCGTGAAAAAGTCCGCGCCTTTATCAACGCGCCGCATGCCGACCAAGTCATCTTCTCCAGCGGCGGCACCGACGCAATCAATCTCGTCGCCCACAGCCTGGGCGCCTCGTTCGCCGCCGGCGACGAGATCGTGCTCTCGCAGATGGAGCATCATTCGAACATCGTGCCCTGGCACTTCCTGCGCGAACGCAAGGGCGCGATCCTGCGCTGGTCGCCGATCAAGGATGACGGCGACTTCGATTTGAATGCCTTCGAAGCACAACTGTCGCCGCGCACGAAACTCGTGGCGATCACTCACATGTCGAACGTGCTGGGCACGGTGACGCCGGCGAAAGACATCGTGCGCCTCGCCCACGCGCGCGGCGTTCCAGTCCTGTTCGACGGCTGCCAAGCCAGCGTCCATATGCCCATCGACGTGCAGGAACTCGATTGCGATTTCTACGTCGCGACGGGCCACAAACTCTACGGCCCGACGGGCATCGGCATTCTTTACATGAAGAAGGAATGGACCGAGCGCCTGCCTCCGTTCAAAGGCGGCGGCGAGATGATCGATGAGGTCCATTTCGACCGTGTCACCTACGGCCGCTCGCCGCAACGCTTCGAAGCGGGGACGCCGCCGATCATTGAGGCCGTGGGTTTGGGGGCGGCACTCGATTACATCCAGAGCTTCGATCGCGCCGATCTGATTGCCCAAGAACACGATCTGCTGACCTACGCCACCGAACGCTTCGCGCAGCTGAACTGGATCAGCATTCAGGGTCAGGCGTCAGGCAAAGGCTCGATCGTCTCGTTCACGATGGACGGCGCCCACGCGCACGACGTGGCGACCTTGGTCGACCGCCAAGGCGTGGCGGTCCGCGCCGGCCACCATTGTGCTCAGCCGCTGATGGAGCGTTTAGGCGTCACCGCCACGGCGCGCGCCTCGTTCGCGTTCTACAACACGCGCGCGGAGGTCGATGTCTTGATCGAAGCGCTGCACAAAGCACGGGCGATCTTCACATGAGCGCCGCCATCGAAGCACAAGGCTTGAAGTCCGAAGAGCTCGACGCTTTGACCCAGGCGTTGGTCAAGCAGCTCAAGACCGTCTTTGATCCGGAAATCCCCGTCGACGTTTACGAACTCGGCCTCATCTACAAAATCGACGTTGCCGACAACAAGGACATCACGATCGACATGACGCTGACGGCGCCGGCCTGTCCGGTGGCGGGCGAAATGCCGGGCTGGGTCAAGGAAGCGGTGCTACGCGTCGAAGGCGTGGGCGAAGTGACCGTGAACATGGTGTTCGATCCGCCCTGGACGCCCGAGCGCATGTCCGACGAAGCCAAGCTTGAATTGAACATGTTCTAAACCCACTTCTGGTGTGTCATGACTGAAGTCCAACAGCCGACAAGACTACGCCGCGAACGCCCCAAGGCGCTGCGCCTGACCGACGCCGCGGCCGAACAGGTGAAAACCGCGATGGCCAAGGCTGAGAAGCCTTATGTCGGCATCCGCGTGGGCCTCAAAAATGTGGGCTGCGCCGGCATGTCCTACACCATGGACTATGCCGAAAAGCAAAACCCGCTCGACGAAGTGGTCGAGGACAAAGGCGTGCGCATCTTGATCGATCCCAAGGCGATCCTGTTCCTCATCGGCACCGAGATGGATTTCGTCCGCGACAAGCTCCAAGCCCGCTTCGTCTTCAACAACCCGAATCAGACCAGCGAATGCGGCTGCGGCGAATCCGTCGCGTTGAAAGCGGCGGTTCAATAGCCGTCGTGGCGGTCAGCGCGGAATTTCGCGACCACGTCGCCGATCTTTTCGCCAGCTTCGGCGAGGTCGAGATCAAGCTAATGTTCGGCGGCGCGGGCATCTACTTCAAGGATCGGATGTTTGGCTTGATCGCCGGGGAGCGGATTTATCTCAAGGCGAACGACGAAACGCGCCGCGCATTCGAGGCCGAGAAGTGCAAGCCGTTCGTGTTTCAGAACAAGAACGGCGAACTCATGGCGATGAGCTATCTCGAAGTGCCGCCCCGCTTGCTCGATGACGGTGGTGAGCTCGCAATATGGGCACGCCGAGCCTACGAAGTCGCGATTGCCGCGAAGGGTAAGAAGAAGCCGCCGCAAGATCCGAAATCGCTTCCGCGCGATCTGCCGCTGGTGAATCCTATCGCCGCAAAGGCAAGGCGACCTCGCCGTTGACCTCCAGCACGTCGCCGCGCCGCTCGAGATTGCCGAGCGACGAGCGGGTCGAACGGCCGGCCTTCGTGTGCGCCATGCTCCAGTTCCGGAGCCCGATCGCGAGCTGAAGCGAGAAATCTAGCGACTGCGTCTTCCCAAGCGCGATCGCATTGCTGCACCCCTGCTTGCTTCCGGGCTCGAAGCCGAACGGATAGCGCGCGTCGAGGTTGCGAAACCAGCACTTGCCGTCCTCCCATTGCGCGGGCGCCGCCATTCGCGCAACGCTCGGCCATTGCGCCGCCATATGACAAGACGAACAAGCCGACGAACGTTCGTCGACCAAGCCGTTCATGCGCCCGCCACGTCCGAATTGGTGACCGCCGAACACGATGCTCTGACGCGGCTTGGCGCCCTGTCCGGCTGCCGCATCGCTCAGTTGCGGATCGTTGCCCCACATCAATCCGAGCGGCACAAGTTTGGTCCACGGATCGGCGCCGGGCAAAGTACCGTCGTAGACGAAACTCCCGAACACCCAGGCGGTCTTGTAACTCGCGCGATCTTCGCGAACCGCTATGTCGAATTGAATCAGGCGCACTGTCTTTGGGCGGCGTGCGGCGGGCTTGCCGCCCGAATCCAACGCGCTCGCGCATGCGGTATCGCTGGGTGCCGTATCGAGATGGATGTTTGAAGCGATTGCCGGAGCGCCGTCCAGCCGCGCGTCGTCATCCGGCGTTGCTTCCGTGAACACCAATTTCACCGCAACGGTGCCAACCGGAAACGGTAAGGCACCCAGTTCGGGCCCGCCGTGCTCCTTTGCAACGTGCCGCCAAACGCGGCCGAGCACTGCGCCGCCTGCCTCATTGTAAAAAGCCAGAGCCCAGTTTTGCCGGCAACTGGTCTGCCTTGGCCCCAGCTCGCCGGGCGCGAAGTCGCGCGCCCGCGTCAGGCCGTGAATAAACTCGCGCCCATTCGGACCCGGACCCAGCCAGGGGACGTGGTACCAGCCCCGAACCCGGTTCGCCCGCAGCCGCCAATGAACGCGATCTTGCCCCTGCAGGGCATAGTCCAACAGCATCCGCAAATAGCGTTCCGGCTCCTTGCGAAAACTCAAAGCCTCCCATGGCCGAGTGCCGGGCCGGGCCCTCACCGGAAAGCGAAAGTTCGGTTCAAATACAGTGCCACGCCACGAAGCATGAGGCCTCTCGATACGATCAAGCGCCGACGCGTTTGCCGACCCGGCAAGGAACAGGGACGTCACCAGACAAAACCAGGGGCCAAACGCGCGCATAAGGTAAATCTCCCACGACTTGTGTTGCCCAACAAGATGCACGCGCGATCAGGCCGCTCAGCCCCGTGCTTTTTGTTGCGCGCGCCGCCCACCCTGCCTTAGTGTGAACGCGTGGAAACGTTGATGGTGGGGCGTTATCGTGAGATTTGGGCCTTTGGTAATGGCGGGCGCCCTGTCGTTCGCCGCAGCGGTGTTTGCCCTCTCGGCTCAGGCCGCCCCGCAGATGGAAACGCTCGACCTCGGCGACGGCTACAAGTTCGAGCTTGTCGGCGCCGGCGATACCCCGGCCAAGGTCGCAAACCCGAAATCGATTTTCATCAACGTCGCGCTCAAGGACGAAAAGACGCAAGCCGATCGCACGAAGTTGATCGAAGCCGCAGATCGCATGTTCGAGTCCGTGCTGATGGGCGCGGCCGAAAAAGGCTATTACACACGCGCAACCGTCAACATCCGCCGCCCCGGTACTTCGGCTACCTACGAAGACTTCGTCTATATGCGCGGCGACAACGATGTCTGGCTGCGCCAAGCGGGTAAGGAATCTTGGAAGGCGGCGCAGAATTCCAAATGGGCGCCGCCCGCGATCGAAAAGGTCGAGATCGACAGCTTCGGAACCTTCGATGTCGAGGCTGCCGTCGAGATCCCGCCGCCCGACGGCTTCACCCGCGCCGCCGAAATCGATTTCGTCACCACGACGCCGGTCGCCAACATCCAGCGCAAGTACCAAGAGATCAAAGCGCTCTGGTCCCGCATCGACCGCGATAAGATGCTCGCCGACGGCTTCGACATGATCTTAGTCGGCAACTTCGCCCAACCCCAGCGCGGCCGCTTTCACGCGCGCAAAGGATTCTTCGTTCGTATCCCGCGCGATACGGACGGCCCGTGGCCCGAACTTCCCGAACGTGCGCCCGACGATCGCGACATGCTGATCTCGAAGAACGATGTAACGGCCGAGGAATTGACCAAGTCGATCGGCAACGTGTTTGCGTCCGGCACGCCGCCGATGCGGCTGACTCATGTCTTGGCGCCGGTGGTCGATCCCGCAAAAGCGGCCCCAACCGCGAAGATCGGCTTCGGCGAAGCACTGCCGGGCATCAAAATCGACCTCGGCACTTTCGCGGTCAGAATCCGATAGGGGCGCCCCGCCCGTCAATTCCCGGGCCGATCGGCCGGAACGACGAGGTCCAACCGCCGCCGCGCGCCGCCGGGCACGGCTCCGAGCGGCACGGTGCGCACTTCGTTATAGGGCGGCACCAACCCTTCGCCGCCGGGTCCTTCATAGTGATAGCGCAGCTGCAAATCGCCCTGGCCGTCGGCGGCGGGTAGCGCGAAGCCACCGCCGCGAAGCTCGCTCCACGACTTGCGCTGCAAAGGTTGCGGCCCCTCGCGCGCGCCGAAATAACCCTGCGGCTCGCCCGCCCAAATTTCGAACACCAGCGCGTACCAATTCTGCTGCTCGAACCCGCCCGACGCCTCCACCGTGACGAACGAAGTCTCCGGATGCGCGTTTTCGCTCAGCGCAAAGTGCAACCGATATTCGCCCCCACCCACAGGCGCCAACACGATCTGGCTTTCGGCCGGATAACCGGCATTGCCGTCGTTCGCATTCTTCCACGCGTTGCAGATGACGATCTTCAAACGCGGATCCTCGTCGAATTCCCACGTCTCCACCCGGCCCGCGCGATCGGTGCTGCGCGCCATCGTGTCGGCAAGCGTCAGCGCGCTCTCCCAACCCATCACCGTGCCGCACAGCACCAGCGCGTCGGCCAGCGGCGCGCCCTCCGCCTTGTTCGCCACCTCGATGTCGATTTTCCACTTCTCGGCCGTGTCGAACGGCCCCTCACCCCCGGGAGGACGCGGCAGCAGAGCGGTCGCGGTGACGAGCGACAACGCCAACAACGCCGCAAGCGCCTTAAGCCAACCGGATAGTTTCGCCCATGCGCCCGCAACAAGCGCGCCTACGAACAACACGTTCAGCACCCAAGCGGCCGGCGTGAACGCCAGCCAATGATTATCGAAAACGATCGCCCCGCCGAGCGCCGCCCACAGCGCGCTCAACCCCAACAGCACGAGCGCTGGCGTCAGGCGCTGCTCCTTGAACGCCACCATCACGGCGATCAGAACGATCGCGCCGAGAACCAAGAGCACCGCACCGCCTGCGAACACCGAAGCCGCAAACACGCTCGCCACCGAAACACCGGCGAACACAAACCCGATCAACGCCGCGAACCCAAGCATCGCCCCGCCTGCGCCCTGATTGGGGTCGGTGGGGAGGTTCCTATTGCTGTTGCTGATATTCGTCATCACGCAACCCCGGCGCATGTGGCATTTTGCGACCATGCGCCCCGCCCCGACCATCAGCCAAGCGGGTGCATGGACGGTCGCGCAAGAATCCGGAGTATAGAACACAAGCGCCGTTCTGCTAAACACTGACCGACCAAGCAACCGAAGGAACTCACCCATGGACCTCCACCTCAAAGGCAAGCGCGCCATCGTCCTGGGCGGCACGCGCGGCATCGGGCGCGCCATCGCGGAAACGCTGGCGGGAGAGGGGGCCGATGTCGCCATCTGCGCCCGTAACGCCGATCAGGTGGAAGATGCTGTCGGGGCACTACGCAAATTGGGCGTCCGCGCCACCGGGGCCTCCGTCGACATCGCCAAGGGCGACGAGTTGAAATCCTGGGTCGGCGAGGTCGCCAAAACCTTCGGCGGCATCGACATCCTGGTCTCCAACGCCAGCGCCTTGACGATGGGCGCCCATCCCGAAGCCTGGGAACAGCTTTTGAAGATCGACGTGCTTGGCGCCGTCAACGCCTTTGAAGCTGCGCGCCCGCATCTGGAAAAGTCGGCAGCCGACGGCGGCGACGCCTCGGCCGTGTTCATCTCGTCGGTCTCCGCCGCCGAAACCCAGGCCGGCAGCGCTTACGGCGCCATCAAGGCGGCCCTCATCCACTACGCCAAGGGCCTGGCACGCGAATTCGCCAAGCGGCGCGTGCGCGTGAACGTGGTCTCGCCGGGCACGATCTATTTCAAGGGTGGTGTATGGCACATGATCGAACAGAACATGCCCGATCGCTACAACGCCACGATGAAAGCAAACCCCACCGGCCGCATGGGCACGCCGCAAGAGATCGCCAACGCCGCCGTCTTCCTGGCAAGCCCCGCCTCGTCGTTCACCACGGGCGCCAACCTCATCGTCGATGGCGCGGTCACGCAGCGGGTGAATTTCTAACGCGGCCGTTTACCGGCCTTTGAACTCGGCAGGACGCTTCTGCAGGAACGCCGCAACGCCTTCGGCGAAGTCGCTGGCGCGCCCCGCCGCTTTCTGCGCTTGGCGTTCGGCGTCGAGCTGTTCTTCGTACGTGTTGACCGGGCTGTCCCAGTAGAGCTGTCGCATAAGTCCCAACGCCACCGTCGGCCCGTGCGCCAACTCGTCGGCGAGCTTCATCGCTTCGGGCATCAAACTCGCATCGTCATGGACACGATTGATCAGACCCCACTCCAATGCCTTGGCCGCCGGCAGCTTTTCACCCAACAGCGACAACTCCCTCGCGCGCGCCAGACCCACAAGCCGGGGCAACAACCACGTAGAGCCGCCGTCGGGAACCAAGCCGATGCGCCGGAATGCCTGCAGGAAGAACGCGGACTTGGCCGCGAGGATCATGTCGCCCATCAAGGCAAAACTCATCCCGACGCCGGCGGCCGGACCGTTCACCGCCGTGATCAGTGGAATTTGCAGATTGCGCAGGCGCCGTAGGAAAGGATGATAGGCCGTCTCCAACGCGGCTCCGGCATCACGTTCCTCCGGCGCGAACGCGTTCGATCCTGCGCCGCCCGACAGATTGGCGCCGGCACAGAACCCGCGACCTTCGCCCGTCATCACCAGCGCGCGCAACCCGGTGTCCGCGCGCTCGACATAAGTCATGGCCGCAATCAAACCCTTCAGCATCTCGGCGCTGACCGCATTCATCACCTCGGGATGATTGAGCGTCAAGACGCCGACCTTGCCGTGCACGTCGACCTTTACCCGTTCGAATTCCATCGCCTTGTTCCTCATTTGCCTTTGAATTGCGGTTCGCGCTTGGTCAGAAACGCCGTCACGCCCTCGCGAAAGTCCCCGGTATCGCCGAGGTCGCGTTGCATGCGCCGCTCCAGCTCAAGCTGCTCGTCGAGCGAGTTGTGCGCCGCCGCATCGAGCGTAGCTTTGATCTTAGCGAACGCTTTCGCCGGCCCCTTCGCGAGCCGCGTGGCAAGCGCCGACGCCTCGGCCATCAGTTTGTCGTCGTCCACGCAGGCCCAGATCAGTCCCCACTCGGCCGCCTTCTCCGCTGGCAACCGATCGCCCAGCAACGCTAGGGCACGCGATCGTGCGCGCCCAAGCAGCTGCGGGAAGAACCAGGTACATCCCATATCCGGCACAAGCCCAAGCCGCGGACCAAACACTTGAACGAAATAAGCCGACCGCGAGGCAATCACGATATCGCCGCACAGGGCAAGGCCGACGCCGCCCCCGGCGGTCACGCCATTCACCGCCGACACGACAGGTTTCGGAAAGCCCGCCAACTCGCGCACCAGCGGGTTATAGCCGATCTCCATCGAGTGCGAGATATTTTCGCCGACCGATCGCGTCACGCCGTCGTTGAAATCCGAGTTCGACAAATCCGCGCCCGCGCAGAACCCGCGCCCCGCGCCGGTCACGACCAAACACTTGACGGCGTCGTCTTTCGCCAGCGTCTGCAGCGCCCCGCGGATGTCGTCGATCAGGCCTTTGTTGAGGCTGTTAAGCCCCGTGGGTCGATTGAGCGTAAGCGTCGCGACTCCGTCGCGTGTCTCAAGCAAAATATTCTCATACGTCATAAATCGATGGCCCGGAGCTTTTCAGCTCCAGGCCACCACAGGTAACGCCGTCACGCAACCGCGATTGCGGATTAAGATGCGGACTTCTTTTCCGTAGCGTCAACATTCCACTCGGACATGACGCGATTTCTGCCCGCGCGCTTTGCCGCGTAAAGGCAAGCATCGGCGCGGTTGATCGTGTCGGCAATCGGCTCGCCGGGAACATATTTCGCAACGCCGATCGACAGCGTGATCGATCCCAGCGTTTCGCCTGTCGACCGCTTTACGATCTTTTTGGACTCGACCGAATGTCGGATTTGTTCGGCAATAGTGATGGCGTTGTCGACCGACGTTTGCGGCAGCACGACGACGAATTCTTCCCCGCCATAGCGGGCCGCCGTGTCGCGGCCTTTGGTATTGCCTTTGAAGCACTGCGCCACCAGGCGCAGGACCTGATCGCCCGTCGCATGGCCCCATGTATCGTTGAATTTTTTGAAGTGATCGACGTCGCCCATCAGGATGCAAAGGTCGCCGCCTTCGACAACGACTTCGCGCACGGCTTCGTCCACCTTCTCGTCGAAGCAGCGCCGATTGGCGAGCCCCGTCAGCGAGTCGAGCAGGCTTTCCATGCGCACGGATTCCATGCGATTGCGCATGGCCTGCATTTCCTTGCTGGAGGTCTGCAGCTCGGTCTCAAGCGACTTGTTCTTGGCTTCCATCGCCTGTGTAGCGGCGACGAGATTATCGACGATAATCTTGAACTGACCGACGTCGCCAAGAGCGAGTTGTCCGGCGGCGGAATTCAATGTTTTGCCGTACGTCGCGTTGTCGTGGCCGGCGCCTTCCAACACCTTCGCGAATCTTTGAACCTCGGCTTGCAGCTTGGCTCCCATTTCGTCGAACGCCGAATTTTGGCCACCATCGAAGAAGCGCTCATACAAGTCCCGCATGAAAGCGGCGTCCGGCAACTTGCCGTCTGCCACGGCCTTATCCAACTCGCGGACGAGATCCTGGTTTTGTGCCGCCGCATAGCCGAACCAGAGTTCATAATTGGCTGGAGTGGGAACGATGTCGTATTGGCGGATCAACTCGATCGTCCTGTTGCCCAATCCGCGTGCGTGTTCGGGCATTTCCCAGTAGTGCACTGAACGTACTCCTTGTTTGACCGCGGATAGACGCGACCGCAGCCCCAAGCCCAATTGCTGATGGCCGGCATGATCGCAAACAGGTTTCACAATTTGATTAAAGTTCGCGCCCAGCGTGTATTTAAAAGGTCCGAGAAACGGCCCAGCTGCGCCAATTTTCCGCTACCTGTTAAGTCGGGAACCGCCGAAAAGTCGCCGCAAGAAATCGTTTACCAGGGGGCGTTTGCGGCAGGCGGCGAGAATTCGACTATAACCTGCGGCAAAGCATTTGAACCACAAATGGAGGAATTGCCATGAGCACGGCCGAAACCAAGCCCACCGAACTTCGTGCGATGCTGGACAGGCAGCGCGCTGCCTATCTCAGCGACGGTCCGCCCAGTGCGGAAACCCGCATCGACCGCATCGACCGCTGCATCGGCCTTTTGGTCGACCATCAGGAAGAAATCGCCGACGCGCTGAACAAAGACTTCGGAAGCCGCTCGGTCCAAACGAGCAAATTCGCCGACGTCGCAGGCTCGATCGGGCCGCTGAAGCATGCCAAGGAAAATCTGCGAAAATGGATGCGCGTCGAAAAGCGTAAGCCGACGCCCGCGATCCTCGGCTGGTTCGGCGCCAAGGCGGAGGTCCACTACCAACCATTGGGTGTCATCGGCGTCATCTCGCCGTGGAATTTCCCCTTCAACCTGACGTTCACGCCTCTGGCCGGCGTCTTGGCGGCGGGCAATCGCGCCATGATCAAGCCTTCCGAATATACGCCCGCCTCGTCGGATCTGATGGCGCGCATTTTCAAGAAGGCGTTTGACGAACGTGAAATCGCCGTCTGTGTCGGTGGCCCCCAAGTCGGCGAGGCATTCAGTCGCCTGCCGTTCGACCATTTGCTGTTCACCGGCGCGACCTCGATCGCCTATCACGTCATGCGTGCCGCGGCCGAAAATCTCGTCCCCGTCACGCTCGAACTCGGCGGCAAGTCGCCGGTGATCATCGGCCAGGGCGCGAACATCGAACAAGCGGCCACCCGTGTCATGGTTGGCAAAACGATGAACGCCGGTCAGATTTGCCTGGCGCCCGACTACGTCATGGTCTCCGAAAACCAACGCGACGAATTCGTCAGCAAGGCCACCGCCGCCGTCACCCGCATGTACCCGACGCTGAAGGACAATCCCGACTATACGTCCGTGGTCAATCAGCGCCACTACGACCGCTTGCGCGGTTACATCGATGAGGCGAAATCTAAGGGGGCAAAGGTCGTCGAGATCAACCCGGCGCGCGAAGACCTTCGCCAGCAACCGCACCACAAGATCGCGCCGACAATCATTCTCGATCCGACCGACGACATGAAGGTTATGCAGGACGAAATCTTCGGACCCATCCTACCCGTGAAAACCTACAAGTCCGTCGAAGAAGCGATCGGTTACATCAATTCCAAGGCGCGTCCGCTCGGTCTCTACTACTTCGGCGAGGACGGAGCCGAAAAGGATCGCGTGCTGACCCGCACGACCTCGGGCGGCGTCACCGTCAACGACACCATCATGCATGTTGCGATGGAAGACCTTCCCTTCGGCGGCGTCGGCCCGTCGGGCATGGGCGCCTATCACGGTATCGACGGGTTCCGCCAATTCAGCCACCGCAAGGCAATCTACCAGCAGCCGACCTCGAACTTCGTCGAAAAACAACTTGGTGCCATCCGCGCACCCTATGGCGAGGCGATGCAAAAGCAGCTGGCGGGGTCGATTAAAAGGTAGAACTCAACGGTATAAAAAAGCCCCGCATCCGCGGGGCTTTTTGCTAAACCGGCTCGTTCTCTTTCTTGCGCTTGATCAGGTGCGCCGGAACCGGTCGCATCAAGAACGCAGGCAAATGGCTTCCTGCGGCCGCGTCGTCGGCTCGGTCGTTCTTGTGGCCGCGCTCGTGATGACGCTCGCGCTTCTCCGGCTTGGCGTGGGGTGCCGCTTTCGGCGGCTCGGCCGAGCGCGGATGCTGATCGCGATGTGCCGGTGCGTCCATGCGCGGATGGTGCTCGCGGCGGGGGCGCTCCGCACGCTCGGCCGTCGGCGCCGCGGCAACCGGTTGAAGCGGCGCTTGAACCTGCGTGATGGACGAATCGACCGGCGTCATCGATGCCGTATGCTCGTGTTTCGGCCCAGTGCGGCGGTCGCCACCGCGCTCGCGTCCGCGTCCGCTGCGTCCGCGATCGCCACGATGTTCGCGGTTGTCAGGCGTGACCACAATATCGGTCATCTCTTCACGCGCCATCGTCATGCCTGTCAGCTTTTCGATCGCGCCGATATATTTGAAGTCGCCGGGCCCCGCCAGCATCAGCGCATGGCCTGCGCGGCCAGCGCGTCCCGTGCGTCCGATGCGGTGGATGTAGTCGTCGGCGTGAATCGGCACGTCGAAATTGAAGATATGGCTGACGGCTGGGATATCGAGGCCGCGCGCCGCCACATCGCTGGCGCACAACAGTTGAATCTCGCCGGCGCGGAAACTCTCCAAAGTCTTGGTGCGCACCGGTTGCGGCAGATCGCCGTGCAGCGCGGAGACAGAGAACCCATGCTTGGTCAGCGATTTGTGAACGATGTCGACGTCGGTTTTGCGGTTGCAAAAGATGATGGCGTTCGTGATCGTTTCGCGCCGGATCAGGCGCCGTAACGCCTCGCGTTTCATCTTTCCGTCGTTGGATGGCAAGCCGATGATTTTTTGCACGATCGTCGTTGCGGCGGTTGCCGGGCGCGACGCCTCGATGCGCACGGGATTGCTCAGGAATTGATCGGCGAGCCGCGTGATCTCTGGCGGCATGGTCGCCGAGAAGAACAGCGTCTGGCGTGTGAACGGCAGCAATTTGACGATGCGCTCGATGTCGGGAATGAATCCCATGTCGAGCATGCGATCCGCTTCATCGATGACCAGCGTTTGTACGCCGGTCAACAGCAGCTTGCCGCGCTCGACTTGATCGAGCATCCGGCCAGGCGTCGCGATCAACACGTCGACGCCGCGCGTGATCTTCATGTCCTGCTCTTCGTAACTCACGCCGCCGATGAGGAGCGCCATCGTCAGCTTGTGATACTTGCCGTATTTTTCGAAGCTCTCTGCGACCTGCGCCGCGAGTTCGCGCGTCGGCTCCAGGATTAGCGAGCGTGGCATGCGCGCCTTTGCGCGCCCTGACGCCAACTTCTGGATCATCGGCAAAGTGAAACCGGCGGTCTTGCCCGTGCCGGTCTGTGCGATGCCCATGACATCGCGTCCGGCCAGAACAACCGGAATTGCCTTTTCTTGGATAGGTGTGGGTGTTGTGTAACCGGCCTCCGCGATTGCGCGAAGGAGATCGGCCGAAAGGCCGAGACTATCAAACGACATAAGACTTCAATTAACTCCGGCGAGAGGGCTTTGTTTCCAAGGCCGGAATGCCTCTCTCGCGAGGCAAGCCAACCACCTGTGGTCGGGAAGCTCCGCGCACAATGGAGCCCAATGCCCCGAGTCACACGCGATCAGCTAGTGCGCCGCAACATAAAGTACGCGGCCAGAATGTCAATCAAAGGTGAACAGAAGGTTTCGCGCGCCTGAGTTAGCGTCGAATTCAAATCAAAGGGGATGGTCATGAGAAACATTATTGTCGCAATTGCACTAACCGCGATGTGTTTGCAAAGCGCACGGGCCGAATCGCCAGCGGCGCCGGCCCCAGCTCAAGCGTCTCAAAAGCCTGCAAATTACGGCTGTCCAGGTCCCGAGTACCAGCAATTCAAATTCTGGGACGGCGAGTGGCGGGTGGCCAACACCTCCGACGGCAAGTTCGCCGGTGATAGCAAGATCGAGATAATCGACGCCGGTTGCGTGATCTTTGAAACCTGGAAAAGCGGCAGTGGCGGTTCCGGCCACTCGCTCAATGTTTATGACCAAGCCGACGGCAAATGGCATCAAACGTGGATCGAAGCGACGGGCGACCAAGTCCACTACATCGGCACATGGAAAAACGGAAAAATGGAGTTCCGCGCCGACGACATCGCAACGCCGCAAAAGCTGCCCGTGGTTCTAACCATGACCTTCGAGCCCCGCCCCGATGGCACCATCCGCCAATCCGGCACACAATCGACCGACGGCGGCAAGACCTTTGCCCCCTCATTCGACCTGATCTACACGAAGAAGAAATAGTATCGTTGAGGCGAACGGGAAGCCGCCATGGGCGACTATCGCAGATCCGTCGATGTCGACGCCGACCCCGACGTCGTGCGATGGACCGTTGCCGAGCGTGGTGACCTATGGTGGACAACCAACGCCATAATCGACTCGCGTCCGGGCGGCTTCTGCCATTTCAGGTTTCCCGCCGCAGGCTTTCATGCCGGCTTTCGTGTCGTGCGGAACGACGGGGCGGTAGTGGAATGGTTCTGTATCGATTCGGTGCATCCTCGAAGCTCTGGCTACACCGACAGGCATGAGTGGGTAGGAACGACCGTACGCTTCACCATCGAACCCAAGGCCCACGGAGGTGTAAGTCTCCACTTCGAACACGCCGGGCTCAAGGAGTCGTTGGCGCACTACGTCGGCGACTCCGACCCTTGGCGGTTCTACCTCGACAGCATCAAGAAGGTGGCCGAGAAAAGCCAGGGTGCGCCATTCGCGGGAGGCCGGCCCGGCACGCGAACGGCGGGCTTGGTCCCCGTGATTGTCTTCTACGCTGTCGCCGCGGAACGCGTGGACGAGGCGAAAGCGGTGATCAGCCGATTCATCGCAGTCATCGAGAAGAGCGAACCGGAAACGTTCGTGTATCGGTCGTATCAGCACGCCGCCGACGCGGGCGTGTTCGTCCACTACATGCTGTTCAAGAACGAAGCCGCAAGAGCCCGCCACAGCGCCAGCGAGCACTGCACTGCATTCCGCGTTGCGTTGCATCCGCTTTGCACGAAGGACCCGGAGTTTTTTTCCGGTGCCCTCTTCGATGAAGCCGCCGGGTGAGGGCGCCGCGGCTGGGTCGAAATGCTGCGCGGATCAGCTGCGGGGTCTTTGAACAAGTCTCTGCCAACTCCATACCTGGCAGCGAGCGCACCGGCGAAGTGCCCAAGTCTTCCCCGATCCGCCCCAGCGAATGCCGCCAGCTTCCCAGAGCGATTGGTCGTGTCCGCATCGGCCACAGTGGAACTGCCACTCGCGCGTTTCGGCTTCCGCCGCCCTGGCCCAGGCTTTCGGCATGACCGATAGAATGACTCTCTGAAACGGGCTCACGCGGCGCCTCCGGCTTCCATCGCTTCGCTGTAACGTTCGGTGTCTGCGGCGGAAAAACAGCAGAAAATAATTCGCTCGATCGTCGAACTCTCCTCAAGACATAATCGCGCAACCCCGACCGCGACCGCACTCGCGCGCTTGATCGGAATGCCGTAGACGCCAGTGCCGAGACTGGGAAAGGCTACGCTGCGCGCTGCGTTTTCAGTAGCCAGCTCAAGGCTGTTTCGATAGCAGTCCGCGAGCAATCGCCAGACGTCGCTTCCTTTGTGTTGAGAAAACACCGGCGCGACGGTGTGAACCACATACCGCGCCTTCAATTTGAACCCGGGCGTAATGACCGCCTGACCCGTTGGACACCGCCCGATCGCCATCATGGCTTTGCCGAGCCCCGGCCCCGCCACTTTGTTGATCGCCCCATCGACCCCGCCGCCGGGGATCAAACGGCTATTGGCGGCATTCACGATCGCGTCGACCTCAAGCGTCGTGATGTCGGCGTGAACAACCGAAATACGGGCCGCATTCACACATCGATATCCTTCGCGAACTGCGCGTGCTCCTGAATGTATTGGAAGCGCAGCTCCGGCTTTTTGCCCATCAGGCGTTCGACCAGGTCGCTCGTCTCGTCCTTGTCGTCGTCGGCGATCATCACACGCAGCAGGGTGCGGCTGCCGACCTTCATCGTCGTTTCCTTCAATTGCGCCGGCATCATTTCGCCTAGGCCCTTGAAGCGGCTGATTTCGACTTTGGCGTTCGCCTTGAACTCGGTCTTCAACAAAAGGTCGCGGTGGGCATCGTCGCGCGCGTAGAAGCTCTTGGCGCCGTGACTCAAGCGGAATAGCGGCGGCATTGCAAGATAGAGGTGCCCTTTGTCGATCAAAGTCGGCAACTCGCGATAGAAAAATGTGACCAGCAACGACGCAATATGCGCCCCGTCGACGTCGGCGTCCGTCATGATGATGATCTTGTCGTAGCGCAGGTCGCTTTCGCGGAAGCGATCTCCCGTGCCGCAGCCCAGCGCCTGAACCAGATCGGCCAGCTCCTGATTGCCTGCGAGTTTGCCCGCCGCCGCACTCGCGACGTTGAGGATTTTGCCGCGCAACGGCAGCACGGCTTGCGTGTTGCGGTCGCGCGCCTGCTTCGCCGAACCGCCGGCAGAGTCGCCTTCGACTAGAAACAACTCGGTGTCTTCTGACGATCCAGAGGCGCAATCGGCGAGCTTGCCGGGCAGGCGAAGTTTGCGGGTGGCGCTTTGGCGGCTGACTTCCTTTTCCTGCCGGCGGCGAATGCGATCTTCCGCCTGTTCGATGACGAAGGCCATCAACCGGTTCGCATCGACCGGCGAATCCGCCAGCCAATGATCGAGGTGATCTTTGATCACGCCTTCGACCAGACGCTGCGCCTCCGGGTTCGACAGCTTGTCTTTCGTTTGGCCCTGAAATTGCGGCTCGCGAATGAAGATCGACAGCATCGCTTGGGCTTGCGACATCACGTCGTCGGCCGTAATCTGCGGCGCCTTGCGATTGTTCGTCAGTTCGCCGTAGGCGCGCAGCGACTTCGCCATCGACGAGCGCAAGCCCGCATCATGCGTGCCGCCTTGGGGCGTGGGGATCGTGTTGCAATAGGAACTGGTGAATGGATCGAGCATCGGCGACCACGTCACTGCCCATTCGACAATGCCCTTATTCTCCTTGGATTCGATGCGTCCGGCGAACGGTCGCGGCGTCACCGTCGTCGCCTTACCGATCAAGCTTTCGAGATAGTCGCTAAGCCCGCCTGGGAAATGCAGCGTCTCGTCGGCCGGCGTCGTATCGTTGCCGTGAATGAGATCGGGCGCGCACGACCAGCGAATCTCGACGCCGCGAAACAGATAGGCCTTCGAGCGCGCGAGCTTATAGAGCCGCGACGGCTTGAAATGCGCGTCCGGCCCGAAGATTTTCACATCGGGCTTGAAGCGCACCTGCGTGCCGCGCCGGTTGTGCACCGCGCCGAGGTCTTTCAGCTTCGTGACCGGCGTGCCGCGCTCATAACGTTGCATCCAAAGATTGCGGTCGCGCGCCACCTCGACCTCAAGCCATTCCGACAATGCGTTCACCACGGACGAGCCGACACCGTGCAAACCGCCGCTGGTCTCGTAAGCACCCGCCTGGAACTTTCCGCCGGAATGCAGCGTCGTCATGATGATTTCGAGCGCCGACTTCGGCTTGAATTTGGGATGCGGATCGACCGGAATGCCGCGGCCGTTGTCGCGCACCGTCAGCACATTTCCGGCCGCAAGCTCGATCTCGATGCGGTTCGCGTGCCCCGCGACGGCCTCGTCCATCGCATTGTCGATGATCTCGGCCGGGAGGTGATGCAGCGCCCGCTCGTCCGTACCGCCGATATACATGCCCGGCCGCCGCCGGACGGGCTCAAGCCCCTCAAGAACCTCGATGTCTTTCGCGGAATATCCGCGCGAGCCGGAATCGTCTTTGTCCATGTCGAAAAGATCCGATTTGGCGGCGGTACGGGCCATCGACACACTCGCGCTGGTTCAAGGGATTCGGGCCGGGACTATAACGAGATCGCCGTGTCCGGGACGCCATATTCCGACCAATTTGAGCAACGAACTCATACGAATTCGTCCGCGGCACGTGAACCCCGGGTCTTTTCCACAGGCACCGCCGGACTGCGCCGAAGTTGGTTGCACGAACGACGGCGCCGGGTTAGGTCGCCCGGCCGATCATTCGCATTCGAGGGACTCAATGGCCGATCTTTTGTCCGAACCGCTGCGTCTGCCGTGCGGGCAGGTCTTGCCAAACCGCCTCGCCAAAGCGGCCATGACCGAAGGTCTGGGCGATCCGCATAACCGGGCGACCGCACGCCACGTAAAGCTCTACGGCCGTTGGGCAAACGCCGGTCTCGGCCTCATTCTAACCGGCAACATTCAAATCGACCGCAAGCACCTTGAACGGCCCGGCAACGTCGCGATCGACGGGCCGCAATCGATCGAACAACTGACGGCGCTCAAAACCTGGGTTGCGGCGGCCAAGGCCGGTGGTGCGCAAGTCTGGGCGCAGCTCTCACACGCCGGCCGGCAAACGCCGAAATCCGTCAACCCGACGCCGTCCGCACCTTCGGCCGTCAAACTCGCGCTGCCCGGTGGCCAGTTCGGCGATCCATGCGCGATGACCGGCGAAGACATCAAGGACGTGATCAAGCGCTTCGCCCACACCGCCAAGGTGGCACGCGACGTCGGCTTCACCGGCGTTCAGATCCATTCCGCGCACGGGTACCTATTGTCAGAATTCCTGAATCCACGCACCAATCTGCGAACGGATGAGTGGGGCGGCTCGCTCGAAAACCGGGCGCGCGCACTGCTTGAAACCATAAAGACCGTTCGCGCCGCCTCCGGTCCAGACTTCGCCGTGGCCGTCAAACTCAACTCCGCGGACTTCCAAAAGGGCGGCTTCACCAACGAAGAATGCTTGAGAGTTGTCGAATGGCTGAACACGACCGGGATCGATCTGCTTGAAATCTCAGGTGGGAGCTATGAGCAACCGAAGATGGCAGGTCTCGCCGGGTTGGAACCGGCATCTGACGAGAAAGTCCGCGCCAGCACCCGTGCGCGCGAAGCCTATTTCATCGACTACGCCGCCGCGATCGCCAAGGTCGCAAAAATGCCCTTGATGGTCACCGGCGGTTTCCGCTCGCGCGTGGGCATGGAAGAAGCGCTCGCCGCCGGCGCGGCGCAAATCATCGGCATCGGTCGCCCTTTGTGTGGAGATCCGTTGTCGGCCAAACGCCTGCTCAACGGCGAAACGCAAACATTGCCGGCTTACGAAAGGTCGTTGCGCGTCGGACCCGGTTGGCTCGGGCCGAATTCGCCGCTGACAATCTCCAAGCTGATAAACGGCGCTGGCGCTCAAGGTTGGTACTGTATGCAATTGCTGCGAATGGGCGACGGTCTCGATCCCAATCTTCGCATGTCGGTGTTGCAGGCGTTTATTAGCTATTTTAGAAGTGAAGCCGCCGCAGCCAAGGCTCTCAACCGTGCTTGACACGCCTCGGCCTGGCGCTGCCGCTAGGCCGGAGTTTTAATTCGACCGATGAATGCGCGTTCACAAGACGCTCGCGCCTTCTTGCTTTGAATGCTGACGGCCCGCACCTTAATTCTACACGTGCGCCGGTGTCCCTTCGCTTGCGATGGATCGGTGCAAAGCTAGGAGTCGCGGTCTCTCCTCAAGGTCCTGCGGGCGACTCCGAAAAGCGGACCCATCCTGGTTTCCGGGATGGGTCCGCGCTCCCGTTCCGCGCAAACGAGGCGCATCACTACCACGACGAGAATCGCATTCGAGGCTTGCACTGTGACTCGCCAGTCAGGCATCGAGACTGCATGCGGATCATCGTCATCATGTTTGTCTTCGGCATTTCGTTTGCCGCCTCGGCCGCGCGTGCCGACGTGCTCACGCGCATTCCAACGAACGACCGCGTGGTAGCGCTGACCTTCGACGCTTGCGAGGCGGGCGAACCGATGGCGTTCGACCGAGGTATCCTGGACTACCTTGTTTCGCGCCGCATCCCGTTCACGGTTTTCGCCTCGGGCAAGTTCGTCGAAACCAACCTGGCCGACGTCAAAACGCTGGCGCAGTTCGATTTCGTCGACATCGAAAATCACTCGTGGAACCACCCAAATACGATGAACCACTTCTCGTCGGATGCCGTCCTGGACCAAGTCGGCCGCGCGCACGACGCGATCACAACTGCCACCGGCCGTGCCCCCCAGTTCTTCCGCTTCCCGGCCGGCAACTTCAACGAAGAGGGCAGGCGCGCCGTCGAAGCCCTGGGCTATCACATCGTGCACTGGCGGTGGGCGAGCGGCGATCCGGACCCGCGCGAGTCCGCCGACGCCTTATTTGATCGCACAATCAAATACACCGCCCCCGGCGACGTCCTGATCTTCCACATCAACGGCCGCGGCGTGCACACGGCCGAGGCATTGCCCAGTATCGTCGAACAACTCGAAGCCGACGGTTATCGCTTTGCCTTGATCTCCGACTATATCGGCCACCCGCGACCGCGCGAGTTGCCCGCGCCGTTTGAAACGGCATCGGTGCGCCGTCAGTTCAACCAATGGCTGGAACGCGCGCCACTCCTGGGATTGTCACGCCCGCTGGATTAGTCCGCTTGTCGCCCAGCATGCCGGAACTTGAGAAATCTGCCGTTTGCAGTTGGCCGATTTCCCTTGGCGACCTATATGTAACAAACGATTGAATTTTCGGTGCAGAAACATGGCCGATTCTCAACCCTGGAAATCGCGCGCCGTCATCCGTGTGACGCGCGGCATGCCCGCCGAAGACGGCGCGGGAGTAAAGCTCACGCGCCTGATCGGCACGCCCGGTCTACCCGACATTGACCCGATCTTGATGCTCGACAATTTCGGCTCCGATGATCCAAAATCCTACATCGCGGGCTTCCCGCCGCATCCGCATCGTGGCTTCGAGACGGTCTCCTACATGATTGCGGGTAGTCTCCGGCACAAGGACAACAAGGGCGGCGAAGGGTTGATCACGGACGGCGGCGTGCAATGGATGACAGCCGGTCGTGGCGTGGTCCATTCGGAAATGCCTGCCCAAACCAGCGGCATGATGTTGGGGTTTCAACTCTGGCTGAATCTCCCGGCCAAGGAAAAAATGCGAGCGCCCTGGTATCGCGACATCCCGGCCGCTGACATTCCACAATTCGATACAAGCGCAGGCACGACGATCAAATTGATCTCCGGTCGCTGGGACACTCACACTGGCCCTGCGCCCGAACGCTCGACGGAGCCGTTCATCGCGGATGTCTCGGTTCCAACCCAGGGCAGCGAAACGATTCCAATCCCGCCCGGGCACGCGGCCTTCGCTTACCTAATTCGGGGCAAAGCAAAGTTGGGGCCGCACGCCTTGCCGCGCGAACTTGTCCGGGGAGATCTTGGCGTCTTGTCCCAGGGCAGCGCGCTTTCGGTCGCTGCGGCGCGCGACGGCGCGCGCATCCTAATCGTCGCGGCCAAACCCCTCGGGGAACCGATCGCAAAATACGGCCCCTTTGTGATGAACACGCAAAAGGAACTGCGCCAAGCCTTCAGCGACTATCAGCGCGGTGCTTTGTAAAATCTCACCAGAATTTCCACCACGGCTTTTTGGGCTTTGCCGCCGGTGTCGCTTGCTTTTTCGCGGGCGTGCCTGCCGAAGGACGTGCAGCCTTGTGCAGGTAACCGACAAGCGCCGGCACCTCCAAATCGCGAGGCAAAGCGATGTCGCGAATGTCCTTCCCGACATCGCCATGAACGTGCGACAGCAGCGAGCGCCATTTCTTCACGTCCTCGCCATCAAGGGCGGCAACAAGGTCGCGCAACTGTTTCTCCGAGCCCGGATACGACACAAACTCGTCAAGGTCGGTCAGCAAGACCTGGATATGGGGCTGCGGCGTCGCCGAAATCGCCGCCTCGAGCTCTTGCAGATGCTGGCGCAACGCGGCCGGCAGAACCTTGCCCAACTGCCCCGATCGCCTGTGCAACGTCTTCAGCGCCGCATCGCGCCGCCGGATAAGCGTCGGGCAACTTTGCCGCAAGTCCGGATCGTAGGTTTCCGAATCGGGCGGCTCGTCGACCAGCTGCACATCGCGCGCCTCGAACAACGCAAGCCAGCCCAGCGGCACCCAATCGCTCGAATAGCCGATCTCGATGTCGTTCCAAGCCTTCGTAAAGCCCGGGGCACTTGCGGATCGTCCAATTAGAAACGAATGACCGGGCATCGCGAGAAAATCCTAGCGTTCGAATCCCCCAACGCATTGCCGCACGATCACGCGGCAGTCGCAACACATCTTCCCAAAAGAAGAGGGCCGGGAAATACCCGGCCCCCGCGTCGCACTCGGTCGTTGCAGCTAGACCGAGTAGTACATCTGGAATTCGAGCGGATGCGGCGTGTGCTCGAACGCGTGCACCTCTTGCATCCGGAGCTCGATGTAGCTGTCGATGAAATCGTCGCTAAATACATTGCCGCGCTTTAAGAACGCACGGTTCTTGTCGAGATGTTCGAGCGCCTCGCGCAGCGAACCGCACACTTGCGGAACATCCTTCAGCTCTTCCGGCGGCAGCGCGTAGAGGTCCTTGTCCATCGGCTGGCCTGGGTGGATCTTATTTTGAATGCCGTCGAGACCCGCCATCAACATCGCCGCATAGGCCAGATACGGGTTGGCGCCCGGATCGGGGAAGCGCACTTCGATGCGCTTGGCCTTCGGTCCTGCGCCGAACGGAATGCGAATCGATGCCGACCGGTTGCGCGACGAATAGGCGAGCAGCACCGGCGCCTCGAAGCCGGGGATCAAACGCTTGTACGAATTGGTCAGCGGGTTGGTCAGCGCGTTCAGCGCCTTGGCGTGCTTGATGATACCGCCGATGTAATAGAGGCACATCTCCGAAAGATCGGCGTAGCCCGAACCGGCAAACAACGGCTGCCCGCCCTTCCAGATCGATTGATGCACGTGCATGCCGGACCCGTTGTCACCCTTGATCGGCTTGGGCATGAACGTCGCCGACTTGCCGTAGGCGGCCGCGACCTGATGGACCACATATTTGTAGATCTGCATGCGGTCGCCGGTCTTGACCAGTGTCGAGTATTTGAACCCGAGCTCATGCTGCGACGGCGCCACCTCGTGATGGTGCTTCTCGGGCTCGATACCCATGTCGCCCATCACCGACAACATCTCCGAGCGGATGTCCTGCGAGCTGTCGACGGGCGGCACCGGGAAGTAGCCGCCTTTGACCGGCGGACGATGGCCCATATTTCCCTGTTCGTACTCGCGACCCGTGTTGTACGGACCCTCGGCCGAGTCGATTTCCACGCTGCACTTGTTCATTGTGTTGGCGAAGCGGACGTCGTCGAAGATGAAGAACTCGGCTTCCGGCCCGAACATCGCCGTGTCGCCGATGCCGGCCGACTTCATATAGTTCTCGGCCGCCTTCGCGATCGAACGCGGGCACCTTCCATAGGGTTGGTGCGTTGTCGGTTCCAGCACGTCGCAGAACAGGATCAACGTCTTCTGCGCGAAGAACGGATCGATCACCGCGCTCGTTGGATCTGGCAGTAGCGTCATGTCGGATTCATTGATCGCCTTCCAACCCGCGATCGAGGATCCGTCGAACATCGTGCCCGTCTCAAACATATCCTTGTCGACAAGCGACAGGTCGAACGTCACGTGTTGCCACTTACCGCGCGGATCGGTAAAGCGCAGGTCGACGAATTTGACTTCCTCGTCCTTGATTTTCTTTAAGACGGTATCTGCATTTGCCATGTGATGTTGCCTCTTTTCCAACCGCTAAATGGCATCGTGACCGGTCTCGCCGGTCCTGATGCGAATGACTTCTTCGACTGAGGAAATGAAAATCTTGCCGTCGCCGATACGCCCCGTGCGCGCCGCCTTTTGAATGGCGTCGACCGCCCGCTCGACTTGTTCGTCGGGCAGAATGATCTCGATCTTCACCTTGGGCAGAAAATCGACGACGTATTCCGCCCCGCGGTAAAGCTCGGTGTGGCCCTTCTGCCGGCCAAAGCCCTTGGCCTCGGTCACGGTAATGCCCTGAACGCCGACCTCTTGCAGGGCCTCTTTCACTTCGTCGAGTTTGAATGGTTTAATGATCGCTTCGATCTTTTTCATGTCCGGCTCCGCAGCGCGCACTTCGATTTGGCCGGACCATAGCCCGGTGATTTTGGCCGGAACATCCTTGAATCTGCCGACTAGATAGGCAGATGTGCACAAACTGTGGGCAGACAAACCGCGCCTTGCGACCGTCTCAGCGCTTTGCCAAGTTGCCGCCCTAGAAAAGAGGCCGCCTCGATGAAGCCGCTCAACCCTACGTTTGCGGGCACCGGAACGACAATTTTCACGGTGATGTCGACGCTGGCCAACCAACACGGCGCCATCAATCTGGGCCAAGGCTTCCCAGACAAGGATGGCCCGCTGGCCTTGCGGGAGAAAGCGGCACAAGCCCTCATTGAAGGACCGAACCAATATCCCCCGATGATGGGTGTGGAGGCTCTGCGCCAGGCCCTGGCTGGCCACGCCAAGCGTTTCTACGACCTAAGCTACGACTGGCGCAGCGAAATCGTCGTCACTTCTGGCGGGACCGAGGCGCTGGCCGCCTCGATCATGGGCGTTGTAAAGCCCGGCGACGAAGTCGTCCTTTTCGAACCCGCTTACGACTCCTACCGCCCAATCGTCGAAGCCGTCGGCGGCGTTGCCCGCCCCGTCAGGCTTGAAGCACCAGGGTGGGCGCTGACCGACAGTGCGCTCGCCAGCGTGTTCTCGGACAAGACCAAAGCGATCATTTTGAATTCGCCGATGAACCCGGCCGGCAAAGTGTTCTCGCAGGCCGAATTGAACCTCATCGCACGTTACCTTGATCGCCATGACGCCATTGCAATCTGCGACGAAGTCTACGAGCACCTGACCTTCGATGGACTAAAGCACACCCCGCTGGCGACGCTGTCCGGCATGCGTGAGCGTTGTCTGCGCGTGGGTTCCGCCGGAAAAGTCTTCTCATTGACCGGTTGGAAAGTCGGTTGGGTCGAAGGCCCGGCCGCTCTTCTAGGTGCCGTCGCCAAGGCACACCAATTCATCACCTTCACGACCCCGGCGGCTTTGCAGATCGCTGTGGCGCACGGCATCGAGACGGCCGAGGATTACTACCTGGGGCTCGCGCCGGAACTCTCCGCCAATCGCGACTTTCTCGCGCGCGGATTGAGCGAGATCGGTTTCGAGCCCTTGCAATCCCAAGGCACGTATTTCTTGACCACGGATATCCGCAAACTCCGTTTCAACGGCACGGACGTTGAGTTCTGCAAGCACATCACCGAGCACGCCCGTGTCGCCGCGATCCCGCTTTCCGTCTTCTTCACGGGCGATGCGCCACAGCACCTGGTACGCTTTGCGTTCTGCAAACAACGCCCCGCGCTCGACGACGCGGTTCGCCGCTTGGCAAACCATTTCAAACGCACCTGACGACCCAAAGGAATATCAATGAGCGACGATCGGATGCCGATCCTAATCGGCGGCGGCCAACTAACGCAGCGCACCGCGCAGAAGGGCAAGCTCGACGAAAGCCTCGACCCGATGCAGTTGCTGACCGAGGCCTCGATGCGCGCCCTCGCCAACACGGGCGCCGCCGACAAGCTGAAACCGCTGATCGACAACATCTCCGTTGTCCGCTTCACGGCGGACTCCTCCGAATCAGGACGCCTGCCGATCGGGCAATATTCGAATGCCCCGCGCTCGCTCGGTAACCGCATCGGCGCCAAGGCGCGGCGCGAATACTACACCGCGGCCGGCGGCAACACGCCTCAATGGCTGGTCAATCGCACCGCGGAGGAAATCGCCAACGGCGAAACGAATGTCGCCCTTCTCGCCGGCTCAGAAGACTTGGCAACCCTTATCGGCGCGCTCAACAAGGGCATTCCTCTTAAATGGGGTGAGGATGCGGGCGACGAACCTATCCATATCGGCGACAACCGGCGCGGCTCCAACGATATCGAGCGAGCGCACGCCCTTTATTTCCCGGTGAACACCTATCCGTTGTTCGAGAATGGAATTCGCGGTCGCAAGGGGCGCAGCGTTCGCGATCACCAATTGGCGATCGGCCGCTTGTTTTCGCCGTTCGCAAAAGTCGCGTCGGAAAATCCACTGTCGTGGTTCCCGACGCCCCACACACCCGAGGAAATTGCGACCCCCGCCGACAACAACCGCTATGTCGGATTTCCCTACACGAAATATATGAACGCCGTGATTCAGGTGGATATGGCGGCAGCGGTCGTGATGACGAACGTCAAGACCGCGCGAGAACTAGGCGTTTCGGAATCGAAGTGGGTTTATCTGCACGGCTGCGCCGACGCGACCGACATTTGGCACGTCAGCGAGCGCGTGAACTACTATTCTTCGCCTGCGATTCGCACGATGGGCCAAAGGGCGCTCGCGATGGCCGGCAAGACCGTGGCCGATATGAGCTTCTTCGACCTCTATTCTTGCTTTCCTTCGGCCGTCGAAATCGGCTGTGCGGAATTGGGAATTGCCGAAGACGATCCGCGCGGCCTAACGGTGACGGGCGGCTTGCCCTATTTCGGAGGCGCAGGAAACAACTACGTCATGCATTCGATCGTCACCATGATGGAGAGGGTACGCGCCAAGCCTGGCGCTTTCGGCATGGTGACGGCCAACGGCTGGTACGTCACCAAGCACGCGCTCGGCATTTATTCGACGACGCCGGTCAAGGGCTCGTGGAAGCGCGATGACCCCAAATCGTACCAACGCGATCTCGACGCGATGGCCCATCCCGAGGTCGAACAGCGCCCGGCGGACGAAGGGACAGTCGAGACTTATACCGTGATGCACGATCGCAGCGGCCCGAAGATGGGAATCATCGTCGGCAGGCTCGCCAACGGCAAACGATTTATTGCCCACACGCCAGACGATCCTGCGACACTGAACGACCTGATGGCGCGCGAGACGCTGAACAGGCGCGGTCGGGTGACGCCGGGCGACAAAACCAATCTCTTCGTTCCGCAGTGATCGATGGCGCGCCTCTATCTCGTCAGACACGGTGAGCCTGCGGGCACCTGGGCCGACTCCGCCGATCCCGGCCTAACCGAACGCGGACGCGGGCAAGCGCAAGCCGCCGCCGACCGCCTGCGCCTGGTGCAGCCGAAGCAGATTGTCTCCAGCCCGCTGCGCCGTGCCGTCGAAACCGCGATGCCGTTATCGTTCGCACTCTCGATGCAACCGATCATCACACATCAGGTGGCCGAAGTACCGACGCCCACCAACATCAACCTCGAACATCGCAGCGAATGGCTACGTGGGGTCATGACGCGCAATTGGCACCAGACCGATCCCGTTCTGAGGGAATGGCGCGATGCGGTCGTGGGCACTCTGACGCGGTTGCAGGTCGACACAGCGGTCTACTCCCACTTCGTTGTCATTAATGCGGCCCTCGGTGCATCGATTGGCGACGATAGGGTGATGTGCTTCAATCCCGCGCATGCGTCGGTCACAGTCTTGGAAACGAATGGCCGCGCGCTCTCTCTGGTCGAACTTGGGGTAACGTCTGAAACGACCGTGAGGTAGGTAACGCCCGCATGACCGATCTGCATTGGATGACGGCAACGCAATTGATCGCGGCCTATCGCGGCAAGGAACTATCGCCCGTCGAAGTCGCCGAATATCTGCTTGGCCGCATTGAGGCGCTCGATGCGCGCATCAACGCGATGTGCCTCATCGATGCGGAAACGACGTTTGAGCAGGCGCGCGCCTCCGAAAACCGCTGGATGAACGGCGAACCGCAAGGCCTGCTCGACGGCGTGCCGGTCGCAATCAAAGACCTCGTGTTGTCCAAGGGATGGCCGACGCTGCGCGGCTCCAAAACGGTCGATCGTGATCAAGCCTGGGACCAAGACGCGCCCAGCGTCGCACGGCTGCGCGAACACGGTGCCGTCTTCATCGGCAAAACGACAACTCCCGAATTCGGTTGGAAGGCGACGAACGACAACCCACTCACCGGCGTCACCCGCAATCCTTGGAATTTGAACAAGACTCCGGGCGGCTCCAGCGGCGGGGCAGGGGCCGCACTCGCCGCCGGATATTGCCCGCTCGCCATCGGTACCGACGCGGGTGGCTCGATCCGCATCCCGGCCAGCTTCTGCGGCGTGTTCGGCCTGAAACCGACCTTCGGCCGCGTAGCCGCGTGGCCGGCAAGCCCCTTCACGACATTGGCGCATGTAGGCCCGATGTCGCGCACAGTCGCCGACAGCGCCCTATTCCTCAATGTGATCTCCGAGCCGGACACGCGCGACTGGTATCAGCAGCCGTTCCTGCAAATGGATTTCAGCTGGGATCTCGCCAAAGGGCTGCGCGGCGCTAAAGTCGCTTTCAGCCCGCGTTTGGGGTGGGTCGAACGCCTCGACTCCGAAGTCGAAGAAATCGTCGCGCGTGCCGTGAGACACTTCACCGAAACCGGCGCGCAAGTCATCGACGCCGATCCGCCCGGCGGCGATCCAACCTCGTTCTTCAAGACGCTCTACTTCTCCAGCGCGGGGTTCCTGCTCGACAACCATTCACAGGAAAAACTCGATCTGATCGACCCAAACTTGAGAGCGATCGTTGAAGAGTCGCGCGCAATGACACGCAGGGACTTCCAGCAAGCAACCGCCGACCGCGCTGCCTACGGCGCGGGTATGAAAGCCTTCATGAGGGAGTTCGATTTCCTCGTGACGCCGATGATCGCAGTGCCGCCCTTCGACACACCGCACGTGACGCCATACGATCCGAACGGAAAGATGTGGATGGAATGGACCCCCTTCACCTATCCCTTCAACCTAACGCAGCAACCGGCTGCGAGCGTGCCCTGTGGATTCACCAAAGACGGACTTCCTGTCGGCCTCCAAATCGTCGGCCGCCACGGCGACGACGTGCGGGTCTTACAGGCGGCCCATGCGTTGGAGAAACTCTTGAACTTGGCGGACCGTCATCCATCGGATATGTGAGATCGCATGTGGTCGCTCGGTCCGGAAATTCTTACCGTCGATGAAATGTACGAAATCGACCGCCTGACGGTCGCGTCGGGCATTTCGTCGTCCATATTGATGGAAAATGCCGGCCGGCAGGTCGCAAACGAAATCGCCAAACGCTGGTCCCATTGCAAGACGACCGTCCTCTGCGGCCCTGGCAACAATGGCGGCGACGGCTACGTCGTCGCGCGTCACCTGCAAGCTCGCGGATACGAAGTTGATGTCGTGGCTTACAGTGCGCACGGAACGCTGACTGGCGACGCGGCGGCGATGGCGAAATTATGGACGGGGCCCAGAAGGCCGTTCAACCCAGAGAACCCCGCTCACGGCAGATTATATGTCGACGCCGTGTTCGGCATGGGCCTGTCGCGCAGCTTGGCACCTGAACTCGCTCAGTTCTTCGAGGATATTCAGTCCGCCGACATCCCCATTGTCGCCATTGACGTGCCGAGCGGAATCTCCGGCGACCGGGCTAAGTTTGTCGACGATTTCAAGCCTTGGACTGCAGCGCTGACAGTCACATTCTTCCGTAAGAAGCCGGCACACGTCCTTTACCCGGCGCGTCTGTACTGCGGCGAGATCGTTTGCGCGGACATCGGCATCCCGGCCGGCATGCTGTTCGAACTCGCCGAAAATGAAGAGCGCGCTGGCGGAACAAAGCGACCGCTCCTGGTGGAAAACCTGCAACCGGCGCGGTTGCCGGAGCTCGATCCGGCCGGCCACAAATACAACCGCGGGCACTGCGTGGTTGTGAGTGGACCGGCAAACGCCACTGGGGCGGCGCGACTTGCCGCTCGCGCCGCCTTGCGGTGCGGCGCCGGTCTGGTGACGGTCGCTGCGACGCGCGAGGCGGTCCCAATCCTTGGCGCAGCTCTGACAACCGTCATGGTGCGCGAGATTCAAGACGGCGCCGCACTCGCGACGATGCTGCAAGACAAGCGGCTGAACGCTGTCGTTGTCGGTCCGGGCAACGGCATCGGTCCGGCGACGAAGGCGCGCGTTGCAGCGGCGCTTGGGTCGAACGCATCAGTTGTTCTCGACGCCGATGCACTCACGAGCTTTGAGGGCGACGCAGCGTCACTCTTCAAGATGCTGAACGAGCGCACCGTCCTGACGCCGCACGACGGTGAATTCGAACGGCTGTTTCCCGGGCTTCTGTCGGGGGCACTCAATCGCGTCGAAGCTGCACGCACAGCCGCGCAGAAGGCGGGCGCGAACGTCCTTCTCAAGGGTCCCGACACCGTCATCGCCAACCCGGCAGGGGACATCGCCATCAACACCAACGCTCCCCCACAACTAGCGACGGCAGGCTCGGGCGACGTACTTGCCGGGCTGATCGCTGGGTTGATCGCGCAAGGGATGCCGTCATTCGACGCCGCGTGCACCGGCGCATACCTGCACGGCGAGTGCGGCAGAATCGCTGGTGCCGGATTGATCGCGGAAGACCTCCCGGAGCGCCTTCCCGAAGCATTGAAGGCGTTGAAAAACTAAAGCATTCCCGGGCTTTGCGTTTATATGGCCCCCTGCTATAGACAGCCCCCTTATTTACCGACATGAACACCGGCGCAATTGTGCTGGCGTCGAATTGGGTGCGCGCACCGGCAAGTTTCGGGCGGGCGTGGCGGAACTGGTAGACGCGCTGGATTTAGGTTCCAGTGACGAAAGTCGTGGGGGTTCGAGTCCCTTCGCCCGCACCACCGCGCTCTCCCAATTGTGATGCCATCGGCGCGCCGACGAATGAGGCAGGAAGTGGCCATGGAAATTACCGAAACGGTGAACGACTTACTTCGCCGCGAATTTCGCATCACCGTCGGCATGCGCGACTTGGATGCGAAACTGATGACGCGCCTGGAGGGTATGAAGGGCCAAGTTCAGCTCAAGGGCTTTCGCCCGGGCAAAGTGCCTGTCGCCCACCTGCGCAAAACCTACGGCAAATCGATGATGGGCGAGATCGTCCAAGAGGCGGTCGCCGAATCGAGCCAGGAGGCCGTCGAGGATCGCTCGTTGCGTCCGGCAATGTCGCCTCAGATTCAGATGGTCAGCGCGGTTGAGAAGGTGATCGAAGGTCACGAAGACCTGATCTTCACCATGGGCGTCGATCTGATGCCCGATTTCAAACTGGTCGAACCCTCGACGATTTCCCTCGATCGCCCGGTCGCCGAGGTCGGCGATGACGATGTGCTGGAGTCGCTGAAGCGTCTGGCGGCCCAGCAGCGCACCTACGAACCCAAGGGCGACGATGCCGCGGCGCAAGAAAGCGATCAGCTTTTGATCGATTTCACAGGCAAGATCGACGGAATCCCGTTCGACGGCGGCACCGCCGAGAACGCCGAACTGGTGGTCGGATCCGGCTCGTTCATCCCTGGCTTCGAAGATCAACTGAAGGGCACCAAAGCGGGTGACACGAGGGTCATTTCGGTGACCTTCCCCAATGACTATCCGTCGGCCAACTTGGCCGGGAAATACGCCGACTTCGATGTCCGCGTGAAGGAAGTTCGCCGTGGCATCGAAGCTGAAGTCGACGAAAGCCTGGCAACGAAGCTCGGCCTCGACAGCCTCGACAAGCTGCGCGACGCTGCGCGCGGCCAACTATCGAATGAATTCGGCCGAGCGAGCCGTGCGCATCTGAAACGCGCGCTGCTCGACGCACTGGATGGGACGCACAGCTTTGATCTGCCTTCGGGCATGGTCGAAGCTGAATTCCGTCAGATCTGGACCCAGGTCGAGCAGGACATCAAATCCGGCAACATGGCCGACGAAGACAAATCGAAATCCGAAGACGAACTCAAAACGGAGTTCCGTAAGATCGCAGAGCGTCGGGTGCGGTTAGGCCTGGTTCTGTCCGAATTCGGGCGCACGAACAACGTCCAAGTCACCCAGGACGAACTCAACCGCGCCGTCGTCGCTCAAGCCCGACAGTATCCGGGTCAGGAAAAGCGGATATTTGAGATCTACCGCAACAATCCCGATGCCGTGGCGCAGCTTCGTGCGCCTATCTTCGAGGATAAGGTCGTGGATTTCCTCGTCGGCCAGGTAAAGATCAACGACCGCCAAGTGAGTCGCGCCGACCTGTTCAAGGATCCGGACGACCTCGCGAAGATTTTGAAGGCAGGCTAATTTTCAGTGGCGGTTCCATGCCGCCGGAAGCGTCAGACGAGGCCAGTGTAATGAAAGACGTGCGCGAGACATATGCAAACTACTACATGCCTTTCGTGGTCGAGCAGACGGCTCGCGGCGAGCGCTCGTACGACATTTATTCGCGTCTTCTGAAGGAACGCATTATCTTCGTCTCGGGCCCGATCGAAGATCAGGTCGCGACCTTGGTGACAGCTCAGCTCCTCTTTCTTGAGGCCGAAAACCCCAAAAAAGAAGTCTCGTTGTACATCAATTCGCCGGGCGGCTTGGTGACGGCCGGCCTCGCGATATACGACACGATGCAGTACATCCGCCCGAACGTCGCCACGCTCTGCATCGGTCAGGCGGCTTCTGCGGCATCATTGTTACTATGCGCTGGGGAAAAGGGTCAGCGTTACGCCCTGCCTAATTCGCGAGTGATGCTCCACCAGCCGTCAGGCGGCGCCCAAGGTCAGGCGACCGATATCGCGCGCCATGCTCAACAGATCGTCAAACTTAAGAAGCGCCTGAACGAGATCTACGCGAAACATACGGGCCAACCCGTTGAAGCGATTGAAAAGGCGCTGGACCGCGACTATTTCCTCACCGCCGATGAGGCGAAAACCTTCGGCCTGATTGATCAGGTATTCACCAAGCGACCGGCGGGAATGGACCCCACCAAAAGCGACTAAGTTCCCGGACTGATTGCGTGATTTCGACTTTACACCCGCGCTTAATGAATTCTTGATCCGTGGCCGCTTAGCATGCTCGAATTGTCCTGTAAGGGCGGCGCGCGGGGGATTCGGCACGCGTTTGGCTTGTGAGCTAAGACGACCGGGTAGATGGCCGGAAACGGCACGTTTTCCCGGCCTGTTGGAGGGAACGGAATGAGCAAGAGCGGCAGTGACTCTAAGAATACTCTCTACTGCTCGTTCTGCGGTAAGAGCCAGCACGAAGTCCGCAAACTGATCGCAGGGCCGACGGTCTTCATCTGCGACGAATGCGTCGAACTCTGCATGGACATCATCCGCGAGGAAAACAAAACCTCGTTGGTCAAATCGCGCGACGGCGTCCCCACCCCGACCGACATTCGCAAAGTGCTCGACGATTATGTGATCGGCCAGGATCACGCCAAAAAGGTTTTGGCGGTCGCCGTTCACAATCACTACAAGCGCTTGAACCATCAGACCAAGAACGGCAGCGACATCGAAATCGCGAAGTCGAACATCATGCTGATCGGCCCGACGGGTTGCGGCAAGACGCTGCTCGCCCAGACATTGGCGCGCATTCTCGATGTGCCGTTCACGATGGCCGACGCGACGACGCTGACCGAAGCCGGCTACGTCGGCGAAGACGTCGAAAATATCATTCTCAAACTTCTTCAATCTGCCGACTACAACGTCGAGCGCGCGCAGCGTGGCATCGTCTATATCGACGAAGTCGACAAGATCAGCCGCAAATCCGACAACCCGTCGATCACGCGCGACGTCTCGGGCGAGGGCGTGCAGCAGGCATTGTTGAAGATCATGGAAGGCACGGTCGCCAGCGTTCCCCCGCAAGGCGGCCGCAAGCATCCGCAGCAAGAATTCCTTCAGGTCGACACGACGAACATTCTTTTCATTTGCGGCGGCGCGTTCGCGGGTCTCGAAAAGATCATCGCGGCTCGTGGCAAGGGTTCGTCGATGGGCTTCGGCGCCAACGTTCAGTCCGCCGACGATCGCGGGACCGGCGCCATCCTGCGCGAGATCGAACCGGAGGATCTTTTGAAGTTCGGTCTAATCCCTGAATTCGTCGGCCGTCTTCCGGTACTTGCCACCCTCGAGGACTTGGACATCGACGCATTGATGTCGATCCTGACGCGCCCGAAGAACGCCCTGGTGAAGCAATACCAGCGCTTGTTCGAGATGGAGGGCTTGTCGCTCTCGTTCTCTGACGACGCATTGAAAACGATCGCTCGCAAGGCGATTTCCCGCAAAACCGGTGCGCGCGGGTTGCGTTCGATCATGGAAACCATATTGCTCGATACGATGTTCGACCTGCCGGGTATGCGCGGTGTGTCGGAAGTCGTCATCAACGGCGAGGTGGCCGAGGGCCGCGCGCGTCCGCTTCTGATTTATGCGGACAAGCGGGGCGAGGCGGCGTCTGCCGCGTCTTGAGTTAGGTTGCGTTCGGTCCTGGGTCTGAGAATTTCAAGACCTTGAAGCCGTGGCTGGTCGCATCCACCTCTGTCATTCGTTAACATTTCCGGCACGAGGTCCGGATTCGAAACCGCAAACCGGCTGAAAGCAAGTTTGTAGGTCTTGAATTCAAGACTCGGCGCTTCACCTTACTGAAAGGCAGGTCACTCATGACGAGCACGAACGATGAGGGCAGCACCAACGCTCCGCTCGTGTTTCCCGTATTGCCGCTTCGCGACATCGTCGTCTTCCCGCACAAGATCGTTCCCTTGTTTGTGGGTCGCGAAAAATCGGTGCGCGCCCTTGAAGACGTAGGTCTTGAGGAAAAGCAGATCTTGCTGGTTACGCAGAAGAATCCGGCCTTGGACGATCCCGGCGAAGACGATATTTACACCATCGGCACGCTGGCATCGGTCGTGCAGCTCTTGAAGCTGCCGGACCAAACCGTCCGTGTACTCGTCGAAGGCAAACAGCGCGCGCGTATCAAGCGCTTTCTGCCGAATGCGAATTTCTTCCAGGTCGAAGCTGAACTGTTGCCCGACGTGATCGCCGATGAGCGTGAAGTCGAAGCGCTGACCCGCTCGGCAGCGACGCAGTTCGAAACCTATCTGAAGCTCAACAAAAAGCTGCCGCCCGAGTCGCAGACCGAGGTTCAGCAGATCACCGATCCCTCCAAGCTCGCCGATACGATCGCCTCGCACATCACGGTCAAGATCGCAGACAAGCAAGCTCTGCTGGAAACGACCAGCGTGACCGAGCGGCTTGAAAAAGTCTTTGGCCTGATGGAAGGCGAGATGAGCGTCCTCCAGGTCGAGCGCAAAATCCGCACGCGCGTAAAACGTCAAATGGAAAAGACGCAGCGCGAGTACTATTTGAACGAGCAACTGAAGGCCATTCAGAAAGAGCTCGGCGAAGGCGAGGAACAGCGCGACGAACTCGGCGAACTCGAAGACCGCATCAAAAAAACGAAGCTGTCGAAGGAAGCAAACGACAAGGCCATGGCCGAGATGCGCAAGCTCCGCCAGATGTCGCCGATGTCGGCCGAAGCGACGGTCGTGCGCAACTATCTCGACTGGATGCTTTCGCTACCCTGGGGCAAAAAAAGCCGCGTGAAGAAAGATCTCGACGAGGCCGAAAAGGTCCTCGACGACGATCACTTTGGGCTTGAAAAGGTCAAGGAACGCATCCTCGAATACCTTGCGGTCCAGCAACGCGCAGGGCGCCTGCGCGGTCCAATTCTGTGCCTGGTCGGCCCGCCCGGCGTAGGCAAAACCTCGCTCGGCAAGTCGATTGCGCGCGCGACGGGGCGAGAATTCGTTCGCATGTCGCTCGGCGGCGTGCGCGACGAAGCGGAAATCCGCGGCCATCGCCGCACCTATATCGGCTCGATGCCCGGCAAGGTCATACAGGGCATGAAGAAGGCGAAGTCCGCCAATCCGCTGTTCTTGCTCGACGAGATCGACAAACTCGGCGCCGATTGGCGCGGCGACCCGTCGTCGGCATTGCTGGAAGTGTTGGATCCGGAGCAAAACGCCACCTTTCAGGATCACTATCTCGAAGTCGATTTCGATCTCTCCGACGTGATGTTCCTCACGACGGCGAATTCGCTGCGCATGCCGCAGCCGTTGATGGACCGCATGGAGATTATCCGCATCCCCGGCTACACGGAGGATGAGAAAGCGGAAATCGCCAAGCGCCACCTTCTGCCCAAACAGATCGAAGCGCACGCGTTGAAAGAAGGCGAGTGGTCGATCGCCGATGCCGCACTTTTGGACCTCATCCGCTATTACACGCGCGAGGCCGGCGTTCGCAATCTTGAGCGCGAGCTCGCGGGGTTAGCCCGCAAGGCGGTGCGCGAAATAATTTCGAAAAAGGCGAAGTCCGTTACGGTCACGCAAAAGAACCTGGAAAAATACGCCGGCGTGCGCAAATTCCGGTTCGGCGAGATGGAGGGCGAGGACCAAGTCGGTGTCGTCACGGGTCTGGCCTGGACGGAAGTCGGCGGCGACACGCTGACGATCGAAGCTGTCATGCTTCCGGGCAAGGGCCGCATGCAGACGACCGGCAAGCTCGGCGATGTGATGAAGGAATCGATCGACGCCGCACGCTCCTATGTGCGTTCGCGTTCCCTCTCGATCGGCGTCACGCCGCCGACGTTCGACCGGCGCGATATCCATGTTCACGTGCCCGAGGGTGCGACCCCCAAGGATGGCCCTTCGGCAGGCGTTGCCATGACGACGGCAATCGTGTCGGTTTTGACCGGCATTCCGATCCGCCGGGAAGTTGCCATGACGGGGGAAGTCACCCTTCGTGGGCGGGTTTTGCCCATTGGTGGCCTCAAGGAAAAGCTCTTGGCGGCACTCCGCGCCGGCATTACGACGGTTCTCATCCCTTCCGAGAACGAGAAGGACTTGGCCGATATTCCGGACAACGTTCTCAAGGGTTTGAAAATCATTCCGGTTGCGACAGTTGACGAGGTTTTGGCCAACGCTTTGGTCCGCGCGCCCATCCCGGTCACCTGGGAAGAACCCATTGAGGACCATCATCGCCCGGCCAAAGCCGCCGAGGCCGACGACCGTGACGGAGTGGTCGCTCACTAGCTCGCTGCAAAGAAAAGTGCAGTATCCTGGGGGTTGTTGGAGTTATCCAACGACCCCTAGTGTTATCCAGGGCCAATTGTCGCAGAAATCCGCCGATTTCCTTTGACAGGGCTGTGACAGCCCTTAAATTCCCGGCCCTAAGTTCCCCGGGCAAACCGCCCTTTCCCGTTTTCCCACACTCACCGCGAGGACCTATGAACAAGAACGATCTGGTCGCGGCCGTCGCTGAAAAGACGAACGTGCCCAAGGCTGAAGCCGAGAAGATCATCGACGCGACGCTCGAAGTCGTGACCGCCACTTTGAAGGGCGGTGACGAAGTCCGCCTCGTGGGCTTTGGCACCTTTGTGGTGACCAATCGCAAGGCCGGAACGGGCCGCAACCCGCGCACGGGCGAGGAAATCAAGATTCCAGCCTCCAAACAGCCGAAATTCCGAGCCGGCAAACAACTCAAAGACGCCGTCAACGTCTAATTGATTGGCAGATATCCAAGGGCGCGGGCCGAAGTCCGCGCCCTTGCATTTTGCGGGGACCTACACCTCTGCTATCCCGGCAGCCGGGCGATTAGCTCAGTTGGTAGAGCGCATCGTTTACACCGATGATGTCGGCGGTTCGAGCCCGTCATCGCCCACCACCCTTCGCCTTCGGCTTCGGGTGGCTTACGGCACTTGGCGTAAGACGCGCGAAGGCGATTTGGCGAAGGCGTGTCGCCCGAAGCCCACTTGGGCGAAGGGGGACTGCACCAGGGAGAAGTATTTCATGACGTCGCACGCTTCATTCGCTCTCGGCCTTGTCTTGTGCTTGACGCTTGCGACAGTCGCCAACGCCAAAGTCGTCGCAAAATCCGCGACAGGCTTCGTGGTGGAACATCAGGTCGAGCTCAGGACCGACGCCAAATCCGCCTACGACGCGTTCACGAAGATCGGCGCCTGGTGGGCGAGTTCGCACTCCTTCTCGGGCGACGCCAAAAACATCACCATCGACACCGCGCCCGGCGGTTGCTGGTGCGAAGCGCTGCCGAACGGCGGTTTCGTAAGGCACATGGACATCGTTCACGCGGCTCCCGGCGCCATGTTGGTCTTCACGGGTGGGTTAGGCCCGCTGCAATTCATGGGCGTCGCAGGCTCAATGACCGTGAAGTTTCAGACCGCAAAGAATGTGGACATCACGACGATGACCTTGCGCTACGACGTAGGCGGACGCGACGACAAGAACTTCGAGGGGATATCGAAGGCGGTCGACGGCGTCTTGTCCGAACAAATAGCGCATTACAAAAATTTCGTGGCTGCCGGAACGCCTTGATCACAAGATCGCGTCTTCGACCCACGCGCGCGCCAGCATCACCCTCAACCCCCACAAACGCAGTGCGGGCAGGGGAAAGCGATCGGGAAGCCCGCGCACCGGTGCCGGCAACTCACCCGCTGTCCCCGCGATACGATTCGCCAACTCGCGCCCTGCCCAGGTCATAAAGGCCACGCCGTTGCCGTGACAACCGAAGGCAAACGAAATGCTCGGATCGCCCGGCAGTTCGCCGACTGACGGCGTTAGGCGCATCGTCGCGGCAATGAACCCGCGCCATGAATGCGTGACCTCGGCACCCTCGAACGCTGGAAACATCTTGCTCATCCGCCTCGTGAGAAGCCGCCGCATCGCGTCGCCGCCAGCGGGCGAACCGGTCGTGTCGCCGCGCCCGCCGAACATCAACCGCCGATCCGGCAGCAGACGCAAATAGGCCAGATGCGCCCGCGTATTCGACGCTGGATCTTGGCTGCGCCAGCTCTGCCTCTTCAGTTCCTCCTCGCGCAATGGGCGCGTCGTAATGATGTTCGACAACAGCGGCAAAATGCGTCCATGAAGGTCCGGAAATAGATCCTCAGGCAGCCATCCGTTTGCCGCAACGATCACGCGTTTCGCGCGCACCGATCCGTTCTCCGTGATAAGCCGATGATCGCGGCCTTCGCGACGCCAACTGCACACGCGCGACAGTGAATGCAATCGCGCACCAAGAGCACGCGCCGCTTGCGCCAACCCGAGACAATACTTGAGCGGATGAAGGCCGAACCCGAAAGCCTCGTGCACCGCGCCAAACTGCTCGCCGCAACCGAACGCTTGCGCTTCGAACTCTGACGGGGCGACCATCCGCGCCGAAACGCCGACGCGCGTCATCACTTCAGCCTGTGTCTGGAGGTCATCTAGGCGGCTCGCCTTATGCGCAAACGTCCAAACGCCGTTGCCTTGCCGCCCGAGATCGAACCGCTCTTCGGTGGCCAGACCTTCCACCAACCGCACCGCATCGACGAGTGCGCGATAGAACGCCAACGTCTCGCTTTCGCCATAGGCGCTTAGAAGTTCCGATGGCCCCAGGAATGACGCCCCGATACTGCAAAAGCCGCCATTGCGCCCCGAAGCACCCCAACCGATCGCGCCAGCTTCCAACACGCGCGCCTCGATACCCGCGCGCGCCAGATGATAGGCCGCCGACAGCCCGCAATAGCCGCCGCCGATGATCGCGACGTCGGTGCTTTCATCGCTTTCCAGGGCAGGGGCATCGACTTGGGGGAGGGATTCTCGAGCAGTTTCCCAAAAACTGTCGACCGGCTTCGACCAATTGTACTGGCTTGCGTCGAAGAGGCGACGGCCCATCAACTCTCAGCCCAAGCGGCCTTGATCAGATCCTTCGCTTCAGCGTCGAGGTCCTTCGCCGACATCAGCACCAGCGCCTTCTTGTTGCGCTCGCCTCCGCCGAGGTTATTCACGTCGATAAGCCGCGCGCTCTTCGGGTACTTCCGCAGCGCCAAGCCGACCAACAATCCTTGCTTGCTTGGTTTGATCGCGCCGTACTGCTTCAGGCGATAGAGTGCGACATAACCCTTGCGCGGACTGATCGTGCCTTCGCCGATCCTCTCGATAAAGGCCGTGACCTTGTCGTATATCGTACGCTGCTCGGCGAAACTCTTCGCGAACAACGCATCGACGAGCTCGTTCGGGTCTTCCTCGCCCATGCTGCCGTTGCCGAAGGCGCGCCATAGCACCAAACTTGCGCGCGATTGCCCAAGCCCATGCTGATCCTTGAACCATTTTAGCCGCTCGCGCGGCCTGGTATGTGGGCAGGCTTTGGCGATTTTGGCCCACTGGTCCAACGTCTTGCCCGTTGCCTTTTCAAGGTTGGCTTCGAGAGCGGCGAAGTACTGCTTGAGCTTGTCGGGTTCGTTGTAGGTTTCGGCCATGCGTCGCTTTGCCTGATTCTTGGCGGTTTGCTTGACACCCAGAAGCCCGTTCAGTACACCGACGCCTCTTCGGCGACCAGAGCTACTGGGCCGCCCTTTTGCCCTTTGCGGGGGCGTAGCTCAGTTGGTTAGAGCGCCGGCCTGTCACGCCGGAGGTCGCGGGTTCGAGCCCCGTCGCTCCCGCCAGCCTTCGCTCGCGAAGCGTTCGAAGGCTGCCACGCCGTAGCCCACTCGGGCGAAGGCGGGCCCTGCACCCGCGAGCTACGGCTTGGCAAGCCAGCCTGCAGCCCAGATAAAATGACCCGCGATGATTTCAGCCGCAAGCGTGGTCGACTGACAAATGAAGTATGTCTACATCCTTGAAAGCAGCGCGTTCCCAGGGCGCCACAACACAGGCATGACCGCCGATCTCCGCGCCAGGCTCAAACGTCGCAATGCCGACGAGGTCAACCACACCGCTAAATTCATTCCTTGGAAGCGTCAAACATATGTGGCCTTTGACGCAGAAAAGAAAGCAGTCGCCTTTGAGCGGTACCTCAAGAGCCCTTCCGGCCGCGCATTCGCGAAGAAACGACTTTAGCCGGAATTGCCGCGCACCACCGAGGCTGGCCCGCCGCAACCTGCGGACCCGCAAATCCCACCGGCTTCTCATCCGAAACTGTCGCACAAAGCGCACGCCTATTCGCTTGCTTTGCGATGCACAATCTTTACGTTCCGGCCCGGAACTGACTGATTTGTTCGATTCCGGCGGGCGGGTTGCCGAACCGACAGGGAACGGCCCACCTCGCAAGCCGTCACTCGATCTGAGAGGGGCAGGGCACTTCGTGGGCGCATGAACCCGCGGGCGTTCGGCTGGGCACCCATGACCGACATTCTCATCGAATTTCTGCCGATAGCGATCTTCCTAGGCATTTCAGGGGTGCTGGCACTTGCTCTGCTTGTCCTCCCCCTGATCGTGGCGCCGAACAACCCGGATCCTGAAAAGCTGTCGGCTTATGAGTGCGGCTTCCCGCCCTTCGACGACGCGCGCATGAAATTCGACGTGCGGTTCTACTTGGTGGCGATCCTCTTCATAATCTTCGACCTCGAAGTGACCTTTCTGTTTCCCTGGGCGATCGTCCTGAAGGAAATCGGCCCCTTCGGCTTTTGGTCGATGATCAGCTTTCTCGGCATTCTGACGGTCGGCTTCATCTACGAATGGAAAAAGGGTGCACTCGAATGGGAGTGATCCACCCCCCTGCGATGAGCGCCGCCCGGTCCGGCGTCGAAGGCGCGGGTCCTGTCGACCCCAACGACCCGTTCTTCCTCAACGCGCGCGAAGCCCTGGCCGACAAGGGCTTCATGCTGGCCCGCGCCGACGATTTGATCACCTGGGCCAGAACCGGCTCGATCATGCCGATGCTGTTCGGGCTCGCGTGTTGCGGGGTTGAAATGATGCAGGTCATCACGCCGCGTTACGACATCGAACGTCTGGGTGCCGCGCCACGCGCCTCGCCGCGCCAGTCGGACTTGATGATCGTGGCCGGAACGCTGACCAACAAGATGGCGGCCCCGATCCGCAAACTCTACGACCAGATGCCCGAACCGCGTTACGTCATTTCGATGGGCAGCTGCGCCAACGGCGGCGGCTACTATCACTATTCCTACTCGGTGGTCCGCGGCTGCGATCGCATCATACCGGTAGACATCTACGTCCCCGGCTGTCCGCCGACGGCTGAAGCCTTGATCTACGCATTCATGCTGTTGCAGAAAAAAATCCGCCGCACCGGCAACATCATCCGCTGAGCAACGATGGCCGACGAACTCCAAAAACTCAGCGATCACATTCTGACCAAGCGCAGCGGCTTCGGCGTCGCAGCGAAAATCGCTTATGGCGAACTGACGCTGGCGGCCGCGCCCGACACCATCATCGGCCTGCTGACGTTTATGCGCGACGATCAGGTCTGCAAATTCTCGCAACTCATCGACATTTGCGGCGTCGACTACCCGAACCGGGAGAAGCGCTTCGACGTCGTCTACCACCTGCTCAGTCTGCACCGGAACCATCGCGTTCGGGTCAAGATCGAAACCGGCGAAGACCAACCCGTCCCCAGCGCGACCGCGGTTTGGCCCGCAGCCAATTGGTTCGAGCGCGAGGCGTTCGACATGTACGGCATCCAATTCTCGGGCCACCCGGACCTGCGCCGGTTGCTGACCGACTACGGTTTCGTCGGCCATCCGCTGCGCAAGGATTTCCCGCTCACCGGTTTCGTCGAGCTGCGCTACGACGAAGAACAAAAGCGCGTCGTCAACGAGCCCGTGAAATTGACGCAAGACTTCCGCAAGTTCGATTTCATGTCGCCCTGGGAAGGCGCCAAACACATTCTCCCCGGCGACGAAAAGGCGACCAAGCCATGACCGCCGCCCCAGAGTCCAAAATTCGCAACATGAACTTGAACTTCGGGCCGCAACATCCGGCGGCTCACGGCGTGCTGCGCCTTGTGCTCGAACTCGACGGCGAAATCGTCGAGCGCGTCGACCCGCATATCGGCCTGCTCCATCGCGGCACGGAAAAGCTGATCGAACACAAGACCTATTTGCAGGCCGTGCCCTATTTCGACCGGCTCGACTATGTCGCGCCGATGAACCAGGAACACGCCTTCGCGCTTGCCGTTGAAAAACTCTGCGGCATCGCGATCCCGCCGCGCGCGCAGTACATTCGCGTCCTCTACAGCGAAATCGGCCGCCAACTGTCGCACATCCTCAACACCACGACCCAGGCGATGGACGTGGGTGCCATGACGCCCGCGCTGTGGGGCTTCGATGAACGCGAATCGCTCATGATTTTCTACGAGCGCGCGTCGGGCAGCCGCATGCACGCGGCCTATTTCCGTCCGGGCGGCGTGCATCAGGACTTGCCGCAAGCCCTGATCGACGACATCTACAAATGGTGCGAACACTTCCCGAGAGTCATCGACGACATCGAAGGTCTGCTCACCAACAACCGTATCTTCAAGCAACGCAACGTCGACATTGGCATCGTGAAAGCCGAAGACGCGCTCGCGTTGGGCTTCTCCGGCGTCATGGTTCGCGGCTCGGGCATGGCCTGGGACCTACGCCGTGCGCAACCCTACGAGTGCTATTCCGATCTCGACTTCGACATTCCCGTCGGCAAGAACGGCGATTGCTACGACCGCTATCTATGCCGCATCGAAGAGATGCGCCAATCGGTCAAGATCATGAAGCAGTGCATCGAAAAAATGCCGAAAGGCACGGTGCACGAGACCTCGGGAAAGGTCGTGCCGCCCAAGCGGGCCGAGATGAAGCAGTCGATGGAAGCGCTGATCCATCACTTCAAGCTCTACACCGAGGGCTATCACGTACCCGCAGGCGAAGTGTACGCCGCGGTGGAGGCGCCCAAAGGCGAGTTCGGCGTCTACCTCGTCAGCGACGGCTCGAACAAACCCTACCGCTGCAAAATCCGCGCCCCGGGCTTCCCGCATCTGCAGGCGATGGATTTCCTCTGCAAAGGCCACATGATCGCCGACGTCTCGGCAATCCTGGGCTCGCTCGATATCGTGTTCGGGGAGATAGACAGATGAGCCTCCGCCGTCTCGCACCCGAACAACCAACGTCCTTCGCCTTCACGCCCGAGAACCAAGCGTGGGCGAGCAAGCAAATCAAGAAATACCCCGACGGCCGCCAAGCTTCCGCTGTCGTGCCGCTGCTCTGGCGCGCGCAGGAACAGAATGGCGGCCACGTCACCGAGCCCATGATCCGCGTCATCGGCGAGATGCTGCAAATGTCGCCGATCCGCGTGCTCGAGATCGCGACCTTCTATACGATGTTCAATTTGAAACCGACCGGGGCAAACTTGATCCAAGTTTGCACGACGACGCCATGTTGGCTGCGCGGCTCCGACGCCGTTATGGCAGCCTGCAAGAAACACATCCATCCGCAGCCCGAAACGGTCTCCGCCGACGGAAAATTCTCCTGGATGGAAGTCGAATGTCTCGGCGCCTGCGTTAACGCGCCTGTCGTCCAAATTCGCGATGACTTCTTTGAAGACCTCGACGGCCCGCGCACCGAAGCGATTATCAACGACTTGCGCCTCGGCCGCGAGCCCAAGCCTGGCTCGCAGATCGGACGCCAAACCTCAGCGCCGGAAGGCGGCCCGCAGACGCTGACCGATCCCAACCTCTTTACCGGCGCGAAGGGTGGCTAATGCTCGCCGATAATGACCGCATCTTCACCAACCTCTACGGCGTCCACGATTGGCGCCTGGCGGCAGCGCGCAAACGCGGCAACTGGGACAACACCAAGGCGCTGATTGAAAAAGGCCACGACTGGATCGTCGACGAGATGAAAAAGTCGGGCCTGCGCGGTCGCGGCGGCGCGGGCTTTCCGACCGGCCTCAAATGGTCGTTCATGCCCAAGCAATCGGACGGGCGCCCGTCCTACCTCGTCGTCAATGCCGACGAATCCGAACCGGGCACCTGTAAAGACCGTGACATCATGCGGCATGATCCGCACACATTGCTCGAAGGCTGCCTGATCGCCTCTTTCGCCATGGGCGCGCACGCCAGCTACATCTATGTGCGCGGCGAATTCCGGCGCGAGTATCAAACGATCGAAGCAGCGATTGAGGAATGCTACGCCGCCGGCCTCTTCGGCAAGAACGCGGCAGGTTCTGGTTACGACTTCGACTGCTACGTTCACCACGGCGCCGGCGCCTACATCTGCGGCGAAGAAACAGCCCTGCTCGAAAGCCTCGAAGGCAAGAAGGGCATGCCGCGCCTCAAGCCGCCTTTCCCGGCAAATGTTGGCCTCTACGGTTGTCCCACGACGGTCAACAACGTCGAGTCGATCGCGGTCGCCCCCACGATCCTGCGCCGCGGCGCAGCGTGGTTCTCCGCCCTCGGTCGCCCGAACAATACCGGCACAAAAGTCTTTTGTATCTCCGGCCATGTCAACCGGCCCTGCAACGTCGAAGAGGAGATGGGCATCCCTTTGCGCGACCTAATCGAAATGCATGCCGGCGGCGTGCGCGGCGGTTGGGACAATCTGCTCGCCGTCATTCCTGGCGGCTCGTCCGTTCCGCTGCTGCCCAAGTCGATCTGCGATACGGTCCTGATGGACTTCGATTCATTGCGCGACGTGAAGTCGGGCCTCGGCACGGCGGCCGTCATCGTCATGGACCGCTCGACCGACATCGTGAAGGCGATCGCGCGCCTCGCCCGCTTCTACAAACACGAATCTTGCGGCCAGTGCACGCCGTGCCGCGAAGGCACCGGCTGGATGTGGCGCGTCATGGAACGCCTTGTCACCGGCGAAGCCGAAGCCAGGGAAATCGATCTGCTTCTCGAGGTGACGTACCAAGTCGAAGGCCACACGATTTGCGCTCTCGGCGACGCGGCGGCATGGCCGATCCAGGGCCTGATCCGCCACTTTCGTTCCGAGATCGAACGACGCATCAACGCCAAACGCGCGGGCAAATCCGCGCTGATCGCGGCGGAGTAGGGCAATGACCAAACTCATCGTCGACGGCAAGGAGATCGATGTCCCTGCGGATTACACGCTGCTTCAGGCGTGCGAAGCCGCGGGCGCCGAGATCCCGCGCTTCTGTTACCACGAGCGCCTGTCGATCGCCGGCAATTGCCGCATGTGCCTCGTCGAGCTGAAGGGCTCGCCCAAGCCGGTCGCGTCGTGCGCCTGGGGCGTGCGCGATTGTCGCCCGGGCCCGAACAACGAGCCGCCCGTCGTCAGCACAAAATCGCCGATGGTGAAAAAGGCGCGCGAAGGCGTGATGGAGTTCCTGCTCATCAACCACCCGCTCGATTGCCCGATCTGCGATCAGGGCGGCGAATGCGACCTTCAGGACCAAGCGATCGCTTACGGTCACGCGAAGTTCAACCGCTTCGAAGAGAACAAGCGCGCCGTCACCGACAAGAACATGGGGCCGCTGGTCAACACGATCATGACGCGCTGCATTCACTGCACGCGTTGTGTGAGGTTCGCGGCCGAAGTGGCCGGTGTCGACGACATTGGCGCGACCGGCCGCGGCGAAGACATGGAGATCACGACCTATCTCGAACGCGCGGTCTCGTCCGAACTCTCCGGCAACGTCATCGACCTTTGCCCCGTCGGCGCCCTGACCTCGAAGCCCTACAGATTCAACGCACGTTCGTGGGAGCTGACCAAAACCGAATCCGTCGACGTGATGGACGCAGTCGGCTCGGCCATCCGCGTCGACTCGCGTGGACGCGAAGTTATGCGCTTCCTGCCGCGCGTGAATGAAGACGTGAATGAAGAGTGGATCTCCGACAAAACCCGCTTCGTCTGGGACGGCCTTCGCCGCCAGCGCCTCGACACGCCTTACATCCGCAAGAACGGCAAGCTCCAGCCGGCGAGCTGGCACGACGCCTTCGCGTTGATCGCCGACCGCATCCGCGCAACAAAGCCCGAACGCATCGCCGCCATCGCGGGAGACCTCGTCGGTGCCGAAGTGGTGAAGGCCCTCAAGGATTTGATGCTCTCGCTCGGCGTCGCCAACATCGATAGCCGCCAAGACGGCGCCAAGCTCGGCCACGGCCCACGCCATGGCTATCTCTTCAACACGACGATTGCCGGCATCGAATCCGCCGACGCGCTGCTGCTCATCGGCACGAACCCGCGCTGGGAAGCGCCGATCATCAACGCCCGCATCCGCAAATCTTGGCTCCGCAACGACCTTAAGATTATGCGAATTGGACCGCGCTTCGATCTGACCTACGGCGTTACGGACCTCGACAACAATCCTGCCGATCTACTCGACATCGCGGCCGGCAAACACGGCGCCTTCGATACGCTGAAGAACGCCAAGCACCCGATGCTGATCGTCGGCCAAGGCGCGCTCGCGCGCCCGGACGGCGCGGCGATCCTGGCTGCAGCCGCACAGATCGCGCGCAATACCGGCATGATCGGACCGGCGGGAGAGGGTGGCTGGAACGGCTTCAACGTGCTACACACGGCGGCCGGCCGCGTCGGCGCGCTCGATCTCGGCTTCTTGCCCCAAAAGGGCGGACGCGACACGATCGCAATCCTCGAGGCGGCGACGCGTGGCGACCTCGACGTCGTCTATTTGCTCGGCGCCGACGAAATCGACACCAAGAAGCTGGGCAAAGGCTTTGTGATCTATCAAGGTAGTCACGGCGACGCCGGCGCGCACTGCGCCGATGTCGTCCTGCCCGGTGCGGCCTACACCGAGCAAAACGCAACCTACGTCAACACCGAGGGCCGCGTGCAATTCGCGGCTCGCGCCACGTTTCCACCGGGGGACGCTCGCGAAGACTGGACGATCGTGCGAGCGTTGTCGGGCGTCCTTGCCAAGCCGCTGCCCTATGACGACATGGCGACGCTGCGCAAAGCGATGCTCGTCGACGCTCCGCATTTCGCAAAGCCAGATCGCGCGCCGGAACACGCAAGCGCCGATCCGGCGATCTGGACCAATATCGGCGCCGCCGGCACGATCACCAAGACCCCATTCCAGTATCCGGTTGCGGATTTCTACCTGACGAACCCTATAGCGCGCGCCAGCCACGTCATGGCCGAGTGCAGCATGTTGTTCGTCAAACCGCGCACCGCGCAGGCAGCGGAGTAGGGCGATGACGGATTGGCTCAACGATTTCTACTGGACCAACGCTTTCTGGCTTGATGTGCTGTTTCAAATTGCGGCGATGGTCGGGCTCCTGGTCGGTCTGCTCATCATGATCGCCTTTCTCCTGCTCTTGGACCGCAAAGTCTGGGCCGGCGTCGGAATGCGAAGGGGTCCGAACGTCGTGGGTCCCTACGGCCTGCTGCAATCGTTCGCCGATTTCTTCAAGTTCGTCTTCAAGGAATTGGTCATCCCGTCGAGTGCAAACAAGATCGTCTTCATGATGGCGCCGTGGCTCACGGTCACGTTGGCGCTCGGAGCCTGGGCTGTGGTTCCCGTCGACGCCGGCTGGGTCGTCTCCAACATCAACGTCGGTGTATTGTACATTTTTGCGATCTCCTCGCTCGGCGTCTACGGCATCATCATGGGCGGTTGGGCATCGAACTCGAAATATCCGTTCCTGGGCGCCCTGCGCTCGGCGGCGCAAATGGTCTCGTACGAAGTTTCGATCGGTTTTGTCATCATCACCGTCCTTCTTACCGCTGGATCGCTGAATCTGTCGACGATCATCGAGGCGCAGTCCGGCGGCATGCAGAACTGGTATCTGTTCAGCCACCTCTTTCCGATGGCAATCGTGTTCTTCATTTCGGCGCTCGCCGAAACCAACCGCCCCCCTTTCGATCTGCCCGAGGCGGAATCCGAACTCGTCGCCGGCTACATGACCGAATATTCCTCGACGCCCTATTTGCTGTTCATGCTGGGCGAATACGCCAACATCGTTCTGATGTGCGCGATGATGTCGATTTTCTTCCTCGGCGGTTGGTATGCGCCGTTCGACATCGCGCCGCTGAACTGGGTGCCCGGCATCCTCTGGTTCACCCTTAAGATCTGGTTCTTGTTTTTCCTATTCGCGATGGTCAAGGCGATCGTCCCGCGCTACCGCTACGATCAGCTCATGCGGATCGGTTGGAAATTGTTCCTGCCGCTCTCGATGTTCTGGGTCGTGGCGACCGCAGGCTATCTCATGGCCTTCGACAAGTTGCCCTGAGGAACATCATGACAAACTGGCTCAAGGGCTTTTTCCTCCTCGACTTTCTCGGCGGCTTTTGGCTCGGGCTGAAATACCTGTTCAGCGCCAAGGCGACCGTGAACTACCCGTTCGAAAAGGGCCCGCTCTCGCCCCGCTTCCGCGGCGAGCACGCGCTGCGCCGCTACCCGAACGGCGAGGAACGCTGCATCGCCTGCAAACTGTGCGAGGCAATTTGTCCCGCCCAAGCGATCACCATCGAAGCAGAACCGCGCGACGACGGCTCGCGCCGCACCACGCGCTACGACATCGACATGGTCAAATGCATCTATTGCGGCTTCTGCCAGGAGGCGTGCCCGGTCGATGCCATCGTTGAAGGGCCAAACTTCGAGTTCGCCACCGAAACTCGCGAAGAGCTTTTCTACGACAAGGAAAAACTGCTTGCGAACGGCGACCGCTGGGAACGCGAGATTGCCAAGAACCTGGAGTTGGACGCCCCCTACCGCTAGAAAAACCCGCGGCACCCGAGTCGCGCTTGAGAGTTGAAGGAACAACCGACGTGCTGCTGGCGACCATCGCCTTCTACCTGTTCTCGACCGTATTGATCGTGGCCGCTTTGATGGTGGTCGGCGCGCGCAACCCCGTGCATTCGGTTCTGTTTTTAATCCTAGCGTTCTTCAACGCCGCGGGTCTGTTCGTACTGTTGGGGGCCGAGTTTTTGGCCATGGTGCTCATCGTCGTTTATGTCGGGGCGGTCGCCGTGCTGTTCCTCTTTGTCGTGATGATGCTCGACATCGACTTCACCGAACTGCGGCGCGATGCCCTGTCCTACGTTCCGATCGGACTTGCGGTGGGCGCGGTCTTGCTGGGCGAGCTCGTCCTCGTCGGCGGCGCGTGGGTCATCGCCCCAACCGCAAGCACCGTCGCCGCCAATCCGACACCGAGCGGCGTCACGAATACCGAAGCGCTCGGCCGCATCCTCTACACCGGCTACGTCCACGTCTTCCAAGGCGCCGGCATGGTCCTGCTTGTCGCC